>JAFGJQ010000263.1 GCA_016929015.1 Phycisphaerae bacterium | reverse complement strand
GGCGTCCGCGTAGGTGACCTTGCCGGCCTTGGCGGCCCGGATCACCATGCCGCTGTTTTCCGCCACCGCCCGCTCCATCCCCGTCCCCACGACGGGGGGCGTACACCGCAGCAGCGGAACGGCCTGCCGCTGCATGTTGGACCCCATCAGGGCCCGGTTCGCGTCGTCGTGCTCCAGGAACGGGATGAGCGCCGCGCTGACCCCCACCGTCTGCTTCGGCGAGATATCGACGAACTCGATATCAAACGAGGACACCTGCTTGACCTCGCCGCTGTTGCGCGCCACGCTCTGGCCCTCCTTCAGGTGGCCGTTGCCCGCCACGAGCACTTCGGGCGGGGCCAGAACGTGCCGCATCTCTTCGTCCGCCCGCAGGTACACGATGTCCGCATCGAGCTTGCCGCCCTTCCCCACCTTGCGGTAGGGCGTGACGAGAAAGCCGTAGTCATCCACGCGGCTGTAGATGCCCAGCGACGCAATCAGGCCGATGTTCGTGCCTTCCGGCGTCTCGATGGGGCAGATGCGGCCGTAGTGGCTGATGTGCACGTCGCGCACCTCGAAGCCCGCCCGCTTCCGGTTCAGCCCGCCCGGCCCGAGCGCCGACAGACGCCGCTCGTGCGTCAATTGGGACAGCGGGTTCGTCTGGTCCACCACCTGCGACAGCTCGCTACGGCCGAAAAAGAACTCGATCGCGGAACTGATCGGCTTGCTGTTCACCAGCTCGGCCAGCCGGCTGATCTGCTCCGGGTCCTTCAGGCTCATGCGCTCCTGGACGGTGCGCCGCAGCTTCAGGAACCCCTTGCGCAACTCGTCGGCCGCCAGTTCATCGATCGTCCGCAGCCGCCGATTGCCCAGATGATCGATGTCGTCCACCTCAAACTGCGCTTCGCCCGTCCGCAGCAACATCAGGTACTTCAGACATTCCACCACGTCCTCGACGTGCAGAATCATGTCCTCGTCCGGCGTATCCGTACCCAGCTTGCGGTTCAGACGGAACCGTCCCACCTTCCCCAGCCGGTATCGGTTCTCGTCATAGAACTTCTCGCCGAACAGCTTGCGCGCCTTGTCGATCTGCGGCGGGTTGCCCGGCCGAAGCTTCGCGTAAATCTTCAGCAGGGCCTCCTCGTGCGATCGGCTCGCATCCTCCGCCAGCGTGTTCAGGACCAGCGGGTCGCTCACCTTCGGAATCACCCGTACCTGCTTGATCTGGGAATTCTGTATCTGGGTCAGCGCGTCGCCGATCTGGCAGCCCGCCTTCACCAGTTCCTCTCCCGTCTCTTCGTTGATGATCGACGTGACGGCGTACATCTCCGGCTTCAGCGCGGACGTACGCACCATCTTCGTCTCGTGGAACTCCTCCACAATCGACTCATCCGCGGAATAGCGCTCGGACATGCCCCGCACGAACGTGGTGGCCGGAATCTTGCTGGACTGGTCGATCCGGACGGCCAGCACGTCCTGCTTGGTCACGTTGATCTCGATCCAGCTTCCCCGCTCCGGGATGATCCGGCAGGCATGCAGGGCCCGGTCGCCCTCCGCCTGCTCCTTCACAAAGTCCACACCCGGCGAGCGGTGCAACTGGGAGACGATCACGCGTTCGGCCCCGTTGATGATGAACTCCCCGCCGCCGATCATGATGGGCAGCTCGCCCAGGTAGATGTGGTCCTCCTGAATCTCGTCCTTGTCCTTGCGCACCAGCCTCACGCGAATGCGGAACGGCATTCCGTAGGTGAGACGCAACTGGCGGCACTCGTCCGGCGTGTATCGCGGCTTGCTCAACTCGTAGCTGATGTAGTGCAACGACAGGTTCCCGTCGTAGCTCTCGATGGGGAACACCTCCCGCAACAGCGCCTCGAGCCCACTGCAGGTCCGCTCCAGCGGTCCCGCCTCCGCCTGCAGGAACCGGGCGTAGGATTCCGTCTGGAGGTTGATCAAGTTGGGGACCGGCATGGCGTCGCCGACCCGGGCGAAGTTTCGTACGTTCTCGAACTTGAACATCGAACTCACCTCACGGTACGAGCCGCAGCGGACCGGCCCCGCGACCGGGGATTCGCGCGTGCATACGCACACCCCAACGTCCGGAACCCGCTCCGCCGTCCAACATCCACCTGGCTGGCATGGCGCGACCCGCACCTCCCTCGGCGCAAGCCGCGGCCATGCGTCAAAAAGTTTCTAGGAATACCCGGGGAACTTCCCGATGGAGAGGCATCTGTGTCAGCCGGACGTCCCTGCGCATCCGGCCGGTCCCGCCTCCCAGGGATAGGCGCGCGCCCACAGCCCTCCCGCGGATTCGCGGGGCGGGCGGTGCAGCGTGCTGCTCGGCGCGATCCGAAATCTCGCACCCTCTCGTCAAGCCTGACGCTACTTCAACTCCACGGCGGCGCCCACTTCCTCCAGCTCTTTCTTCAGCGCCTCGGCGTCCGCCTTCGGAATCCCTTCCTTCACCGGCTTCGGCGCACCGTCTACCAGGTCCTTGGCCTCCTTCAGGCCCAGACCCGTATGGGCACGGACAACCTTGATCACCTTGATCTTCTGGTCGCCCGCTCCCGCCAGAATCACGTCAAACGTGTCCTTCTCCTCGACCGCCGCCGCATCCGCGCCACCCGCAGCCGGACCGGCCATCATGATGGCACCGCCACCGGCAGGCTCGATCCCGTGGACTTCCTTGAGGTAGTCCACCAGCTCCTGGGCCTCCTTCACCGTGAGCCCGACGATTCCGTCCGCCAGGTCCCTGATCTTCGCGCTGACTTCCTTCACCGGTGCGTCTGCCATCTCTGCCTGACTCCTGCTGTCTTCAACCCGATCCGCCGGTCGGATAGGCGGCGTCCCGTCGACGCCATTTCATTCCGCCCGAAGGCGGAACCAGTCCGTCCGTCGCGGACAAATGAATCTCTTTTTCTTCCCCCGCCGCGCCGATCCGTTCAGCCGGTCCGCCGCCAACGTCACGCCGCTTCCTTCTCACCGCGATCCGCAATGGCCTTCACGCAGCCGGCCACCTTCGCCTGCGGACCCGCAATGCAGCCCGCCACCCGCCGACCGGGCGACGCGATCAGCATCGCCACTTCGCCGATCAGCTCCAGACGGCTCTTCAGCCGCGCGACGTCGTCCACCGTCATGAGGTTCGGGTCGCCCTCGACCATCGCCTGCTTCAGGCGAATGACGGCATAGTCCTTCGCCGCAGCCACGAGGGACTTGGCGACCTCGATGATGGAGTCGCCCCCGGTCACCAGCGCACTGGGACCCTCCAGCGACCGACCCAGCGCCTCCAGCGGCGTTCCCTGGAACGCACGAGCCGCCAGGCTGTTCTTCACCACCGCCACGTGGATGGATTTGTCGCGCAGGGTCTGCCGGAACCGCGTGGTCGACACCACGTCCAGCCCGGTCAGATCCACCACGCAGGCGCAGTCCACGCCCGCATACCGATCACGCAGGGCGTCCGTCATCATCTGCTTCAGAGGCTTGCTCATGGCCGTTTCCGAACCCGCCGAACTGCCGGCGGCGCTTCTCCTCTCAGCCCACGTTCAGAAGAATCGAGGGCGTACGCGTTGCTTTGATGCACACCTTCCTGAGGAACTGACCCTTCGCCGACGCCGGCTTCACCCGCTGGATGTGTGACACAACCGCCTCAATGTTCGCCTTCAGGTCGTCCGCGGCAAAGCTGGTCTTCCCGACGGGCAACTGCACGTTGCCGCCCTTGTCCGTGCGGTACTCCAGCTTGCCGGCGCTGTACTCGCGAACCGCGGTCTCCACGTCCTGCGTCACCGTACCTGCCTTCGGCGAGGGCATCTTTCCCTGCGGCCCCAGCAGCTTGCCCAGCTTGCCGACCCGACCCATCATCGACGGATGAGCGACGGCGACGTCAAAATCCATCCAGCCGTCCTGAATCCGCTTGATCAGGTCGTCGCCGCCCGCCTCCACCGCACCGGCAGCGCGGGCCTTCTCAGCCAGCTCGCCGTCCGCAAAAGCGATCACCCGCTTGGTCGATCCCGTCCCCTTGGGCAGGGAAAGCGAACCACGGATCATCTGGTCCGCCTGCTTGGTATCCACGCCCAGCAGAACGCAGATTTCCACCGTCTGCTCGGGATCCTTGCGCCGGCGACCGTTCTTGTAGGTGCGATCGCTCTTCACGCCGGCCATCGCCTTGACCGCCGCGATCCCGTCGTCCAACGACCGGGCCTGCATCCGCGGACCGCGAATCTCCACCTGCTTGCGATACCGAACACTTCGGGTCGGCATCCGGAACCTCCGTTCTGCCATCCGGTCCGGCCCCGCCGCCCCTCGGCGACGGCGGCCCGAACTCAACTGCTGACCTCAATCCCCATGGAACGCGCGGTGCCCTCGATCATCCGCATCGCCGCTTCCACCGAAGCGGCGTTCAGATCGCTGATCTTGCGCTCCGCAATCTCGCGGACCTGCGATCGGTTCACGGTGGCCACCGATTCCCGACCCGCCAGACCGCTCGCCTTGGCCAGGCCGGCCGCACTCTTGAGCAGCACGGCCGCCGGCGGACTCTTCACCTCAAAGGTGAAAGACTTGTCCCCGTACACCGTGATCACGACGGTCACGCGCATCCCGTTCAACGCGTTCGTCGATGCGTTGAACTGCTGCACGAACTGCCCGATGTTCACGCCGTGCTGACCCAGGGCCGGGCCGATCGGGGGGGCCGGCGTTGCCTGCCCGCCCGGCGCCTGCAACTTGATGACCGCCTTTACTTCCTTCTTCTTCGCCACGCCTGCACCTGTTTCTCAACACTGCCGCCGCCGGCACGGGGCCTACGCCAGCTTCTCCACCTGCCAGTATTCGACCTCCACGGGGGTGGACCGGCCGAAAATCGTAAGCACCACCGTTACCAGGCCACGCTTCGTGTCCACCGACTCCACTTCACCCTCGTAGTTCTCGAAGCTGCCTTCCGTAATCTTCACCGGGTCGCCCTTCTTGAAGTCCAGCCCCGAAAGGGTCGGCTCATCCTCCGCCTTCTGCGATGCCGCCAGCATCCCCACCACGTCGTGGTCCGACATCCGCGTGGGCTTGCCGTCGGACCCGATGAAGTCGCCGACCCCCGTGGTCTCCTTGATCAGAAACCACACGTTTTCGGCGATCGATCCGTCCTCCTCGCAGGCCATCTCCACGAATACGTACCCGGGATACAACTTCTTCTCGATGACCCGGACCTGGCCGCCCCGCATCCGCCGCTCTTTCAGCGTGGGCACGAGTATCCGACCGACCCGATCCTCGATCCCCTCGATCTTCACCTTCCGCTCCAGCGCGCTGCGGACCTGCTCCTCCTTGTTGGACGCCACCCGAAGCACATACCAGTTCATGCCCGGAGCGGCGAGCGGCTGGCTGGTCTCTTCCATGGTCAGTCACCAATCCCGAGGAACTTCACCAGTGCCGGAAACAGCTTCAGCAGCGGCGGCGGCAACCGCAGCACGTTCAGAAGGCTGAAGATCGTCATGAACATCAGGTCCGTCACAAACAGCAGCGCTGCGATCAGCAGCGAGAACACGATCACGACTTTCGTCGACCCGATCAGCTCTTTCTTGCTGGACCAGCTCACCTTCTTCATCTCGCCCTCCGTGGCGATCATGAAGTCGGAGGTCCGACGGTTGACTCCCACCAGCCAGTACAGCAGCAGCCCCAGAATCACCACGAAGGCCACCGGAATCCCGACCTGAACCCACAGCGTCCAGGCCTCCTGGGTCTCGAACAGGTCCAACTGGTTGTACAGGAAGTTGCCGCCTGCCAGAATGAGAACGCCGCCGCCGACGGCCGTCCCCATCCGGGTGTGGTACCCCTGGCCGCGTTTGTAGACCTCAAAGAAGGAACGACGCTCGGCGCTGAACGGGGCAGGCCCCATCGGACGATCTATCGGTTTATCGGTCACCTTGGACTGGTCCTTCCTGGGCGCCGGACCGCCCGGAAGCCCTGCTCCCGACGCGGTGGCCGTCCCACCCGATCGCGATCCGGTCGTTTCGTGCGGATGATTGCTCATGCCTGCCGCCTGCCCATCGTCGGATGAGCAGACACTCCCATCTTCGGCGTCCGCAACCCCGCCCTCCGGTCCCTCCGCCGCGGTCTCGTCCTTCACACAGGAGCGGAGGGATTTGAACCCCCAACCGCCGGTTTTGGAAACCGGTGCTCTGCCAATTGAGCTACGCTCCTCCACGGGCCTCGCGCCACCGGCCGCGAGTCCCGGCGCCGCCCTAGGCCTTGCGCTTGATCTTATGTACGGTGCGTTTCCGGCACCTCTTGCAGTACTTGCTCAACTCCAGCTTCGGAAGCCCTCCCTGAACGTTCACCGTCGTCCGGTAGTTCAGATCACCGGATTCCTTGCACTGCAGCCACACGTATTCCCGCTTCTGGGCCTTGGCCATGTCACGTCGTCCTTCGGCTCGGCGCCCGCGGCGCCTACTGGATCACCTTCGCAATCACGCCCGACCCCACCGTGCGACCGCCCTCGCGGACGGCGAACCGGTCCTGCGGCTCCATCGCCACCGCCTTGCCCAGCTCCACCTGCATCGTGATGTTGTCGCCGGGCATGCACATTTCGGCCCCGCCCGTCAGCGTCAGGCCGCCCGTCACGTCCGTCGTCCGGAAGTAGAACTGCGGACGATACCCGTTGAAGAACGGCGTATGACGGCCGCCTTCCTCTTTCGTCAACACGTAGACTTCCGCCTCAAACTTCGTATGCGGCGTGATGGTGCCCGGCGCCGCCAGGACCTGCCCGCGTTCAATCGACTCCTTCTCAACGCCACGGAGCAGGCAGCCCACGTTGTCGCCGGCCACGCCTTCCTCCAGCGTCTTGTTGAACATCTCCACGCCGGTAACCGTCGTCTTCTGGATGTCCCGCAGGCCAACGATCTCCACCTGGTCGCCCACTTTCACCTTGCCGCGCTCGATCCGGCCCGTGGCCACCGTGCCCCGGCCCTTGATGC
>JAFGJQ010000262.1 GCA_016929015.1 Phycisphaerae bacterium | reverse complement strand
GGTTTACGATCCACCTGGACTGTTGTGGTTTTCGAGAGGAGTATCTGCATGATCCGCGCCTGGCGAATCGGTTTGTATCTGGGAGTTCTGGCGATCGTGGCAACCGTGACCGCGGCGGAGGACACATCGTTGCCCCGCGATCCCAGCCTTGTGTTCGGACAGTTGGACAACGGGCTGCGCTACATCATCCGGCAGCATGCCAACCCGCCGGGGAAGATGGCCCTGATGCTGCACGTGGACACCGGCTCGCTCAACGAGACGGACGACCAGCGCGGGATGGCCCACTTCCTGGAGCACCTGGCGTTCAACGGCTCGGAGAACTTCCCGCCCGGCAAGGTGGTGGAGTACTTCGAGAGCATCGGGATGAAGTTCGGCGGTGACATCAACGCCTTCACGAGCTTCAACCAGACGGCCTACCAGTTGTACACGCCGGATACGCAGGAGGCGACCATCGACAAGGCAATGCTGTGCCTGTCCGACCAGGCGTTTCGCCTGCTGCTGCTGAAAGAGGAGATTGACAAGGAGAGGGGCGTGATCCTGGAGGAGGTGACCGCCCGCAAGAGCCCCGAGCAGCGAATCCAGGACGAGCTGTTCCCCAAGCTGTTGCCCGGATCGCGGTTTGCCGTCCGTCTGCCGCTGGGCCTGGTGGAACAAATCGAGAAGTTCACGAAGGAGCAGTTCGAATCGTATTACCGCACGTGGTACCGTCCGGAGCACATGACGCTGATCGTGGTGGGGGATGCGGACCCGCAGGCCCAGATTCCGCTGATCCGCAAACATTTTGGTTCCTACAAGCCCGAGGCCCCCGTCCCGAAGCAGAAGCAGACGGAGATCGCTCCGTTTACCGAGACGCGGGCCATCGTCGTGTCTGACCCGGAGATCACCACGGCGGAAGTCGAGATGCTGCGTATGGATCCGGGCCGCGGGCCGGTCACGACGGAAAGCGCCTTCCGGCGCGATCTGGTCGAGAGCATCGGGGCCTGGATCGTGAACCGACGCCTGGAGGAGGCCGTTCAGAAAGGTGAAGCGGCGTACCGCGAAGGCGGGGTACACGTCTTCAGCTTCTTCGCCCAGGCAACCGGCATCGCGGGCTCCGTCAACGGCGAGCCGAAAAACTGGGAAAAAATGCTCGACCAGCTCGTGATGGCCGTCCAGCAGGCGGTGGAACACGGCTTCACTTCCCGGGAGCTGGAGTTGGCCCGCAAGGAGATCCTGTCCGGCGCCAAGCTGGCCGTGGAGCGTGAATCCACCACCAACGCTCGCGCGTTCCTGATGCGTTACAACGGGGCGGTGGCCGACGGCGACACGATTCTGTCGGCCCGCCAGAACCTCGACCTGATTGAGAAGCATCTGCCCACAATTTCGCTGGAGGACGTGAGCAAGACCTTCGCAGCCAACTTCGCTCCCGGGCGATTCGCGTACGTGTTGACCCTGCCGCGTCGCGACGACTTGGCGCTTCCGGCGGAGGACACGTTGCTGGCCGGTGCCCGGGCCGCCCTCGCCCGCAAGACCACACCGATCATTGATGAAGAACGGCCGGACACGCTGCTGGCCGAGCTTCCGGAGCCCGGAAAGATCGCCGAGCAGACCGCGGACGCCGACCTGGGCATCACGTCGGCCTGGCTGGAAAACGGCGTTCGTCTGCACCACCGCTTCATGGACTACAAGAAGGACGAGGTCCTCATCACCATCAACCTGGCGGGCGGCGAAATCGAGGAGACGGCGGCCAACCGCGGCATTACGGAGGCGGCGGCACAGATCCTCAATCAGCCCGCGACCAGTCGGCTCGCCTCCACGGACATCCGTGACCTGATTACCGGCAAGCAGTTCCGGCTCGGGGGGCAGGCCCAGAGCGACGTTCTGGCCATCCGGCTGTCCGGATCACCGGCGGACATCGAAACCGGCCTGCAACTGGCGTACGCCCTGCTGACCGACGGCCGCCTGGAGCCGTCGGCCTTTGCGGTGTGGAGCCAGTCGACGATTGAAGAGCTTCAGAAGGGGGAGACCCAGCCGCAGTTTCATCTGGTGCGCGCCATGCGGCAGGTCCTGGGCGGGGGCGACCCGCGACTGGAGATTCTCACGCCGGACCAGGTGAAGGCCCTTTCACTGAACGCATCCCAACAGTGGTTTGACCGGCTGCGGAAAGAGGCCCCGATTGAAGTGGCCGTCGTGGGTGAGCTGACGTGGGAGGCGGCGCGCGACCTGGTTACGCGATATCTCGGGTCTCTTCCGGCCCGGCCGCGGGAGGCCAAAACGCTGGACGCCCGGCGGACCCTCCGGCGAAGCCCGGGACCGTACGAGCGGCAATCGTCCGTAGAGACGCTTACCCCGACCGCCTTCGTGCTGACGGGGTTCTTCGGTTGCGAAGAGAAGAGCGTCCAGGATGTTCGAAGCCTGGATCTGGCCGGCCAGATTCTGACCAGCCGGCTCATCAAGGAGATTCGGGAAGAGAAACAGCTTGTCTACTCCATCGGCGCCAACAGCAGCCCGTCGTCGGCCTACAGGGACGCGGGGTTGTTCTACGCGGCCGCGCCGACGACGCCCGAGAAGACGAGCGAGTTGGCCTCCGCCGTGCTGGCCGTTTTCCGCGGCTTCAGCGAGGAGGGACCGTCTGAAGAGGAAATGCAGACAGCCAAGAAACAGATCGCCAACAATCTGGACAAGCAACGCAAGGAGCCGTCGTACTGGCTTGGCGTGCTGGGGAAGCTGGACCTTCACGCTCGCTCTCTGAAGGACGTGAAGGAGGACCCGGAGGCGTACGAGAAAGCAACGGCCGACGCGGTTCGCGAGGCATTTCAACGCTACCACATGCCGGACCGGATGATCCGCATTGAAGTCAAGCCGCTGGTAGCGGCCCCGGCGGCGGCAGAAACGCCGAAGGAGGCGGAGTCCGCCGCACCGGTCGCCGAGTGACCCGGGGCCGCCGGCACCGGGCCGATGGGTAACAAACGCGCGTCCACGTTCGACACCGCTGTGGTGCGAACGTGGACGCGCTTCGTTTCGCCGTGGCAGGCGGCGGGACCCGGCAGAATGCGTGTCAGAACGCGGCACGGTCGCATCGACCGGCCGGCATCCGGAACGGTTCGCGCGGATACTCTCCGCCCTTCATCTCACGATCTCAATAGTCGGCGACCTGGCTCTCCAGGCCGGTCTGGTGCCGGGGGTGTTCCTGGCCGGCGAGATCCTGCGACGTGGCTTCCGGCGCGCAGGCGGCGGCAAACATCCCGACGATCAACAGAGCCAATGAAAGCACAGACTTGACAAGCGTCTTCTTCATCGAAGTTTCCTCCCTCGAGACGTGCACCCTCGAAGACTTCTCTCGCACCGGCGCCGCGTACGTGCGGCAGCCTGCTTTCTGCCGCGCGAGAGGATGCGCCCGCGGCAGATCCCTCCTATTGCCCTATGATAGAGAGACCTTGCCGGACAAGTCAACAGCAATACCGTACATAACGCAAGTGGGAGGAACGGGTTATGGGTCGCGTCGGACCAGTACGGTGTCACTCGCATTTTCATCCAGCCGGCGCCGGATTTCCGCGATGCGGCTATCGGACCAGCCGGGCGGTTGCACGTGCCGGATGGTGTGCAGCACGGTCACAAGCGACGTGGGTTCGATCTCTGCCCGCTGGAGAAACCGCAAGGCCTGTGCGTCCGCATTCTTCTCCCGGGCCAGGGCCTCACTGCAGTTTCCACATGCGGGTTTGAAGTGATCCTTGCTGACGATGTGGCCCATCTCGTGAGCCAGCACCGCTGCGAGCCGCGTATCATCGCCGAGCTGCCGGTACAGCCCCGAAGTCAGATAAATCCGCCCGCCCGGTAATGAGCAGGCGTTGAGCCGAGTGCTTTTCAGCAACCGGATCTGGTACGGCATACGCAAAACCGGCGTGGGCTCGGCCAGTCGCTCGGCAATCGCCAGCAGCCGGGCCTCCGCGTCCGCGTCCCGGAGGATGCCGCCGTAGCGGGCCTCCACGGCCGGAGCGGCCCGGTCGCCGGCCAGGGCCTGGGCCTCCGGCGAAAGCATCTGGCAACTCTGGAAAAAGGGTGTCGATCCCTGGCAGCCGGCCAGCAGGAAGAGTCCGAATAGAAGACTGGTAGCGCTTCGCATCCCCCCGTTGCTCCATACGGCGATCGTGTGGAACAAGCGTCGAATATAACTGCGGGGGACGCAAACAGCAGAATGGTGATACGCGGACGATCAGGCCGTCCCACGTCCGAAAACCACGTCAGACGGGAACGGCGCAACGGAATGGCGGAGCAACAGAGAGAGGAACACGCGACGGGGCAACCGAGCATACGGTCAGCCCCGTCGCGAGTCATCCGCCGGAACGTCCTATTCCTTGCTGAACAAGTCGGCCCAGACGTCCTTCATCGGTATCCACGTGTCGAAGAAGGACTGTGAGCCGTTCTTGACGAACGTCAGGGCACCGGCCACGAGGTTCTTCTGAATGTCCTGGGCCGTGCACCATGAGCCGAACAGGGTCCCACCGGCCAGGACCGTGGTCAGAACGCCCATTTTCAGCTTCCGCAACATACGGCTTCCTGTCATGATCAGAGTCTCCGCGTTCAGGGTATCCACTGGTGTCAGAAGTCGATCCGAACCCGCACACCGGCCACCAGACTGTCGTGGGCGTTTCGGTTGCCGCCCGGATTCGTGATGACCTGCAAGTCGGGTGTGATCACGCACCACGGCGTGACGGTGATTGCGTAATAGAACTCGTAGATGGTCTCGCGATCCGCCAACGCGTTCACGTTGTGACGCTGCGTTTTGGACAGAATGCTCTGCGCAACGGCGAAGCCCAGCGTATCCTTGTCTCGGTTGGGGATCAGACCGGTGTAGGCGGCGCCCGTCGACCAGAAATGGTTGATCCGGTTGACTTCCGGATGGGCGAAGCCGTATCGGGCGAAGATGCTCAGCCCCTGCTTGTCCGTCGGTTCGGAAGGCTTCTCCTTCCAGACCATCTGGTCGAAGTTGAAGTACCAGCCCACGTCGCCGCTCTGCCGCTGCACTGCGCGCAGGCCGCCCAGGTCGTCAATGAACACCTGCTTCGACGCCGGGTCGTACCACAAGCCGAACCGATAGTTGCCCGGGTAGATCCGCTTGGCCCAGTCCATCGGCAGCTTGTTCGGCAGCAGGCCGAACTCGAAGTACGTGCGAAAGTGGGCCGAGCCGTGAAACGCGGTCTCAAACCCGCTGGTTCCGTGCCGATGGTGGTCTTTGTCGACATCCGGATCAACGGCCGCCACCTGAACGTACAGCCAGTCCACCGGCCAGACCCGCACGAATGCACCCAGGCTCTTGGCGTCCGGAATCGATTGATTCAGGAAGAACGCTTGGTTGCTGAACTTGCTCAGGAAGTTGTCCGCGACCTCGTTTCGATCGATCAGGTCCGACGCCAGCAACTTGCCGAGCCGAAACTCCAGCCGATCGTCGAACAATCGCTGTCGCCACCACCACTTGTCAATCTCAATGGCCTTGTCGGTGGGGTGACCGATCACGTAGAACGGCTGGCTGAGCGACCCGACGTCCGGGCGTATGCCATTGTTCCAGGACTGAATGCCCCGGAAGAAGAACGAACTGCCCTTGAGCCCGAACATCTTGTCGAAATCAATGGTGATGTTGTGGAACATCTGCCCCGATATGTCATGCGCGTGGTGCGTGTTCGCCCCGCCATGCGTGTTGATCGAAAACGCCGAGCCCAGGATCGGACTGAAACTGATCCCCATGTCTTCCAACGCCGAACGCAAACCACCCGGATCATCGAGCAGTTTCTTGGTCGTCCAGATGTCGTAGGCTTTGGCCTCTTTCGGGGCTGCCGCCGGCTCCGCCGCCGCCGGCTGCGGGGGCGCCGGCTCCGGCGCGGCCGGTTGAGCAGCCTCCGGCTGTGGGGCCGCCGGCTGGGGGGCGTTCTGACCGAACGCCGGCATCGAGATCACGCCGACGAGTAACACACCGAGGGCAAGCCAAGTCTGTTGTCCTATTCCACGTTGCGAAGTCATACGCTGCCTCCGGACAGAGCGAAGTGATTGCTGCTCGTCAGGCTCCGACGGACCGCGCCAATCGAAATCACATCGGACGCCTGCTTGCCGGCTCGTACCAGAATCCGTGACAAACCACGTTCAGACAGGCCGCGGGTTGCTGCCATTTACCGCGCAGCGGTGCCGCGCCACCGCAACACCGTACTACTCCCTCACTTATCGGATTGCAGCTCTGAAATGGTTTAGTACATATCTCGTTGCCAGCCAAAAGCCACAGCCCCGGTGAGGGGTGCCGAAACGCGGTCTCATCCAGGCTCGCTGCCCCCCGTACACGGCTTTTCGCGACCGAAATCAGGCTTTGCCGCGGCAGAATCGACCTCCAAAGCCCGGCTGGATGCCCCCCACGCCCCAGCTACTCCCCCGAATCCGCAGCCACGTCACACAGGGCATCCGGCAGGAACTCGATCAGATCCGTCGCCAGGAGCGACAGCCGCCCGACCTCCTCCGCCACAATGTCACCCGCCAGGCCGTGCGCGTACGTTCCCAGTACTGCCGCCTCGAACGGAAGAAGTTGCTGGCCCATGAAGGACGCGATAATCCCGGTCAGCACGTCTCCCGAACCGGCCGTCGCCATCCCCGAGTTTCCGGTCAGATTGACGTAAATCCGCCGGCCGTCCGTTACCACCGTGCCGGCCCCTTTCAGTACGACTACCGCCCCAGTGGCCCGTGCCATGCGGACGGCCATATCCTGGCGGTTCTGGGGGTCGGCCTCGACCCCCCAACCCTCCAGCAAACGACGCATTTCCCCCGGGTGCGGTGTCAGTACCACTTGATGCGGCCATACTGCATTCCACCGACCCATGCGAGCCAGCAGGTTCAGCCCGTCCGCATCAATGACGATGCCACCGGAGAACTCAGCCACCAGGTTGTCCAGTTGCTCCGGCTGGACCGTCGGATCCAGGCCCGGGCCGATCGCCACCACGTCGGCGCCAAACTGGATCGCCAGTGCCGCCAGAGATTCTGAAGCGTCAACCGGAAGAGCTCGCGTCGTCGCGCAAGGGGCGAGCAGACCGATGGTGGGCTGGGCGGCCGGGGCTGTGACGATCTGCACCAGTCCGCTGCCTGCCCGCAGGGCCGCGTTCGCGGCGAGTGCCGGCGCCCCGACCATGCCCACCTTATCCAGCCGGCCGCCGACGATGATCAGCCGGCCGACGTCTCCCTTGTGTGCGTCGTCGGGGCGAGTCGGCAGGGGCGGGATCTTCGTGATGTACTGAATGTCTTCGGGCATGGCGCTGACTCGTCTTCGGCCTCCCCTCAGGGGCCGCCCGAGCGGGTGCCCACGCGACGGTTGATCAGGGCCGCGATATACCCGCCGGCAAACCCGTTGTCGATGTTCACCACCGATACGCCGGAGGCGCAACTGTTCAGCATCCCCAGCAGGGCCGCCAGACCGTGAAAACTCGCTCCGTATCCGACGCTGGTCGGTACCGCAATCACCGGGCAATCCACCAGCCCACCCACGACACTGGGCAACGCGCCCTCCATGCCCGCCACGACGACCGCTACACTCGCCGCCTGGAGATCCTCGGCGTGGGCGAGCAGCCTGTGGAGACCGGCCACGCCCACATCGACGATCATCCGCGTGCGCTGGTCCATGATCTCGGCCGTAACCCGAGCCTCCTCTGCCACGGGCAGGTCGCTGGTGCCCGCCGCGATGATGGCCACGGTCCCGGCCGACCAACATGGCTCCTGCTGGCGGACGGTGATAGCCCGGGCAGCTTCGTGATATTGGGCGGCCGGAAACCGTGCCGCAACCGCTTCGTATATTGCCGGAGCTGCCCGTGTTCCCAGAAGATTGCCGCCCGATTCCAGCCGCTTGGAGACGATTGCCCTGACCTGCTCGACGGTCTTGCCTTCGCAGTAGATCACCTCGGGGAAGCCGCAGCGGATCGCGCGGTGATGGTCCACCTTCGCGAACCCCAGATCCTCAAACGGCAAGGTCCGCAGGCGCGTGACCACGTCATCCACGCCTACCTCGCCCCGTTGGAAGGATCCGAGCAGGTCTCGCAGGGTCTTTTCGTTCATTGGCACTGAACAAGTGTATGCATGAGACGAATTGCGGGCAAGACGGGAGGCTCGCGTTCAGTTCGCCTGCGCATCGGCCGCCAGGTCCGCCCGTTCACCGCGTGCGTACTGGTGGTAGCCCATCGCTGCGATCATCGCAGCGTTGTCCCCGCAGTAGGCCATGGGAGCTGCGTGGAAGGTGAGGCGGCGCTCTGCGCAGGCGTCGGCCAGCGCCTGGCGCACGGCCTTGTTCGCCGCTACCCCTCCGCCCAGCACCACCGCATCCGCGCTTCGCTGGTCCACCGCACGCATCGTCTTGCGAACCAGCACGTCCACGACCGCCGCCTGGAAACTGGCTGCGATGTCCGCGATGTCCTGCTCGCTCAGCCGCTCCAGCCCGCCCTGCGTCCGACCCGGCCCATGAACATGGTACAGAACGGCGGTCTTGAGGCCGGAGAAGGAGAAGTCCAGCGAGTCCGGCCCTAACAGCGTCCGCGGGAATGCGACGGCCTTGGGGTTGCCGCTGCGGGCCGCTCGCTCGATCTCCGGCCCGCCGGGATAGCCCAGGTTGAGAATGGTGGCCACCTTGTCGAACGCCTCGCCGGCGGCGTCGTCCGTCGTGACGCCCAGGCGCTCGATGGCGTCGAACCCGCGAATCTCGTACAACGACGAATGCCCGCCGGATACGATCAGCGCGACGGCCGGCCACGGCGGCGGCTCCAGCCCGATCGCGGGGCTGCATGCGTGCGCCAACACGTGGTCCACGTATACCAGCGGCCGGCCCCACACCCAACTCAGCGTCTTGGCCGTCGTCAGGCCGATGAGCAGCGACCCGACCAGCCCCGGCTGCCGGGTGACGGCCACAACGTCGATGTCGTCCGACCCCACACCGGCCGTTTCCATGGCCTCGCGAATAACACCGTCGAGGCATTCGATGTGTGCTCGCGACGCGATCTCCGGCACAACGCCGCCGAACTTGCGGTGCAGGTCCACCTGCGACGCGACGACGTTGCTGCGCACGTCGCGCCCGTCCACGACCACCGCCGCGGCGGTCTCATCGCAGGAAGTCTCAATGCCCAGAACGGTCGTCATGCTCCGCCGCCGACACGCCCACACCCGTCGTCGCCTCCACCGGCAACTCGCTCCGGCCGAGCATACCGACTGCCGCCCACGTCCGCCACACGGCCACCCGGGAGACGGGCTTTCCAGCCGGTCTCTTGGGATCGCGCTGGCCACCGCTGCGTGCAGGGTGTCCCATCGTATGAACATGGAGGGCGGTTGCCGAACGAATTGCGAATTGCGAATCCCGGCGCGGAGGTTGTCGATTCGATTGCAAAAACCCTTGCGCGCGAACTAGAAATAAGACGTTACAGCGATCGGCGCGTTCATGACTTCATTGTTTTCGTTCGCGCTTCGATCAAACCGACGGGCTCCGCGCCGGGGTTGCGAATGGCAGGCGGGGGGAACCATGAACAGATCGGAACCGCCCCGCTCCCAAGGGCCGTAGGCCCGGATGAGATGAGCCCGCCGTTTCAACGGCGGGTCCGCTCCGCCC
>JAFGJQ010000261.1 GCA_016929015.1 Phycisphaerae bacterium | reverse complement strand
TCGCGAAGCGGCCAGGTGGATGTGAGCCAGCTTGGTGAGGCTGTGCCGCAGCCCCTCGTCCAGGTGGCCCGGCGCCACGTCGCCGCCGTGCACGTGCGCAACCGTCCGGCCCGTCGCGAAACCGGCGAGCGCCCCCGCGTATGCCTCGATCCGGTCCCCGAGCACCAACACGACATCTGTCTCGGCCCGCTCGAAGAACCTCGCCATGCCCGCCACACCGCGGGCCAGCCCCTCCGCCTGGTCGGTCGAGGAATCCGTCCCGCGCTGCATCGGAACCCGGGCCGCGATGCGCCAACCGTCTTCGCGTATCCGGTCCACCGTGTGCCCGAACTGTTTCAGCAGATGCATTCCACACACGACGAGCTGCAGTTCCAGACGGGGATGATCGGCAATGGCCCGCATGGGCGACTCGAGAATGCCGTACTCCGCCCGGGTACCGGTCACCACCGCCACCCGCCGGCGTTGTCGCGCTGCCTGCCGTCGCCTGCTCATACCATCATCTCCGGGGTCTGGCGGTCATACCGTCCAGGCGCAGCCCCGGACGGAGTATCGGCAGCCGGATCGAGATTGCTTGACCGCACGCTCCGCCGCCGCCGGCGGTGCCGCTTTCGCCGCACGCAGCGCCCCGGTAGAATCCGGCCTCAATGCTCGGCGCGGTCGATCATCCATTCGGCTTGTGGTCCATTGTGCCTCCGGCCCTGGCCATTATTCTGGCCATCGCGACCCGGCAGGTCTTCCTGTCGCTCTTTGCGGGGATCGCCGTCGGCTACGTCATCGTCGAATGGCCCCATCCGATCGCCGGCGTGCTGAGCGCCATCGATGCCTGCCGGGACGTCTTCACGGACCGGGGCCAGACCAGCACGATCCTCTTCAGCATCATGGTCGGCTCTCTGATTGCGCTGATTCAGCGAAGCGGCGGGATTGATGGGTTCGTTCACTTCGCGCAGGGCGCGCACCTGGTCCGCGGGCGGCGAAGTGCCGGGCTTTTGACCATGGCCGTGGGAATGGCCACCTTCATCGAGTCCAGCATCGTGTGCCTGGTCACGGGGGCCGTCGGCCGACCGATCTTCGACCGGCTGCGGATTTCGCGGGAGAAGCTCGCGTACGTCTGCGACACGGTGTCCGCCCCCACCTGTGTGATGATCCCGCTGAACGGCTGGGGCGCGTTCATTCTCATGACATTGACCGACCTGGGCATCCGCGAGCCTGTCCCTCTCCTGGTCCGCGCCATCCCCTTCAACTTCTACGCGATTCTGAGCCTGCTGCTCCTGTTCACGATTCTCGTCACGCGCTGGGACTTCGGCCCCATGCGAGCCGCCGAACGACGGGCCGATCGTGAGGGCAAGCTGCTTCGCGACGGCGCCCGGCCGATGATCTCCGAAGAGGTGCTCGGCTTGCCGCCGCGCGAGGGCACGGCTCGCCGCGCGATCAACATGATGCTGCCCATCGCGGTGATGGTCGCCATGGTTCCGGTGGGCCTGGCCTATACCGGCTACCAGGGCTGCCTGACAAAGGAGCAGGCCGTCACGTTCTGGAACGTGCTGGGCGAGTGCTCGGGCTCGACGGCCGTTCTCTGGGCGGTATTGACCGCGGTGGTCTTCGCCGGCGTGCTCTACCGCGCGCAGGGGATCATGCGGTTGAGTGAGTGGGTGGACACCTGTCTGAAGGGGGCGTCCGCGCTCCTTCCGCTCGGCCTGCTGATGATGATGGCCTTTGCGATCGGCAGACTCTGCAAGAGCGATCTGCAGACCGGCCATTACGTTGCCTCCGTCATCAGCGGCAACCTGCCCGTGTGGGCCGTCGCGCCGCTTGTGTTCGTGGTGTCCTGTGCCATCGCCTTTGCCACCGGCACGAGTTGGGGTACGTTTGCCATCATGCTGGCCATCGCGGTGCCGCTGGCTCAGTCGATGGGAGCGCCGCTGCCGGTGGTGGTCGCGGCGGTGCTGGGGGGCGGGGTGTTTGGCGACCATTGTTCGCCCATCTCCGACACCACCATCGTGTCGTCCATGGCCTCCGCGTCGGACCATATTGACCACGTGCGGACGCAGTTGCCCTATGCCCTGACCGCCGGTGTGGCCGCCACTCTGCTCTATCTCCTGGCAGGCCTTCTGGCATAGAATGGATGCCATATGAGTCTCTGGAAGCAAACAACAACCGAAACGCTGGATCTCTGCTCGCGGCTCGAACCGCTGGGCGGACCCATCGATCAGGCCGCGCAGACGATCGCACAGACACTCCAGGCCGGTCGGACCGTCTTCGCCTGCGGCAACGGCGGCTCGGCCTCTCAGGCGGCCCACTTCTGCGGCGAGCTGGTCGGACGGTATCGCGCCAATCGCGAGCCTCTGGCCGCGGTCTGCCTCAGCTCCGATGGTCCCCTGCTCACGTGCCTGATCAACGATTACGACGCGGTGGACGTGTTTGCCCGGCAGGTTCGGGCCCTGGTCCGGCCGGGGGATTGCGTGGTGGGGCTTTCCACGTCGGGCGCGTCGCAGAACGTGGCCCGTGCCCTTCTGGCCGCCCGCGAGAGGGGCGCGCGCACAATCGCACTGCTCGGACGCAGCGGGTCGCCCGATTCAGCGAAACCGGTGTTCGGACTGGCCGACGCGGAGATCGTCGTGCCCGACAGCCGCACGGCGCGCATTCAGGAAGTGCACCTGATGATCATCCACACCTGGTGCGAACATCTGGACGAAGTCTTTGCCTCAGGCAAGCAGACCGGGTGAGTGCAAGCCGCCGCCGGATGTCACGTCTAGAGCGATCAGCGTGATGTCGTCCCCGTGCCAGGCGGACGATGGCGTGTGGTCAATCAACCTGTGGATGCGGGTCATAAAAGAATCGATCGGCCGGCGCAGCGCTTCGGCAAACGAGGGTATCCGCGTCAGGTCATGCGAGGGCGCCTGCGGGTTCCGGCCGCACAGCAACGCGCTGAGCCCGTCGGTGAAGAACAGGATTCGGTCGCCCGGCGACAGGTCCATCTCGACGGTTTCGAACCGGCTGTCCGCAAACGCTCCCACCAGCGGCCCGCTGCTGCCGATCTGCCGGGGCTCGCCGCCCGCCGGCACGTACACCGGCAGCGGCATGCCGCCCCGCGCGAAGGTCAGCCGCCGTTGTGATTCGTCATAGACCGCGTGCAGCGCCGTCACGTAGGGGCACTGGCGCAGCCTCATGTCGTGCAGTTCACGGTTGAGCCGCCGCAGAATCTCGTCGGGCGGCACGATGCGGTAGGACCCATTTTCGATTTCCTTCCCCTGGAAGATGCGCTTGATGAACACCGTCAGCAAGGCCGCGCCCACGCCGTGGCCCGTCGCATCGGCCAGCGAAATGCCCAGCCGCGTTTCATCGAGCCGCACGATGTCGTAGATGTCGCCGCTCACCCGGTCCACCGGGCGGTACACCGTACGCAACTCCACCGCGGTCGATGCAACGGACTCCTGGGGCAACAGGGCACGCTGAATCTGCGTGGCCAGCGAGATCTGCTCGTCGAGATGCTGGTAGTTGGCCGTCAGGGCCCGACCCTTCTGCTCCAGGTCGGTCAGGTGCTCGGCCATGTGCTCGAGCACGCCGAAGAGCCCTTCGGCAATGGCATAGGTCGGGTTCGCGTTACCGTTCGCCATCGGATAAGGATAGTCGCGCACGGTGCTGCACCTTGATGGGACCGTGCCGGCACCGCCAATCGGTCGTCCACGCCACGACCCCGCTGCGGCTCCGCCACAGTGCACAATCTGTCTTTCGGAAGTTCGCAGGCCCGACTTTACCGGTCCTTGGAAAAGAAGGTGTTCACGGGATGTGAAATTACTTGGTGGTCAGCTCGATGGCGCGGTTCCAGTCGGGCGGCGGCGGATCGTCGCGGAGCCGTCGGATCTCCGATTCGTAGAGATCCAGCGCCAGGTCACCCTCCCGCAACCGAGCACACTTGTCCAGCGATCGCAAAGCCTCATCCCACCGCCGCTGCCCAAACAGAAATATCGATTCTGCAAAAGCTTCCGCGTACTGGCGGAGCGTTTCGTCCACCTGATTCGATTGGCCGAGCAGCTCGTACACCATCACCGCTCGCGTCTTTCCCTTGACCTGCAACCGCCCCAGGCAGCGGAAGACGTAATCCTCGTCCACGCCCTCGTACGTGGCCTCCGACACGAGAATGGTGGTCCCGAACACCTTGTTGGCCGGTTCCAGCCGGGCGGCCAGGTTTACCGTATCCCCAATGCACGTATATTCCGCACGCTCGCCACTGCCGTATGATCCCGCGAACACGGTGCCCGTGTGAATTCCCGCCCGCATCACGAGCGAGCCGAACTCCTTCGCGTTGGGCCCGCCGGCCTCCGCCGCCTTGAGCCGGTCGAGCGCCGCCCGGCAGGCCAGCGCCGCCTCACACCCGGCCTGCGGGTGCTGCGGACACGCCCAGATCGGCGAGTTGAAGTATGCGAAGATTCCGTCCCCCATGAACTTACTGGAGCCTCCGTGCCGCAGAAGCACCTCGCTCATCGTGCCCAGATAGCGGTTCAGAACCTCCTTCGTACGCTCCGGGCCGATCGCCTCAGACAGCGACGTAAACCCCTGCAGATCGCTGAAGTAGCACGTGACCTCCGCCGGTCGAGGCGCAAAATCCGCCTCCGTCGCTCCCCGGGCAATCTGGGCGGCAATGGCGGGCGAGGTCTGCCGGGCCAGCGACCGGGCGATCTGCCGCCGCTGCCGCTGCTCCACCACCTGCCGGTACAACGTGATGAAGGCCCAGGAGACAAACACGGTGAACAACGCGGCCACGGTGCTGGTAACGTAATAGTCGCGCCAGCGCAGGGCCGCACCACTAATCGCCAGTTGCAGGCCCATTAGCACAAACACGCCAAGGAGGCTCACACGCGGCCCGTACCGTGAAGTGAGTAGTGTGATCAGCACCCCGCCGAGCACGATCACAAGCATCCCCAGCCCGCGCGGCGACATCCGCGGGAATCGGTCATGCAGCATGGTGTTCAGCAGGTTTGCATGGGCGAGCACCCCGGGCATGTTCTGGAAGACCGGTGAGTTCACGATGTCGCCGAGGGCCGTCGCGGTGTAGCCGACAAAACAAGCCCGGCCATCGAGAATCGCCCGAAGCTCCTCCGCAAGCGCTTCGTTGCGCTTCTGCAGGGCGACGTTCTTGGCTTCGACCTCGCGCACAAGCTCTCCGACGACGAGTTGCCGGTGGAGAGTGCGAATCTCTTCGAAGAACGCGGCCTCGTCCGGATCCTCCGGAGCCAGACCCTCAATCTCTCCGCGGGTCAGTTCGAGCCAGGCCTCCGTCTGGCGCTGCGTCTCCTTGATCCCGGTTTCCAGGTCGCCCTCCGCGGGGCGACCCTCGCGACGGGCTGTGTTGCGGGAGAAGACCTGCTGCGCGTAGTCGTCGTACGCCACAGGCTGATCGCAGAAGCGCAGCATGACGGCTCGCGCGCGGGTGAGGGCAAGCAGGTCCATGTTGGCCCGGATGGCCCGGCGGTTCAGCGGAATCTCCATGGCGCGGGCCGCGGGCACGTGGGTGAAACTCTTGTCCCAGGATGGTCGATCCGAGCTGATGTGCCAGTGGATTAGCGTCTTGCCGTCCGGCCCGATGGGCACGCGCCAACGCCGGCTGCCCTCCTGATTCACGAACTCCAGGGACTTTCCACCCGGCGTAACGGTGGTCTCGGCAAGATCGATTCGGAGCAGGTCGCACGCGACCGCAAACCCGAGATGCGGCACCACCGTGTGACCAACCACGGTGACGAGCGGCAGATGTCGCAGGACGCCGTCCACGGAATCCGCCTCGAACGTGACAAACGCCACGCCGCGGGCCGCCCGGCCAAGCTCGGCCAGGGGGGCCGCCACGTCGTACGCGCGGGCCACAGCGGAGTGTACTGCCCGATCCGGGCAACCCCATCCGTTGACGGCTGCCTCGCTAGCTAGAACCTCGTCGTACGCCAGTCGCAATTCGGCCCGCGCGGAGGACTGCTCATCCGCCGCAGTCGATGGAAGGACGGCCCGCAGCACGTCCTCGAACCGCGAGGGCCGGTTTTGCGGTCTGGATCGCCTCACATGATAATAAGCCGTAAGCCGCCGGGCTCGCGGCATGCACCTCTCCACGACCGCCACCGTCAGTCCGGTTCGTTTCGCGACAGCGTCTTCATCAAGCGAGAAGTCCAACGCCAGTGCTTCGACGATTCTGCGGAAACCCCGTCCCCACTCCGAATCCGGTGGCGCCACGGCGTCGGCATCCACCCCGCCGGCGCTGTCCACCACCGCGTCGAACAACAGAAGCGTTCCGGCGGCCAACGGCTGGTTCGGGTCATGATGAGTGGGTACGGCCAGCTTTCCGAACATGGCGAGATACACGTTGCCCGCCCGCTGAATAGCCGCGGCCAGCTCCTCATCGTCGTGGATCGCGTCATCCAGCGAAACGTCGCCGAGGATCGTCGTCGGTGGGTCGACGACAGAGGCTGCCGACAGGGACGGGTGCTCCAATCGCGGGGCCTGGCGCTCCGCAAACACGATGTCCATCGCAATGATGCCCGCGCCGCACTCGTGCAGTGCGTCGATCAGGTCCGCGACGTCGCGTCGATTCCATGGCCAGCGTCCGATCCGCTCCAGCGCGGGATCGTCGATGTCGACCAGCACGATCCGCGGGTCGGCGTCGATGTCTGCGACGTGCCGGAAGCCGTAATCCAGCAGCGCCAGCGAGAGCCGGTCGAACAGACCCAGGGCGTAGGCCAGGATCACGGCGGCCGTCACCGCCGCCCCGATGGCCAATCCCCACCCCCGCCGTACCCACCACTGCCGCAAGGCCATAGTGCCCGCCCATCCTACGCCTCGGCTCCGGCCGTGAACAGACCTGCACTCGTCGGGCGGCCGTGGACAGGCGAACGTCCCCTCGCGTGTCACTCCCCGTTGAATGTGACGTTTGACGGGCGGAGTGTGTTGCGTGACCAGTTGGCCCGGATCGCGTCGCCCAGATCACCGTCCACGTTCTCGTGGTTCCGGGGGTCAGGGCCGTGGCGGAAGTTGAACGCGTCGTTGTATTGCTGCTGCTCCGGCCAGGCGGGCGACCACTCCCAAAGCGTGTGGTTGATTCCTCGCTCTTCAAACAGGCTCATCAGGTCCCGCATGAAGGCGGCCGCGCCCGGCTCGAACCGCTGCAAGCCATACTCGTTCACGGCCACGGGCAGGCCGTGCTCGCGTACGAAGGTGTCGACGGTATCGCCCAACAGGTCGTCCAGCCACGTCCGGTCAAACCTTTCGCCGCCCTCCAGGGTCCCCGGGTAGGTGATTTCGAGCGAGTCGAACGGCTGGTGTGTGTAGTCGGACGCTTCGTACTGATGAATCGTGTACACCGTCCGTTCATCGTCCGCCAGCTCCAGGCAGGGCAGCCAGACGGCGGCGCCCCAACCTGTCGCCTGCACGAGAATGGGGGTGTCCGGATCAACCTCGCGGATGGCTTTCACCAGGTTCGGGTAGAACCGGTTCCAATCGTACAGCGTGCCGGCCTGGGCGGGGTAGAAATCATCCACTTCGTCCCAGATATCGAAGAAGATGGTCGTGGCGTTCGGCTCGCACATCAGGTCGTACCCGATGACGATCGGGTTGTCCTTGTAGCGGTCCGCCGTATAGCGCCACATCTGAGCCCAGGCATCCTGGGCGTCCTGGCTTTCCCACACGGTATCATTGTAGTAGCTCGCATCGAACCACCCGTCAGCAGGGTTCGATTGCGTGTCCTCGCCCCAGAAGAAGGAGAACTCGCTTCGCCCGGGCCCCGTGCGAAACGTGATGACGACGAACAGGTCGGCCGCGGCGGCCATGTCCACGAGCCGGTCCAGGTTGGCCCGGACGTCCGGGTCCGGTTCATACGGCGGCTCTTCTGTAAACAGGCCCGGATGCGAGAGGTTCACGCAGTTGGCCCCATAGGCAGCCAGGTCGTCGAAGTCCGCCTGGGTGAGCGGCGGCCCGACGGGATCGGTGCCCATGAACTCGTCGCCGTCGAGTTCCGGATACACCCGCCGCTGATACACGTTTGCCCCGCGCAGCCGAGTCCCTTCGGTCCATAGGGAAAACTTCTCAGGCACGGTGGTGTTGTCGTTGACGTCGCCGCCCCCGCCACCACCACCGCCCCCTGCCGTGCAACCCGACGTCGCGACAATCGTCAACGCGAGGACAGCCCACATCGCTCGCGCCAGACTTGAACGCCCCATCGCGTTACTCCGAAAATGGAACCTGGCAAGCCTGCCCGCACCCAACCCAGCTTACCGCACTGTTTCGGGCCCACACAACACCAACGCCCGCGTTCGGGCCCGATCGTGGATTCGTTCGCCGGCGCGGTCCTGCACGCTCCTCTGTAGACAATTTGATACCGAAAGCCAAACAAAGGCCCGTCGGCGTGCGTATAATGTAATGGAGGACATGGACGGCGTATGTCTGTCCTCCCGGCGTTGGAGACTCCCAGACGTGTATGGCGTACTACGAAGCGAGGTATTCGCATGGCCGCCCGCACCACCATTGCAGGTTGTGCGTCCGACATTCGCGCCTGTGTGGCACGGCGCGAATATGCGGAGGCCGTGCGCCGCTTCGAAATCCTTGCCCGCCTCCTGCGCCCGCGGGATCGGTCCGACGTAGCGGCGGACATTACGCAGCGCGGCGGCGCCGCGGCCGGGCAGGCGCTGGCCAAAGCCTTCGCCCGGGCCCCCTGCTACCTCTGCAAAGAAGGCCGAATGACGTGTGACGTCTGCGGCGGCGCCTCCACCTTCGCCGCCAACGGTCGGTTCTGCGAAACGTGCAACGGTGCCGGCCATTCGCCCTGCCTGTTCTGCGGCGGGACCGGCTTCCTTCCGATGGAGAACGTTCCGCGGTCAATCGTCCTACCGGCCGCCCGGATGCGGCTCGAATGGACCGCCCGCCTGCTGCGGCAGGTGGTCCGAGACGTGTCCAATCTGAGCCGGGAGGGCGCGACTCCCTCGCCTCTTCGCGACTGGATTCGGTTGTTCCACGCCGCGGAGCGGATTCAGGCCATCCTGGAAGACACCCTCCCCGCCCTGGCGACCCAGGACGGAGGCGGCGAGGAACACGCTCGATCCGAAAAGCTTGCGGACGAATGCGATCGCCTGGCCCGCAAATGCCGGCGCATCCTGGCCGCGGGGATCCTCAAGGTCTGCCGCGCCAAGGCACAAACGGAGGAACCCGGCTCCCAGCGCCGCATCATGTGGGAACGCCAGTCCGACTATTACGAACCCCTGGCCCGAGGCTCTTCGTCCTGACCATCAACGGCCTGATGACGGACCAGGAGTTGCACCCCCTGGTGGACAGCGTGGTCCCCGCCCACAAGTGCAAGAGCGAACAGGCGAAGTCCATCGGCGTACTGACCCGCGACTCCTCGAACCACGCACCGTGCCTCACAAGGCAATCATTCGGTCGACGGGCCGGATGATTGCCTTTGGGACCCTCCAAACGCGCGACGCCGTCATGATCGTGAGAGCACGCATCCACCAATCTGACGTCAGGAACAATGCGCGTCCGCGGGAGTTGAAGTCATGCTGTCGCCGCGTGGACCGCCCTCCACCGGCAGCCGAATTTCTACCACAAGACCCCCGCCCGCCGCGTTGGCGGCGGTGACGGAGCCGTCGTGCAGTTGAACCGCCCGTTGCGCGATGGCCAGGCCCAGCCCGGCGCCGCCGGTCTGCCGCTCGCGTGCGTCGGCCAGCCGATAGAAGGGCCGGAATACCTCCCCCAATTCCGCTTCCGGAATGCCGGGGCCGTGATCGCGAACGCGGATGATCGCCTCACTCTCACCTCCTCGCATCCGGCACTCCAGCGAAACCTCGACATCGGTTCCCTGCGCGGTGTAGCAGACGGCGTTGCGGACGACGTTTTCCACGGCGCTGTACAGCAATTCGGGAACGCCCATGACGGTGCCGTTCTCGCAATCCACGACACGCGCGCGGCACCCTCGGCTTCGCGCTTCAAAGTCAGCATCCGAAGCGATCTGGCTGACGAGTTCCGCCAGATCCACCTCCAGCCGTTCCGTCACCTCGGGTCCGGTTTCCAGCCGACTGAGCGTCAGCAGGCGCCCGATCAACTCGTTCAGCCGCTCCGCCTCAACCTCGATCTCGTCCAGGTCCGCCTGGGCCTGGGGCCCGGCCTTCTGGGCCGCCAGGCCGAGCGACAGGTTCAGGCGAGCCAACGGCGACCGCAACTCATGAGACACATCGCGAAGCAGACGCCGCTGCGCCGACATGAGTTCGCCGAGACGATCCGCCATGACGTCGAAATCCCGGCTCAGCTCGCCGATCACGTCCTTTCGCCTCCCCATCGCGGAGCCGGCGCGGGCGGTCAGGTCTCCTTCGGCCAGGCACTGCGTCGCCGCCCGCAGTCGGCGTACGGGATTCGTCACATAACGTGTCAGCCAGTAGGAGACGACCGTGGCCGTGACCGCCAGCGCGATCAGGGGAACGGGCGGCATTCCGCCGCGAGGAGGCGACAACGCTGCCGCCGCGCAATAATCTCCCGATGCCCCCACGACCCGTACGGCCAGGCGCACCGGCCTGTCGTGCGGGGGCGCCTGGATTGTGCCGACCCGCATTGTCTGCGCAGCCAACTCCTGCAGGTCCGCCGGCGCCGATTGTCCCAGCATCTCACGGCCCTGCTCGTCGAACAGGTACATCTGCAATTCGGTGGACTTCTGCAATCTGTCCACGTATTCGCGCAGGGCGGACGTGCCGTCCTGCTCCAGCGCGTCCACCGCCGCCTGGGCGTACGTTTGCAGCATGAAGCTCAGCCGCCCCGACATCGGGCCCGGAAACTCCTTCGGCTCCGTCCACTTCATGATTCCGAACATGCCGGCGAACACAACGACGTTTGCCACCCAGTACAGAAGGAATATCTTCAGAAACAACGTTCGCATGGCGGTTCAACCGGCGGTTGCTCCGAACGAAAGGCCGTTAGGAATGGGCCGCCGCGTTTCCTTTTCCAGGGGCGTCGGCCACGAGTGCGTACATGTAGCCCACGCTGCGTATCGTCTTGATCCGCTCCACTTCGCCGATTCGGTGCCCGAGCTTCTTGCGCAGATTGCTGACGTGCATATCGAGACTGCGATCGTACGGCATCAGCCTGCGACCCAGGACGGCCTTCGAAAGCTCCTCTCTGTCCACCACGGAGCCCGCCGCCCGCAGCAGCATTTCCAGCAACGTGAACTCCACTCCGGTGAGCTGCACGGGCCGATCCGCACAACGCACGGTACGCGACCCGAAGTCCATCTCCACGTCACCGACGAGAATCCGCTCGGCCGCTCCCGTTCCGTTTGCCGCCCCGACCGGCCCGCGCGTTCGGCGCAGGATGGCGCGGATCCGGGCGACCAGCTCCCGCGGGTTGAACGGCTTCGGCAGGTAGTCGTCGGCCCCGATCTCCAGGCCCACGATGCGATCCACCTCTTCCCCTCGGGCCGAAAGCATGAGCACCGGGATGTTGGATTGGGCCCGAATCCTCCGGAGAATGTCAAATCCGCCGAGACCGGGCAGCATCACGTCCAGGATCACCAACACATGCTCTCGCGAAAGAGCGCGTTCGATCCCCGTTCCGGCGTTGTGAGCAGCTTCCACCTCAAAGCCCTCCGGCCTTAGGTACTTGGCCACCAGGTCGCAGAGCTTCACATCGTCGTCGACGACGAGCAGCCGCGCGCCCTGGTTCTCGCTCTCGCTCGTCGAGGTCTCGGCCGCATTCGGAGTGGTGTCCATTCGTTCATTATATCGCACGGCGATCGTGAGTTGTCTTTGCGGCCCACGTAAAGAAACGTCAACGCCTCACCGCCGGAGGCCCTCCGGTGGACGCACGAGTCGGCAACCGAACGACGTCGCCGGCGAGAAAGGGGGACAGACGCCGCTCCGCCGCGTCTGCCACCCTGGTCCCTCCGCCAATCCCGCTGCTCCGCAGCGGTCACGAAAAACGGCGATCCGTGCTCTCACGCGATGATGTCCAACAGTGACACCTGGGTGGACGGCCCGGCGGTATCCGTGCTGCCGGTCAGGCTGCTCAACATCTGCGACATGATGTCACTGTCCGTGGACCCCCTCCCCATCTCGCCGGCGTTGGGTGGCGCGGGCATGGACCCCTTCAGTTCGCTCAGGAAGGCCTCCCCGTCAAGCCCGTATTCCTCAAGCGTGCTCAGGATGGCGCCGTCAATCAGTTCCCTGGGATCCGTCGATCCGTCGCTCTCCTCCAAGGCGGCGCTGATTGCCGAGGCAAGTTGCTCCTGCAGCGATGACACCGTCTCGGAATCCAGCCCCTCCGCTTCCGCGAAGGAGGCCACCTGGTCCGTCACCATCGATGCACAGTCTTCGGGCGGGCCTCCCGGCGGAGGACCGCCCTGAGGCGGGCTGCCCCCAACGGCAAACTCCTGCGGACTTTCACTCTGGCCGGCCAGGCGCTGCAGCATCTGAATCAGATCCGAGCCGGACCCCCCGACGCTCCCTATGGTGGACATGGTCTCTCCTTTCCTGTTGAGACCTCTGAAAGACCGGGTCGGGACCGTCCGCGACCCATTCGATTCTCATCATCGGCGTCCGCTCGCGAAGCCGTTCGGTTCGTTGCGTGATGAAACGTAAACGTGATGTTTACGTTACTTTGCGCCGGCTTGACAGACACGTGACGTTCCTGAGCGTATAGAACATGGACATCCGAACGCGGAGGGGCGAGACGTGCGGACTGTTTCTGTGCTCGTCCGTCTGTGCAGTGAGTGGTGCATGCAAGATGAAGGAGGCGCAGTATGCGTAGGGGCCTATATCAGCGGTGGGCGAATCGCCTCGCCGTTGTGGGCGCAGCCGGCCTGGTGCTGTTGATCGGGGGCTGCACGGTCGACCAGGAGTTGGCAACCGAAATAACGAATCTGGTTCTGGAAGCGATCCTTACCGCGATCACTTCTTCATAGAACCGAACGTCCGAACGAGACATCGCTCGTACGGCGCATTGCCTCGCGCAGGTCGGCCTTGCGGGAACAACCCGTCTGGCCCGCGGCGGGACGGACTCCACCCATTCTTTGCCGCCGCACGCCGGCCGCCTGACTCGGGGAAGCCCCTGGCGGGGACCCCAACCCGGCCGGGCGAGGGCATCACAGGCTCGCCCGTATGGACAGAACCGCCCCCCGGCCGGAAGATGGGGCAATGCAGGAACATGCGTATCAACAGTGCATCCGGGCCGATTGCGGCGAGACCTACGCCCTGGACGAGGTCCTCTTCAAATGCCACAAGTGCGGCGGGCTGCTCGATGTCGCGTACGACTGGGACAAGCTGACCGTACCGAGGAACCTCCGGTTCTTCGAGCGGCGATGGGGCACGTCCGGGCGACACCTGGTCGGACGGGCGGACTACAGCGGGGTCTGGCGGTTCCGCGAGCTGCTGCCCTTCGCCCGCCTGGACGACATCGTCACCGTGGGGGAAGGCCGAACCACGCTCCAGCAGGCGGACCGGCTGGCAGGCCTGCTGAACATGAAACCAGGCTGCCTGTTTCTTCAATATGAGGGATTTAACCCATCCGGCAGCTTCAAGGACAACGGCATGACGGCCGGGTTCACCATGGCCCGCTTCCTCCGCCGGCGGCGGGTGGCCTGCGCCTCGACCGGCAATACCAGTGCTTCCATGGCCATGTACGCCTCCATGGCCGCCCCGCCCGGCGAGCCCCCGGTGCAGGGCATCGTCTTCATCGGCAGCGGAAAAATCGCCTACGGCAAGCTCTCCCAGGCCCTGGACCACGGAGCGATGACGCTTCAGATCGAGGGGGATTTCGACGCCTGCATGCGCCGGGTGGTGGAGCTGTCCGATCGGCTGGGCATGTACCTGCTGAACTCGCTCAACCCGTTCCGGCTGGAAGGCCAGAAGAGCATCATGTACCGGGTGCTGGAGGGGCTGGACTGGGAAGTACCCGACTGGATCATTGTCCCCGGCGGGAACCTGGGCAACAGCAGCGCGTTTGGAAAGGCATGGATGGAACTGCGGCAACTTGGCTTGGTGCCGAAGGTTCCGCGCCTGGCGATCATCAACGCCACGGGCGCCCGCACACTGGAAGAGCTGTACAACGAGCGCAGCCTCCGCTGGAACGGCGGAAGAATCAACGACGAGGCGATCGACCGCCGCTACCACGAAATGGACGCGGCCGGCCAGCGGGCCCACACCATCGCCAGCGCCATCGAGATCAACCGGCCGGTGAACCTGTCGAAGGCCCTGCGTGCCCTGGACCTGATGAACGGAGTCGTCCGCCACGTGGATGACGACACGATTCTGGACCACAAGGCCATGGTCGGACGGTTCGGATACTCTTGCGAGCCGGCCTCGGCAGCGTCCGTTGCAGGATTGCACTTATTGCTGGACGAGGGGGTGATCGGCCGGAATGAGCGCGTGGTCTGTATCCTCACCGGCCACGGCCTGAAGGACCCGGACGCCACCGTGAAATACCATGCCGGCATCGATGCCAAGATGGCAAAATGGCCGGATCCGGTGCCACCGTCGGGATGCATGGCCAACTACCCTGTTCGCGTGCCTGATGACCTGGAAGCCATTTGCAGAGTCATCGGTGAGCCCACACGCTCGTAGTACGCCCGGGCGCCCCGTCCTTGCCACATCCTGCAAGTTTGCGAGATGAAACGCCGATACCACTATTGAGCGACTGGTGTTGCCTGTGTTACTGGGCAGGTGTCGGCAACCTGTCATGCGCTCCTGCCAGCCACTGGCACAGGTTGCGTAGGAATGCGGGTGTTATCTCATCCCGCCGGAGTGCCCCAGGATGGATGGGCCCCCTTTCCTCGCACCTTGACGGGGTGAGCTTCGGGTGTTAAGAATGGCCCGCAGCGGGTTGTGCTTGGGCAAAGCAGGAGAGAACGGACCATGGCGAAACAGTCAAGAAATGCGAGCGACTCCTTCACGTCGAAGAAGCCGGATCGCCCGGAATCCACCGGATCGACCGGGAGTTCCGAGACGCGACCAGGCTCGGCTTCTGCTTCCGGTTCTCCGACCGTGACGGCTGACCAGCCAACAAAGACAAGGAAGGCCCGGCGGGAGCCCACAATGGAGGACATCCAGGCTCGCGCCTACAAGATCTTCCTTTCACGCAACGGCGCGCCCGGCGACCCGGAGTCGGATTGGCTCCAGGCAGAACGCGAGTTGCGCGAGGAAAGCAACCGCTAAGCGAAGGTTCGGCCGGCACCGTCCGGTCGGCCATCGCAGGCAACGTTTTCGTGCGTCATCCCCGGGTTTTTCGGGAGGTTCTGCGTTATACGGAAGCGAACGGCTGCATCGGGCGAGGGCGTTGTACGTCCGCAGGAGTCTGCGTGTAGCCCTATCAGCATCTGTTCCCGCCCCCCCGCACCACGCGGCCCTGCAAGAGCCCACAGCACGTCCCCCCAAGGCCTATGAAGCTGCTCGTTGACGTGGACGGCCCCCTGCTAGATGTGCAGCCGGCATACTGGCATGCGTATCAGCAGGCCGTGAGCGAGTTGGGCCTGGCCCGGATCGATCCGGCCACGTTCTGGCGTCTCGTGCGGAGCGCCGCTGCCGAAGGGATGCTGCTCCGCAACTCGAAGCCGCGTCACTGGAAGGTCTTTCAGGAGCGGCTCGCCGCCCTGCTGGACATGGACGAATACGTGGCACGCATGGTGCCGCAGCCGGGAGCAGCGCGCCTGACGTCCACCCGTCCGCGTCTTGCCCTGCAGGTGGTGACACTCCACGACAACGCATCGGCGCGGCAGCAGATTCTCTCGCAGATCGGCTCGCTCGGCGCCCCGATCGTCAGCCTTGCCGGCCCCGCCGAAGACCGCGTCCGACGCCTCCTGGGGCTGGCCGACCGACAGGAACGCTCCCTGGTTCTGGCCGGTCATGATCGCCTGGTCCGAGCCGCGTGCGACGCCGGCCTGCCCTGCGTCGGCATCGCGAACGGCCCGCGCACCGCCAAGTGCCTGACCCAGGCCGGCGCCTCCCAGACGTTTCCTGACCTGGAAACGCTCCTCGAACGTCTGCGGGGTGGGCCTGGCGGGCTGGACATCACGCGGCTGTAACACCCAGGTCGCCGATGCCCTGGGGGATTCCGGGCATCATGGACGGGACGCGGCCGAACGGTACGATTGTGCCGGCGGCATCCGGCCGTACCGGGGATCCCTGGTGAGGCGAAACGACAACAGCGCAGAAGGCACCCACAAGCTGGTCATCCGCCGGTTCCAGGCAAGGTTCGCCCCGGTGGTGGCCTCCTGGGTGCGCGATGATACGGAGCTGTTTCAACTCACGCCAACGACCCCCCCGCCTCTCACGCCGGAGAAGGTGCTGGCCTGGGTGCGGCCCAATGGCCGGGCGTACCTGGGCTTCGCCGGCAGCCGGGACGTCCCGTGCCTTTACGGCGAGTTGAATCCCATGCGTACGAACGACGAGCACTTGTGGATCGGCCACGTGCTTGCCGATCCGCAGTGTCGTGGCCGGGGGCTGGGCCAGCTTTTCGTCCGTGGGCTTTTGGAGTCGGGCTTTGGGGAGTTTTGCGCGGAGCGCATCTCGCTGATCGTGTTTCCGGACAACATACCGGCGGTGCGTTGCTACGAGCGAGTCGGGTTCACGCTCAGGGGGGATGAGCACCACCGGTTCGGGCCGCAGGAGCGATCGCATCGGATGCTGCGATACGAGATCGACCGGCCCCGGCCCTCGGCCTCCGCCCCACCGCCTCCTGAGGGCTGACGCGCAAACGTGGCCTCGCTCCGCGCAATCTTCGCCGCGCAGACCGGATGGGCAGTGCGACTGCGTTCAAACAGGTCAGGATCCGGTGCTCAAGAGTCGGGATCGTACACCGCAAAAGCTCCGTCGATCAGCCCGTCGGCCAGCGAATGGATGCTGGTCTGGAAGCTGTCGGCGGCCGTCTCGCGGAACTCCTTGGCCAGTTCGCTTTTGCCGCACCCGCTCACGCACCCGAGCACCATTGCCATCAGCAGTGCAAGGTTCCGGATCTGCTTTTTCATGGTTGTCTCCTGTTGCCGGTTCGGGCCCTCTTGCAGGCGGGTCGCATTCCCATGCGGCCCGCCAGAAGCCGGCCCAGGGGTGTATCGTCGATCGATCCGGATGAAATGCACCGTGCCCCGGCGGAGAAGGCCCCGCACGACAGCGTTTGGCGAACCGGTGCGCAGATTCCGCCCGTTCGCTGAACCCGGCCCAGGCCCACTTCAGCCCAGGGCGGCCACTGCGCGGAGCGTCATGCGAAGGGCCGCCACCAGCATCAGCACCGCAAACGCACCGCGGATCGCCCGCAAGGGCAGAGAATGGGTCAGCCGGCCGCCCACAAAGCCGCCGGCGATGGCCGTCGGGATCAGGATCGCCGCCAGGAACACTGACTCGCGCAGTTCGAAACCGTGGTGGGCGACCAACTGCTGGTTCTTCAGGCAGGCCCCGATCACGCTCAGGGGGATGATCGTCACCGCCGAATTGGCGATCGCGTTTCGCAGCGGCATGCGCAGCAGGCGTTGCTGCAGGGGAACCGACACAATGCCGCCCCCCACGCCGAGCAGGCCCGCGACAAGTCCGACCGCCACCCCGACCACAAAGGGACCGCCCCGCATGGTCCGCTCCGGCTCCCATCTCTCTGTCACCAGGGCACGCCCGGAGCCAAACAGACGGTGGAAGTTCACGCCCGCAACATAGAAGAGGAACAGGCCGAACACGCCGGCCAGGTACACCTCCCCCGCATGCCGGAACACCGGCAACTCGCTGAGCATGACGCCGCCCAATACAGAAACGCAGGCCGCAGGCGCCAGCCGACGCACCACGGGCCAGATGATCGCCCGGGCGCGGACGTGCTGGTATACCGCCGGGCAGACCACGAAGAAGTTGACGATCATGGCCGCGGCCTGGTACAGGTGCTGGTTTCCGTGAGCCTGCCCGTGCAGAATCTCCCGCATGCACGGGATCATCACGATGCTGCCCCCGATCCCGAGCAGCCCGCCCAGCAGACCGGCGACCAGGCCGACGACCGCAAGCAGCGCAAGAACGTACATCTCGGTCTCTCCAGCCGGCAACCCGCAGGAGCCTCCCCGGGGGATGGCCGCGTTTGGGGAGCTTACCGACTTGCCCCCGGTGGCGAAAAGAGGGATACCAAACCGCGGACATTTCCCCGGTCACCGCGAAACCCTGGACCGGGCAGCGGGGCCCAGGGGTCATGGCCGGGGCCGGTGTGACATTGTGACGTTCGGCACGAATCTTGCTGTACGATTACTCCAAGGTCGGCGGGGGTCCGCGGAGTCACGCCCATCCGGGCGACGGAAGCGAGACCCGGTTACGCGAAACGGAGCTGTGAGGACAATGGAAGATCTGATTAGTCCGAAAGTTATCGAGACCTCGGAGACCGGGGTCTGGCTTCTGAAGAACCCGAATACCAACAAGGGTCTGGCGTTCACTCACGAGGAGCGGGAGCGTTTGCGGCTCGGCTGTATGCTGCCGCATCGGGTCTGCACCATCGACGAGCAGGTTCAGCTTGAGGTGGAGCACATCCGGGCCAAGTCTACTGATCTGGAGAAGTACATCGGGCTTGCCAGCCTGCAGGACCGCAACGAGGTGCTGTTCTACCGGGTGCTGGTGGAGAATCTGATCGAGTTCATGCCGATCGTGTACACCCCAACGGTGGCCCAGGCTTGCGCCCAATTCAGTCATATCTTTCGTACAGCCAGAGGGTTATGGATCACACCGGATGACATGCACCGCATCCCCCAGGTCTTGAGGGACGCTCCGTTCCGTGACATTCGCCTGATTGTGGTCACCGACAACCAGCGGATTCTGGGAATCGGCGATCAGGGGTGCGGGGGAATGGGAATCCCGATCGGGAAGCTCGCGCTGTACGTGGGGGCTGCGGGAATTCACCCATCCAAGTGCCTGCCCATCAGCCTGGACGTCGGGACAGACAATCCTCGGCTTCTGGAGGATCCGCTGTACCTGGGGTACCGCAAGCGTCGCCTTCGGGGTGAGGAGTACGACGAGTTCATCGAGGCTTTTGTGCAGGGTGTGAAGAAGGTGTTCCCGCGAGCCCTGGTGCAGTGGGAAGACTTCCACAACACGCAGGCGTTCAGGATCCTCGACCACTACCGGCGGCAACTCCTGTGCTTCAACGACGACATCCAGGGCACCGGCTCATGCGCTCTGGCCGGCGTCTTCTCCGCCATGCGGCTGCTGAACGGGAACATCCGAAAGCAGCGCATCATGTACATGGGTGCGGGCGAGGCCTGCACGGGAACGGCCCGCCGACTGGTCTCCGCGCTGCGGGATGCCGGTGCCGACGCGCGAGAAATCCGCGAAGCCCAGATGATGTACGACATTCACGGACTGGTGCGGGCGAACCGCACGCCGCTGGAGCCCCACTCCGAACTGTTTTCCGCCACGCCCGAGTCGCTGGCAAAATACGGCCTGCCGGATGAGAACATCCCGCCGGAGAAGATGATCGCCGCATTCAAGCCGACCGTGCTCATCGGGGCGACCGCCTGCCAGGGTCTGTTCCGGCAAGAGATGATCGAAGAGATGGCCAAGCACACGGACCGGCCGATCATCATGCCCATGAGCAACCCGACCGCCAAGGCCGAGTGCACGCCCGCAGAGGCGATCGCGTGGACCAAGGGGCGGGCCATTGTAGCGACGGGCAGTCCGTTCGCCCCGGTTGACTACAAGGGCCGGCGGCACGTGATCGGCCAGGCAAACAACGTGTACGTTTTCCCGGGCATCGGGCTTGGCGCAATCGTCTCCGGCATGCGGGAGATCACCGACGACGTGTTCATCGTCGCCGCCCGAACGCTGTCGGAGTGCGTAACCCAGGAGCGACTGGAGTCCGGCGCGCTGTTTCCGCCGCAGAACGAACTGCGCGAGGTGAGCCGGCGCATCGCCTGTGCCATCGTCAAGTACGCGAGTGACAACCACCTCGGCCGTCACATGGCGGATTACGACATCGAGCCGACGGTGCGCAGCGCGATGTGGTTCCCGGAGTACGTGCCGATCGTGGAGAAGTGATAGTCGGCCTTCCGTTCGGAAACGAGAAGAGGCCGTTTGAACACGCCGTTTGGGCCCGCCCACCGCGGCCCGCCGAAAGCCGACCGCCCGCGCCGGAAGGAGCGGCACCGGCCTGCCTTCGGCTGGGGCGCCGCGTTGATTCTTTGCGCTGACACTGCTACCCCGATCCGCTACAATGAGGTCTCGTTGTGCCCCGTGCAGCCGCGGCGTGTTCATTCGGGGCCAGGTCCGCGGAAATCGCATCTTTTTTCCAGAGGAGTCGGTTCAGTGACACTTGAGAGCCCGGAGAACCTCGGCGGTGCCAAGGCAATCGTCACTCGCAAGTCGAACATCTGGCTGTTGAAGAACCCGTCCACCAACCAGGGCACGGCGTTCTCTCGAGAGCAGCGGCAGAAGCTCCGCTTGCGTGGTCTGATCCCCTACGCCGTCAAGAGCATCAAGGACCAGGTGAAGATCGCGATGGAACAGAACCGGCTGAACCCCACGCCGTTGGCCCGATACATCGCGCTGGCCGCCCTCCAGGACCGAAACGAGGTGCTCTTCTACCGGACCCTGGTCGAGAACATGGAGGAGCTGATGCCCATCGTCTACACGCCGACGGTTGGCGAGGCGTGCCAGAAGTTCAGCCACATCTTCCGGGGCGCCCGTGGCATCTGGCTGACGCCGGAAGACATCGACGACATCCCGGAGATCCTGCACAACGCGCCGTTCCCAGACATCCGGCTGATCGTCGTGACGGACAACGAGCGAATTCTGGGCCTGGGTGACCAGGGCTGCGGCGGCATGGGCATTCCGATCGGCAAGCTGGCCCTGTACGTAGCCGGTGCCGGCATCCACCCCTCCAAGTGTCTGCCCATCAGCCTGGACGTCGGCACGAACAATCCGACCCTGCTGGAAGACCCCCTGTACATGGGCTACCCGAAGCGGCGGCCGACGGGTGAGGCGTATTTCGAGTTCATCGAAGCGTTTGTGCAGGGCGTGAAGGAAGTGTTCCCGCGGGCCATCATCCAGTGGGAAGATTTTCATAAGGACCGGGCGTTCTGTCTGCTGGAGCGCTATGCCAAGCGCGTTCCATGCTTCAATGACGACATTCAGGGCACGGCGGCCGTCACGCTCGGCGCCATCTACGGCGGTCTCCGCATCACGAAGCAGCCGATCTCGAAGCAGCGGATCGTGTTCATCGGGGCCGGCGAGGCATGCACGGGCATCGCCCGCCTGGTCACCAGCGCCATGCGGCGCGAAGGGGCGGACGACGCGACCATCCGGCGGGCCCTCATCGCGTTCGACAGCAAGGGACTGCTGCACGAGGGACGGGAGATATCCGAAGTCTTCAAGCGGGAATTCGCTCTGACTCGCGAAATCATGGACCACTACAAGCTGAACCCGCACTCCTCGCTGTCTCCCGTCGAGGTGATCCGCGCAGTGAAACCCACCATTCTGATCGGGGCCACCGCCCAGCCGGGCGCGTTCACCCAGGAAATGATTCAGGAAGCCGCCCGGCACGTGGAGCGACCGATCATCATGCCGCTGAGCAACCCAACCAGCAAAGCGGAGTGCTCGCCCGCGGAGGCCGTCGAGTGGACGGACGGACGGGCGATCGTCGCCACGGGAAGCCCGTTCCCGGAATTCGAATACGCCGGCCGGCGACACGTGTTCGGCCAGGCGAACAACGTGTTCATCTTCCCCGGCGTGGGCATGGGGGCCATCGTGTCCGAGGCCCGCGAGATCACCGAAGGCATGTTTGAGGTGGCCGCGGCCACCATGGCCGAGTGCGTCAGCCCGGAACGACTGGCCCTGAGCGCGATTGTGCCCTGTCAATCCCAGTTGCGTGAGGTGAGCTTCCGCATCGCGTGCAAGGTGGTGAAGTACGCCAAGGACGGCAACCTCGGCCGAAACATCCCCGACGACAGGATCGAGGACGCCGTGCGTGCCGCCACATGGTATCCGGACTATGTTCCGGTCGTGCTGAAGGAGGATTGACGTCCGGCAACGCAGACCCGTCGGATCGTGCGGGCCTGGGAACGTCCCTCGCGCTTCGCGATCCGACAGGCGTGTCAGCGCCTCGTTCGGTCCCGGCCCAGCAGATCGCGGACACGCTGGAGCAGGCATTGCCGCGAAAACGGCTTCTCGAGAAACTCCACGCCTTCATCCAGCACGCCGTGGTGGGCGATGATGTCCGACGTGTAGCCCGAGACGAACAGGACCTTCAGGCCCGGCCGTCGTTCCATCAGCCGGTCCGCCAGCTTTCGCCCGTCCATGTCGGGCATAATGACGTCGGTCACCAGCAGGTGAATCGGCTCCTGACGCCGGTTGAAGACTTCCTCCGCGTGCGTGCCGTTGCGGGCAGCCACCACCGTGTAGCCGGCGCTGCTGAGCAGACGCTCGGTGAGGTGACGCACGGCTTCGTCATCTTCGCACACCATGATCGTCTCGGTGCCGCCGGGCACGTCGGCCTCCATCCGCCCTGCGGGGGTTTCCGACACCGCATCCGCAACCGCCGGCAGGTAGACCCGGAACGTCGAGCCCCGTTCCACTTCGCTGTACACGGTGACGTGCCCGCCCGCCTGCCGAACGATGCCGTAGACCGTCGCCAGGCCCAGCCCCGTACCTTCGCCCACCTCCTTGGTCGTGAAGAACGGCTCGAAGACACGGTCGATCACGGACGCGTCCATGCCGCAGCCCGTGTCGCTGACAGAGAGCATCACGTGCGGCCCCGGCCGGGCCTCGGCATAGGAGTTCGCATACGCCTCGTCCAGCAACACATTCCGTGTCTCGACGGTCAACGTCCCGCCGTCCGGCATGGCATCCCGCGCGTTGACCACGAGATTCAGGACCACCTGCTCGATCTGGCCGGGGTCCACGCGAACCGGATGGAGCTTCGGCCGGCGAACCACGTCGAACAGGATGTTCTCACTGAGCAGGCGGCGCAGCATCTTCTCCATGTCCGTCACGATGTCATTCAGGTCCAGCACCTGCGGCTGCATGATCTGCCGCCGGCTGAACGCCAGCAATTGGCGGGTCAGTCGGGCCGCCCGCTCGGCCCCGCGCCCGATCTCACGGAGAGAATCCAGCAACGTCTCGTTACGCGAATCCGGCGGCCCCAGCGCGGCGCGGGCCAGTTCCACGTGTCCCAGCACGGCCGTCAGGATGTTGTTGAAGTCGTGGGCCACGCCGCCGGCCAGTTGACCGACCGCCTCCAGTTTCTGGGCCTGCCGCAACTGGGCTTCGAGTCGCGCCCGCTCCTGCTCGGCCTGTTTGCGGGCGGTGATGTCGACCGAGGCGCCGGTCAGGTACAGCAGGCGGCCTGCCCCGTCATAGAACGGCCTACCCTGGTTGCGGAGCCAGCGGACCGTTCCGTCGGGACGAACCACGCGGAACTCCTGGCTATACGAAGTCCGATCGCGAACGGCCCGCTCCAGCTCCGTCCGCGCCGCGTCTCGGTCATCCGGGTGGAGACGGGAAAACGCCGTTTCCAGCGGCTCCGTGGAGTCGGTGGGTACCAGGCCCAGAATGCGGCTGAGCCCCGCGTCCCGCGTCCCTTGATTCGACAAGGCGTCCCATCGCCAAGTGCCCATTTCGGCCGCCGACAAGGCCACGCGGAGGTTCGCTTCGCTGCGACGCAAGGCCTGCTCAACCTGCTTCTGTTCGGTGACGTCGCGCGCCTCCGCGATGACGCGAAGCACGGAGCCGTCGGAATCCCGGAACGGCTTGAGCGACAAGTCGATGACATGGCGCTCGCCCTGCCAGTCGGTGCATGTCGTTTCGTACCGCACGAACTCGCCGGCGGCCGCCCGGCAGACGGCCGCTTGCAGCCGGGGGCTTTCGCCCTCGGGGTCCGTCCACCACGGGCCGTCCCAGAGCTTGCGACCCTGCAACTGTGCCTCGGACACATTCGCGAATTCGAGCGTGGTGCGGTTGACCGCAACGATGCTGCCGTCCGGATCCAGCAGTCCCATGTACTGAAACGACTGATCGAAATAGGCGCGCAGCCGTTGTTCGCTCTCGCGCAGCGCGTCTTCCGCGCGTTTTCGCGTGGTGATGTCCCGGACGAACTCCACAACGCCCGTCACCTTGCCCGTCTCCGCATCCTTCATGGGATAGCTGAACAACTCCAGCCACTCCGCCGGGGAGCCGGACAGCCCGGGCACGACGTCACGCTCGGCCCGGCCGCTCTGAATGCAACGAAGCGTCGGGCAGGGTTCACACGGCTTGTCCCTGTCCTGATAGCACAGGTGGCATTTCTTCCCCTCGAGTGGAACGTGTCGGGCGTACCACTGATGCATCACGCCGTTGGCCCGACGGATCGTGAGGTCCAGGTTCAGAACGCTCATTCCGTCCTGGATGCTATCGAAGATCGCTTCCAGGAAACTCTCGTTTTCCTGCAGCGCCCGCTCCGCCCGCCTCCGCTCGGTGACGTCCAGAGCCACCCCCAGCATACGCCGGCGCTGCCCGTCGGCATCCCGCGGTGCATCGCCCAGAACGGAAACCCAGCGCACGGACCCGTCGGGCTGAACCACCCGGAACTCGATCCGGTGCTCCCTGCCCTGCTCCAGACACTCCCGGACCGACTGTTCCCAACTCGCCCGGTCATCCGGATGAATCCGCGCCGCCACGTCCTTCCGGGTGCCGCCAAAGCCCTCACGCCGCAGACCGAAAATCGCCAGCGTCTCGTCCGACCAGTAGACTTCGTTGGTCCCCGTGTCCCACTCCCACGTGCCCACGCCGGCGATGCGCTGCGCCAGGGCGCAACGCTCCTCCGCGCGACGCAGAGACTCCTCCGTCTGCTGTCTCTGCGCAGCCCGAGCATCCGGCTGAAGACTGGTATCTCCCCCTTCGAACCGTCCATTCCGGTTCTGACGAGATCCGGCCTCGCTTTCCTGCCGCCCGTTCACGACGCACCTCGATGTGGCTCCGGCGCATCCCGACCCCGCCCCCGGCACCAGATGGCACACATTGTAGCATGCAGCCGGGCGACCGACAGCTACGGATTGCCGGCCGGCGTCACGGCTTGCAATCGCTCCAGAAAGGCCTGTGCTGCGGCCTGATCGCCCTGCATGCGGGCCGCGTCGGCGGACCGGCGCAGAACGACCGGATGGTCGCTGTAGACGGCCACGCGCATCGCCAGAGCCCCGGCCGCCGCCTGGCCCTCCCGGGCCTCCACGACCTCCAACAGATGCGGCACGCGGAGGACGGGCAACCGATCGGACTGCAGAAGTGCCGTTTCCAGGCGGATGGCCTGTTCCTCCTCGCCCAGCATCCGTGCGAGATCAGCGTGCCACAAGACCGACTCTCCCGGGGATGCGTCCGACGTGTTCAGGCCTTCCAGGATCCGCCGAGCCTCGTCCGGCAGGCCGTTGTCGACGCACCATTGACCCAGGAGACAAAGACCCCGCGTGGCCGACGCGACCGAAAGCCGCCCCGCGTCGCGCGATGCCACCACGGTATCCACGATTGCACGGACGTACCGCTCGGGATGGTCCAGGCAGGACGCGGCCGGCAGGAACCTGCGGCCGTCCAGAGGTACGGTGATCCAATCGCTGCGACTGTCATTCCGTTCAACGATCTGAGACAGCGCCTCGACGAACCCGTCATGCCGCCCCAGCCCCGCCCGGCATCGCGCCAACTCCACCCACGGCGCCGCTTCCGGATCGCGCCGGGCCACGGCCGACTCCAGCGCCTTGCACGTCGCCTCCAGTTTCCGTCTTCGCTCTTCGGCCGGCTGGACCTGTTCCACAAACTCCAGCAGTGCCTCCACGTACGAGTTGCCGGGAAAATCCAGGGGGGTTGGCGCAAGCCAGTCGGCCCAGCGCCGCCGCTCCACGTCGCGTTCGTCCGGCGGAAGAAGAGCCAGGTAATCCTCGAGCCGGTCGAAACGATCCTCCAACTGTGTTGAGGTCGTTCCAGCCAGCAGGTCAGCGGTCACCAACCATGCAAGAAGATTTCGTGCCGACTCTTCCCGGCCGGAGGCGGCATACAGCTTCACGACTGCATCCATCAGGCGGCCCTGACGGAAGTCACCGAGGTCCATGAACACCGGCAGGCTGTCGAGGCTCTCCGCCAAGGGCGGCGGGATTTGTGTCCCCTCCTTTGCCAGGGCGACGATCAGGCGGCGGTCCTTGAGATTCAGCGCATCACGCATCTGCGCGTCCATCAGCGCGGCCAGCCACGCGTCTTGCGATCCACGCGCGCAGGCGGCCCTGGCCAGGCCGTCAACCAGGCCCGGCACGTCCAACCGGTCCGGCGGGGCCGCTCCCAGCAGCGCGGCGCAGTCCTCTTCGGCAAACGGCAGATCGGCAATGCCGGTAAACAGAGTCGGGCGTTCGTGCCAGTCGCGTGCCTGTGTAGCCAGGTATTCCTCCATGCCCCCGGTAGACGGCCCATCCGGCCAGATCGGGTTGTAGAATCGACCCTCGTTGCGGTTAGTGATCAGGAACCGCAGAAACGTTGCCCGCACCTGTTCGTAGCGGCCCATCATGCGGTCCACCCGCATGTTCTCGACGGGGCTGAGTGGTCCCTCCAGCCGTCGGACCGCCCGTTGGGCGTTCAGAGGGTCGAACAGATTGCAGTACAGGTCCGTCAGCGTCCGCCACTCGAAGGATTCCATGATGGAACTGCGGGTCAGAAGCGCCGAGAGCAGGTCGGCCAGGTCGCGTGTGCGTCCGGCGTCCTGGAACAACCGGATTACTTTGCGGCCCAGAGGGCGACTGGTCGGCGAGAGCCGGAACGATGCCTCAAACAAGGCGGCGGATTCGTTCCATCGCCCGGCCTTCAGTTCCAGCGTGCCCTGGCCGTAGAGCAGCGAAGGTGTGGCTCCCTCGATCTCCGCCCGTTCCGCAAGTTCCTCCGCGATCGCCGCGCAGTCCTCGCGGGTGAGCACGGTCGCCAGGTCATCCCAGGCGCGGGACTGGGCGATTGCGAATTCACCCGCCGACGCCATCGATTCCACCGCCTCATCGACAAGAAGGCGGGCCTCGTCATACGCGCCGGCCGTCTTGCGAGCGGTTGCCACGGCGACCAGGACAGGGGGCGACGTCGGCATCTCGGCCAGGAGCAACTCGCCGATCTGTCGGCCGATGCGCGGCTGGGCCGGGTTCCGGTTCCAGCCACCGCGCTGCACCGCACTGAGTGCTCGATCCGGATCGTATCGCTCTCGCGGCGCGGCCCGGAACAAGTTCAGGAACGTCTCGACGAATGCATCATCCGCGGGCACGCGAAGGCTGCCGGCAACGTCCATCAGAAACCCGCGTGCCTGTTGGGGGTCGCGGCTTGCCACCATGTTGCGGAGAAGGCCGGGCCGTTCGTCCGGCGCGGCGGTATCCAGCAGATGCGCCAGCACATCGGCCCCGACATTCGAATCGCGTGAAGCGTCTGATACCACACGCTCGCGATCGACGCACGGCCGTTCCAGGGCCTCGGTCAGATGCAAGCGCAACAAGTCCAGCGGCAGTCGGTCTTCACCGCTGAATCCGGCGGCCAGACCTTCAATTCGCTCCAGAAGCACGGCTCGCTCCGCCTCGGGAAGGTGATTCCAGACGATTCGGATGCACGGCTCCAGGCTGCGGGCGGCCGCCTTGCCGTTCTTCACGCGAGCGATCGCGTCAAGCCAGAGATTCAACCAACGCCGCAACGACTCCGCATCGTCCAGCAATGCCGATGCAGCCACGAACGTTGCGCCCATGGTATGCGCCTCCGCCGCGGAACCCAAATCCGCGGCCCGGAGCGCCTGCCGGGCGTCCTCCGTACGGCCCGACATCGTGAGAACCGGCACAAGCCGCCCGGCGAGGTTTGTATCGAGCTTGCCCTCGCGCAGAAGGGAGTCCAGCGATCGTCTCTGCGTGCAGACGGCATATGCCAGCAGTGAATCCGGCGGCGCGGCACGATCGCCGACGGCTTCCTGGAAAAGCAGCGCTCGTTCGTACAGGCCCCAGTCCACCCGGATCCGCACCACTTCCGCCGCCAGCCTCGCATCGTCGGGGTACCGATCCAGAAGCGTACGATCCATCGCGTCCGCCCGATCGGGCTCATGCAGCGCGAACGCCACGTGCCGGATGAATGAGGCCAGCCGGCTCAGTCGCAAGTTCCCATCGAGGGTGGCGGCAAAGGCCCGGTCCGTCTCCAGCGACTCCAATTCCTCGTTCAGAAGCGCGGTCAGGTCTGCCAGCAGCTTCTCGCGCAGCGCAGGCGATCGGGCCGCGTTCACCAGGCCGCCGCCGGCACTGGCGAAATACTGAGAGATTTCGTCGAGGTTCGCCGCTCGCCACCGTCGCCGCCCGAACGTCTCTTCCGTCGTCTCCTTGGCCGGTTGGGTTGCCTCGCGGCGCACCGTCCGGGGCAGTCGGCGAAGCATCAGGTCCGCGGCCCGACCGTATTGCTCAAAGGCCCGATCATACGCGGCGAGTTGTTCGCACAATCCTCCCGAACGAATCAGCAGGGGAACGTTGTCCGGCTGGGCCACCAGCAGGTCGCGGATGATGCGATCCGCGTCGGTCGGACGGTTGGCGTTCTCGAAGTACGTCGCCACCTTCTGCTGTATGGCCGAGAAGTCGGCCCCCACCCGCGCCCGGGCGAACACTCGTTCCGCTTCGGCCGGCCGGTCGGCCTTGATCAGGGCCTCGCCGAGATCGAGGTACACCTGCGGCGGCATCTCCTGATCCAGGGCCAGAATGGACCGGCCGAACTCGATCATCCGCTCCGTCTGGTTGTTCACGCCGGCGGCATCCATCAGTTCGCGAAGCAGCGGGGCTCGGCGCTCCCCCGCCACAACAACCGACTGCTCGAGCACCCGGTCCCGCTCCACCGTATGATTCACTGCATCCTGCAGGTCCGCCGCCAGCCGGTACAGGAACACCTGGTCCGGCCGGGCTGCGATCCGCGACACCACACGCCGGTATGCCGACTGCAGGGCGGCGGGCGGCGCCTCCAGGTTCAGCAGGCCGTCCACGGCCACCGCAAACAGATCGTCCTCGCTCGCCTCTTCCACCAGGGCCTGAAAGCGGGCAATGGCCTGGTCCGTCCGGCCCGCGCTCTTCATGGCGTTGCCCCACATCAGGTGGGCCTCGATGCGGTCCGGATGTCGATCAAGCAGGCGAGCGTAGGCGGCTGCCGCCTCGTCGTGCAGACCCAGCATGTCCAGCACGCCGGCAGAGAACTCGTCCGCCACGGCGGGATCCTCCGCGTGCTTCTCCAGTTCCGCCAGGGCGGCCCGGGCCTCATGCGGTTGTCGGCGCTCCAGTGCCACCACCGCAATCTGCTGGAGATACTCCTCCGCATTGGCCGGGTCCAACTCCGTCAGCCGCCGCAGTACGCGACTGCACCGACCGAACTGCTCGCAACTCAGGTACACGCGGGCCAGACGCTTGAGCAGGTCCACGGATTCCCCCGTCATCTCTGCGCGGGGCGTGAATTCCTGCAGAATCTCGGCGGCGGATACCGCGTCATTGGCGGTCGTGTAGATGTCGACCAGCAGCGACAGCGCGCGGTCATCCGGCGCTGTGCCGGCCGGTGCGGCGGCGAGGCGTTCTTCAAGCTCGATTGCCAGGTCCGCCAAATGCCCGCCGCGTGAGGCCAGGTCCAGCACGCGTTCCTGGGCCTGCCGGCGGCGGGCCGGGACCTGCGTGGTCTCCCACATTTGCTTCCAGAGCGTCAGGGCCTCGTCAAACCGGTCGTTCTGCTCCAGGAGCCACGCGACCCGCAGGAGGATGTCCTCACTCTCTGTCGCCTCGTAGATGCGCCGGAACAAACGGAGCGCCTCTTGGTTGTCGCCGTACCGCTCGAAGGCTTCCGCCACGGGCAGGAGAACGCCTGCATCGTCGCTCACTTCGCGGACCAGTTTGCGAAGGCGTTGCATGGCCGCATCCGTCTGGCCGCGCTCACGCATCAGGTCCACTTCAAACAGGACGGCCTGCACGCCGGCCGCGTTTCCGCCGACTCCGGCCTTCCGGGCGGCCGACAGGGCGGCCTCATCCAGACCCAGCCGCCGTGCCCCTTCCGCCAGGGCCATCAGGTCCTGCGAATGGTCGAAGCGGGCCACACCCTCGACAAAGACCTGCATGGCTTCCTCGGACCGGCCCTCAAGCAGCAATAGCCGGCCCAGCCCGGTCCGCCACTCGACCTGCCGCGGCTCGCGATCCACCAGGGCGCGGTAGGCCGCCATCGCTTCCCGTGTTCGACCCGCCTCCACCGCCGTGGCGATGATACTCCGCTGGAACTCCGGCGACTCCACGTGCTCACGATGTTCGGCCGACCAGTCGTCTCGCTGCAGCAACCGCAGCGCCTCGTCTGCCCGGCCCAACTCCTGCAGAACGGGCGCGATGGCGTCCAGTTGTTCCACGGTTGGTTCGCCGCCGTGCAGCCACGAATCGACCAGGGCCGCCAATCGGCCCGACTTGCGTGCCGCCGCCACAATACGCTCCAGCGCATATCGCCGATCCCGGACGAGCGGAGCGCATGCGTAGGCATGCTCAAAGTCCTGCTGCGCTTCCGTGGGCCGATCCAGCCGCAACAGAAACAACCCGCGAAACACGTGCGCATGAAAGCGAGACCGGTCACTCCCATCCATCGGCAGGAGGTCCAGTGCCGTTTCCTCGTCGCCGCTGAGGCCCGCCACGTGCGCGCACAGTCCGGCGGCCGACGGGATGTCCGCGGCTGCCTCCCGAAGATTCTCCGCCGCGGCAGCCGTTTCCCTCCGGTCGTACGCGATCAGGGCCGCCCGCACTCGAATCGCCAGACGGCGGACCGGGTCCGCTTCCCGTGACTCTGCCCGTTCCAGCGAAGCCAGTGCGGCGGCGGCGTCACCGATCAGTTCCTCCACGCGGCCCAACTCCGCCCATAGCGCCGCGGACTCCGGCCGAGACTCCGCCGCCGAGCGAAGGACATCGCGAGCTTCGGCAAGATCGCCGGTATCCAGCATACTCTGCGCCTGCACGATCGCGGGTTCCGCCGTCTCCTCGGCCGGCGCGGAAACCGGCAGGATCAGGCACAGCGTTGCGGCGGCGGCACCGAATCGGCGCACGCGCCGCTCGGGCCAGCGTCGAATCAGAACGTTCACCAGAACCAGCAGCACCACGGCCAGGCACAACGCCGGCTGCAGTTCGACCACCTTCGGCACGTCCTGCGCGGCCAGTTCGGCGGCGCGCTGTTCCGCCCGGTCAGACCAGCCGGCGATGGCCGCCAGCCGGTCTCCATCTGCCCTCGCGGATGTCACCTCGCGCACCGGCGGCACCACCAGGGCCGCCCGGCCGCCCCGCTCGCCGTCCGCCGTGCGGGCCGAAACCGTGTACGTGCCCGGAGCCGCCGCAGCGAGACGCGTGTTCCAGCGGTTCGGGGCGATCGGGTCAAGCACCTGTGTCTGTAATGGGCCGGAGGCGTCCGCCAGCGTCATTTCCACGGCGACCAGGCCCTCCGCGGCCGACGGACGCGTGTCTTTGATCTCCAATTCCACGGCACCCGGCCGGTGGATGGGAGTGATTCGCAACGCACGCTCCGGCGCCGGACGAGCCAGCGTCCGCACGAGTCTACACATCATCGTGCCGTAGCCCGGCCAGTCGGACAGGTCCCGCGACCACTCGCCGCCAATGTGTGTTGCGCATGCCGCAACCGTACCGAGCCCGTAATGCCACATCGCCAGCACCGGGTGTCCCAGGCTCGACTCGATCAGCACGTCCGCCGTGGGCCGGGCCTGTGTCTCCACGTAGCCTGCCAGTTCCGGCGCGTCGGCAAGGTCCGCATCATTCACGATCGGATGCCGCGACCGGACTGCCAGCCCGGCGGGTTGCTCAATGAACGGACTGAGCAGCGAGGACTCCGGCTGCTTCACGATGATCTCGGGCATGTTGAACCGGTCCGGTGCCGCGTAGAATCGCCCGCGGCCCCACTGGGCCAGGCTGGCGAGGAACGCCGAATGTCCGCCCGGGCCGACCATCACCGTCGAGAGTGTAATGCCACGGTCTGACATCCGGCGGATCAGCGGCTCGAATGCTCCCGGCTCCACGCCGCCGTCGGTCAGTACCAGCACGTGCCGCGTTCGGGTCTGCACGTTCTGCAGCGCGTAGTAGGCTTCCTCGATGGCCGGCAGAATGACCGTGCCGCCGCCGGAACTCAGCCGGTTCAGGGCCCGCTGCAGGTCGATCGCGTTGGACGCCGGCTGAATCGGGGCCGCCCATCGCTTCGATCCGTAGAACTCGACGATCCCCACTTTGTCGTGCGGCTTGAGCCGTGCGATGGCCAGCCGGGCGATCTCCTTGGCCTGGTTCACCCGCGATCCACCCATGCTGCCGGAGGTATCGATGATGATCACCAGCGTGGTGCTCGGGTCACGCCGCTGCACTTCCTGCGAGAACCGCACGGGCAGAACATCCGCCAGCGGTGTACGCGCGTAGCCGCCCGGCCCGAAGGAGCGGCGCCCGCCGCCGACCAGCAGCCCCAGCCCGTCCGTCACCGCCCGCACGATGTGCTGTTGCGATTCCGCAGGCAGCGCGTCTGCCGGCACGTCCGCCAGTGCAAGAACGTCGATGCCGTCCAGCGATTCCGGATCCGTCAGTGCCGACGGCACCACGTCTTGTACCACGGCGGCAGGACCGAGCCACGCCGAAAGTGCCGAGGCCGCCGGTGATCCGTCCGCATCCTCCACGACCGCCAGCCGCAAGGGGCGTTCCACGAACACCGCCGCCGGCAACTCGTTGTTGTCAGCCGACCCGTCACCCTCGGCGTCAATCCGCACCGTGTACGTCGCAAGACCCTCCTGCGTCATGGGACAGCTTTGCGTGATCGTCTGCCGGCCCGCCGTCAACTCGATGGCCGTCCGGATCTGCGTCCCGTCGACCCGCGAATTGACCACCAGTTCCGCCGGTCCGGATGAAGTGGCATCGACAATCGCTTCCAGCGTGGCCGTCGCCCCGGCACCGACACTCGGCGGCAACATCGCAGAAACCAGTACAACTTCCCGCTTCGCCGCGATTTCGCACGCCATGGTCTCCACCGGGATGCCGCGCTGGGCCAGTTTCCATGCCTCGGCTTCGGCATCACCGCCTGTCTCCAGCCCGTCGCTGTACACCACAACGCGGCCGCGACCATCGTGTGGGATCAGACCGCCCGCCAGTCGCAACGCGTCAGCCAGGGCGGAGCCCGGTTCGTCCGGCACCGCCACTCGTATCCCATTCGGTTCATCCAGGACGGATGAAAGCTCGGCTCGGGTTTCGCGATCGAAGACCACCACGGCAAAATCCTCGTCCGGACCTTGATCGTCACGCAAGGCCCGCGCCGTGGCCGTCGCCCCAGCAAGTGCCGACTCGCCGACACTCGCGGAGGCGTCCATTACCGCGACGATCGTCCGACGCGCATCGGGTCGATCCAACAGCGGGCGAGCCAACGCCAGCACCAGCGACACGAAGGCCAGCGTCCGCAGACATGTGACTGCGACCCAGCGTGCGGTTGCCGTCGTCCGCCCGCCGCGCAGGTGCAGCGCAACCAGCGGAATCGCCAGAAGAAGCAACCACAATGCCATGGGGTGCGCGAAGAGCATCGGCTACGGAATCCTCCCTCGCGCGTGCAGCGCCGCCTCAACCAGAAACGCAACAAATGCCATGCCCAGCAACGCCGCCGTCAGCGATGGCCACCACGACCGGCGCACCTCGCCCTTCGGTGACTCGGCCATCGCAGGTCCCACTGCGGAGGCCGTTCGCGAGCCGGGCATCGTCATCACCGCGTCGCCCTGCGCCCACAGCGGGTCTTCCACGGCCCGATCCGAGGGGACCGTGACCGGATCGTTGTCCCAACCGGCCAGCGTGCGGAGCGTCTGCACCAGCATCACGGCCAGCGCCGGCCGGGCCGACACGTCGCTCCCGCCGCCCCACAGAGCGTCTGAGATCAGCAGTTGCGGGGGCGCACCCTTCACGGAAGCAACCAGCGCACTCTCACCGGCCCGAAGCAGGACTTGTGTTTCCGGCGTGGGCACGATTCCTCGTCCACTTCCGCACACCGCGTTTTCGAAATCGTGATCGCCGCCGCTCACGGGCGTGCCGCCGATCACGGCCGGCCCGTCGCCGATGCGAACTTCCACCGTGCATCCGTCCTCAGACCATTGAACGGACGGGTCGGCGGCGATCGCTGCACGCAAGGATCCCGCAACCGCGTCGCCCCCACACACGCGAATCGGCGTTCGTAGCGGCACGCGGAACGTTGCGGTACCGTCCGCCGGCCGCTCATCGGCCGGGCCCAGACGCGCGATCAGCGCATCGCCGTCGGCCGGCAGGTCCGGCACGATGAAGTCTGTCACGTCGCCCGGGGACAGCGACCGGGTTTCGTCCAGGAGCGGTGCGCCGCCGCCGCGATCCACGCGGAGCGTTACATCCCGCCCGGCCGGTCCCCAGCTCCCGACGCGGACCCGCAGCAAACCTCGCAACGGGTCGCCCGCCGCCGGCTCAAACGTCATGCACACGATGCCCGCGTTCTGCTTTGGCCCAGGGACGGGTACCCCGCGCCACGGCGCGCCCGAAGCGTTCATCACCGCATCATCCGGATCACCGATCCAGACGGCTTGTCCGTGTTCGCGTCCTCGCAGCAACGCCTCCGCCAGTCGCATCGCTCCCGTTCGGTCGGCCGGGCGATTCGAGGGAACCACCCCGGCCAACTTGCGCTTGAGCAACGGCTTCGGATCAGTGAATGACTGGATCACCCGCGGCCACGGGTCGGCCACGATGACGGCGAGGCGGTCGTGCCCGGCCAATCGCTCGGCTTCGTGCAGCGCTGCCGTGGTCGCTGCATTCCAGCGATCCTCCGCGCCGTGCATCGCCATGCCCGCGTCCACCACCACGACTTCATACAGCCGGTCCTTCGGGTCGCCCGACCACGCCGGTCGGGCCGCGGCGAGACAGGGCAAAATGCATATCGTCGCCAACAGGGCGTAGGTCAGCGGATGCCGGAACCGCTCGAACAACGTGCGGGCCCTCGTGCGCTCGGCCGCGTGGGCCCAGAACAGCACGGTCACCACGCGCAGCTCCCGCGGGCGCACCCGCAGCCGGTGGAGCAGGACCAAGGCCACCGCTGCCCCCGCCGCCAGCGCCAACGCCCATCCGATCGGTATGCCGGAGAATGTCATCCTACTGCCACCTCACGTCACCAGCACACCGCCGGCAAACAGCTCATCCAGTTGGTCCAGGATGGGCCGATCCGCGTCAATCCGGGCGTGGACCGCCCGCCGCCGGGCGGCAAACAGCGAGAGTCCCTCGGCGAATGCCGCGTACGCCTGCCGATACCGCCCCACGCTTTCCCGCGTGATGGACACATCCACCGCCCCGGCCGATTCACAATCCAGAAGGCGCAGTTCGCCGTCCAGGGCGGGGTCTGTGTCGGACGACCGGATCACCTGCACCAGTGCCAGGCGGTGTCGCAGATGTCCCAGCGCCTCCGTGACGCCGACGGCGCCGGTCGGGTCGAAGAAATCCGAAACCACGGCCGCCAACCCCGGTCGCTGGCGCCGGGCGGCAAATCGGGTTGCCGCCCGCACCACGTTTGTCGGACCGGCCGGCCCGAGCCGCTCCAGGTACGTCAGGGCTCGCCGCAGCCCCGCCCGTCCGGTGTTGACGGACAGCGGGGGCAGCAGGTCCGCCCCGAACGGCTGAATGGTCACGCGGTCGTGCTGCTGCAGGGCCACCGCGGCGAGGATGGCCGTCGCCAGCCGCGCGGCGTCCGCCCGCGGCGGCGCCTCGAAGAACATCGAATCACTGACATCCAGGAGAATGGAGACCGGCAGGTCTTCGGGCTGCTCAAACAGCCGCAAGAATAACCGCCCGGTGCGCCGGTAGAGGTTCCAGTCCAACCGGCGCACGTCGTCGCCCGGCACGTACGCCCGGAAGTCGCGAAACTCCATTCCCGCGCCCAGATCAGGCGACCGATGCTCCGCATGACGCCCGCCCCGCGGCGTCTGCCGAGTGATGATGCGCAACCTCTCGATTGCGCGGACAAACTCTTCGCTGAACAGACGGGCCACAGGTTACCTCGACAGTTCGCTCACGGAACTGACCGCCGCCCGGACCAGGTCGTCCGGATGCACGCGGTCCGCCTGGGCCTCAAAGTTCAGCAGCAGCCGGTGCCGAAGCACGGGCAGCGCAACCGCCCGCACATCCTCGCAGGAGACGGCGAATCTTCCGCCCATCAGCGCCCGAACCTTGCCCATGAGCATCAGCCCTTGCGCGCCGCGCGGACTCGAACCCAGCGCCACGGCCCGACTGATCGCGGCCGGTGCGTGCGGGGAGCCGGGCTGCGTGGCCATCACCAGCCGAATCGCGTACGCCCGGACCTGCTCCGTCACCTCGACGCTTCGCACGATCCGCCGCATGGAAATGATCTCGTCGCCCGTGGAGACCGGTTCCACCGTGGGCAGGTCCGTGCCCGTCGTCCGCAGCAGAATGTCGTGGTAGTCACGCTCCTCCGGGTAATCGACGAGCAACTTCACCAGGAAGCGGTCCAACTGGGCCTCCGGAAGCGGGTAGGTTCCCTCCTGCTCGATCGGGTTCTGCGTGGCCATCACGATGAACGGCTCCGGCAGCGGCATGGTGCGGCGGGCGACTGAAATCTGCCGCTCCTGCATGGCCTCCAGCATGGCCGACTGCGTCTTGGGCGTGGCCCGGTTGATCTCGTCGGCTAGGATGAAGTTCGCCACCACCGGGCCCGGCTCAAAGGCCAACTCATGCCCGCCGCCTTCCTTCTCCCGCAGCACCATGGTGCCCACCACGTCCGCGGGCATCAGGTCCGGCGTGAACTGGATGCGCGAGAAGTCCAGTTGCAGCGATGAGGCCAGCGTCCGGGCCAGCAGCGTCTTGCCCAGGCCCGGAACACCCTCCAGCAGCACGTGTCCGTCGGACAGCAGCACCGACAGCACGTTTTCCACCAGCTCGTCGTGCCCGACGAACACCTTGTGCACCTCGCGCTTAAGGCGATCGAATACCTCGCGGAACCGCGTCGCCTGGGCCGCCGCGTCTGCCGACACCGCAGGCCGTGCCTTGGGCTGCTCACTCATGGATTCAATGACTCCTCCGTTTGCGATGCCCCGCCCTCCGGCGGCGCAACGGGCTGACTCTCTTCGGTCTGTTGCGCGTCTGCGGAATGCAGCGCGATCAGGAAGTCCCGAACGGCCTCGGCCAGGTTTGGCGGAACGGCCACGAGCGAGATCGGCCGCTCCGGCCCAACCCGCGGCCTAACCGGACCCGCCTGCGCCGGCTCGCCCGGCATCGGCGTCGGCTCCACCCGCTCATGCGTGATCTTCGTCGTCCCCGGACCCAGCCGACCGCGCACGAAGTCCGGGACCGGAATGCCCAACACCAGCGAGGCCGTCCCCCGCGATTTCTTCGGCGGCGTCGGTCCGCCCCGGCCTGTGCCCGGAGGGCCCTGCTCGCCGCTGATGCCCAGATCACGTGAAGGCGATTCGTTCCGGTCCTTCAGCGACGGCTGGATGCCGCTGCGCTGACGGCTTTCCTCCGCCTCGTCCTCAACTTCCTCGTCCGAAGCCTCTTCGTCTTCCTTGCCTTCGGCCGTCTGGGCACGTTGCGACCAACCGTGTTGGACGGCGGCCATGCTTCCGCCGCCGGATGAACCCCTCCCGACGCCGGCGCCCGAGCCCGCCTCCTCTTTCGACTTGCGATCCGTGATTCGCGATTCTTTCGCCGGACGGGCCTTGCCGGGCTTTGGTGATTCCTTCTCCTGTGTTCCCCCCGTTGCTGCCGATTGCGTATTCTCACCGCCCGTCTGGGCCGATCGCTCCGATGTCGCCGCCTTCGCCACGGTCCCTCCGCCGGTGCGACCGGCCGCCGGCGTGTGGGAGCCTCGCACGGGCGCCGCAGCCGTCGGCTCGGCCCGCACGCCCCGTTCACCCTGACCGCGGTCTGTCACGCGGTCGCGAACAGGTTGCCCTGGACGCTCCGCCTCCGGCGAGTCTGCCTCTCGACCCGGCACCCGCAGCGCATCGCCGGCAGCTACAAAACCACCCGTCTGGGCCGACTCCGCGCGGTGCCTGGCCGTGCCGACCCACGCGGAGGCCAAGATCAGAAAGCCGATCACCGCCGCCCGACCCGCCATACGGGTCCAACACGTCGGGGCAACCTCCAGATATGGCACTCCATCTCGAATTCGCCGCAGGGAAGCAATGCCGTCCCGAATCGCGGCACGTCCGAACTCCGTAGCCACACCGGAGCCGGCTAGCGCCAGCCCGATTGCCACGCGGTTGTGTTCGCCCGCACCCAGATCCAGCCGCTCGGCCACTTCACGCCAGGAGGGTTCTTCTGCCTTCGCTCGGACCCAGGCCACCGCAACGGGCACCAAGACCACGAGCCCCAGCAACACCGCCGCCGCTCCGACGCCCAACACCGCCGGCTGCCCGAGCAACCACGCCAGTAGCCGCAACAGCAGCACAAACGCCGCGACCCACACGGCCGCTCGGACGCCTCGCTCTGCGGCTCGGCGCACCCGCCGGCGAACGGACGCCGCATGCACGCGGCCTCGCGTGGCCGACAGCAGCGATTCGAACTCCGCGCAGAGACTGTTCGCTTCCAACGGCTGACTCATGGTTCCTGCGGCGCGGAGGAGACGTCCACCGTCACCGCGGCAAGAATTCTCTTCGTGGAACTATCCTGGAGAAACGCCACCAGGTTGCAGGCCGACGGATCCACGAATGTCGGCCGGACCTGGTACTCTACGTTCTTGACTTCTTCATCCCGCTGCAACGCCGCCTCCAACGCCTTTGCCAACTCGGCCAAACGAACTTCCACCGGGAACTGGCGCGTTCCGCCGGTCTCCGGGACCGCCAGTCCTTCCGGCGGCGTGGCCGCCGCCCGGGCCACCTGGAAGTGCATGAAAACTCCGTTGGCCGACGGGGCCATCACCAGCCGCTCACAAAGCACCACGTGCAGCCGAAGATCCGAACCCGCCTGCGGCCCGGTCAACTCAATGGTCCCGGCGATGACACCGCCCGAGACCCCCGCACGCCCCGCCACCTGCCAAACGGACTCGGCCGGTTTCTCCGGCAGCGCCGCCTTCCGGTACGCCCGGTACACCGCGTCGATGTCCCTGGCCGACCCGCCGACCCCAACCGAGGTCTCACCATCGAAGATCGCGGCCGGCGCCTCCGCCACCCCATAGAACCGGGCGCGGGCCTCCGACACGGCTGTTATCAGGGGATCGGTGGCCGGCGATGTCAAGTGATACTGTATGAACCCCACCCCCGCATCCCCGAAGTACTCCGCCAGCCCGCGGAAGGCCAACTCCGGCGCGGTGGTATCCGGCAGGTCAACACAACTGAACAATTCCACCAGTCGTACGCGGCCAGTCGGCTTCTCCTGGGCATCAGCCTCGAACCGATCGGCCGGATGGAACTCCAGCGTCCGACCCTCCAGCAGTTCCTCCGCATCGGCCATGCTGAACGACGCCCGAAACGCAGCATCGCGGTTCAGCCGATCCAGACCCAACAGCGCTCCCGGCGGAACCTCATCATCCGTCAGCACCGCCTGCGCGAAGCGCGACCACGCCCGCATCGGCCGGCC
>JAFGJQ010000260.1 GCA_016929015.1 Phycisphaerae bacterium | reverse complement strand
GGTTGTCGGACTCGGGCTTGAGCATCGAGTCCATGTCCAGCAGGCCGGTGTTGGCCGAGAGGTCGGCCAGCACCGAATCCAGTTCGTCTCGCGTGTCGTCCAGTTGGCTGATGAGATTGTAGTCTACCATGAGCTTTTCAATGTGCCGGCGTGTGACCGGCAGGGCCTCTGTCCCGATCCGTCGGCTCGCCCGCGCGAAGCCGTGCGGCCTCGCAGACGGGCGGAGTTTGCCGGGACCGGGTCTTCCCACACGGGCGCGCAGACCGTCTGCGTGTGACCTCCACATGAGGGAAGCTGTGTATAGTAACCAAACCGCCCCAGACTGCAAACCGCCCCCGAAAGCACCGCCGCCGTGCCCGGATGCCCCGCGATCCCCCTCGCCCCCCTCAAACCCCGGAAATCGGGGCTGGCGCCTCGATCCCGTCCGATTCTCGGCCGCTCCAGGCCGACCCGATCTCCCGGCGCGACCTCCGGATGCTCCGGCAAGCACCGGCCAGGGAGCCGGCCCATCTGGCCCACCGGCGTGCGGAGGGCCTTCGCGGCGCCGTTCCAGCCGCGTACAATCCGCGTATCAGCCGCGCCAAGCGATCCGGTCTGGATGAAGAAGGTGGAATCTGCGTGACGGTGCCCGGTCCCGATTCTCCGCAATCGGCCCAACCTGCGACGCCCGGCCCGGCGGGCCGGCCTGTCTCTGTGCCGGCGGGCAGCCGCCTCCGCACCATCGGCCGCGCATGGCGGGCGCTTCAACATCGAAACTACCGGCTCTTTTTTGCCGGGCAGGGGGTCTCGCTGATCGGCACCTGGATGCAGCGGATCGCCGTGAGTTGGCTGGTGTACCGGTTGACCGGGTCGGCGTTGCTCCTGGGGGTAGTGGGTTTTGTCGGGCAGATCCCCATTCTGGCGCTGGCGCCGGTCGCCGGCGTGCTGGCCGACCGGTGGAGCCTGCGTCGCGTGCTCGTGCTCACCCAGGTGGTGGCGTTGGTCCAGGCAGCCCTGCTGGCGGTGCTGACGGCAGCGGGTCTGATCACGTATGGGCAGTTGCTCGTGCTGGCCGTCGTACTGGGTGTCATCAATGCGTTCGACATGCCCGTGCGGCAGGCCTTCGTCGTGGACATGGTGGACCGCCCGGAAGATCTGGGTAATGCGATCGCCCTCAACTCGTTTCTGGTGAACGGGGCCCAACTCCTGGGCCCCGCCCTGGCGGGCGTGCTCATCGCGGCCGTCGGCGAGGCCCTTTGTTTCTCCCTGAACGCGGTAAGCTACCTCGCGGTCATCGCCGCCCTGGCGGCCATGCGTGTGTCACGCCGGCCTTCGCCGCCCGTGGGCGTTCCGCTGTTTCGCGGCCTGGCGGAGGGTTTTTCGTACGGACTCGGCTTTCCCCCCATCCGCGACGTTCTGCTTCTGCTTGCGCTGTGCAGCCTGATGGGCATGTCGTACGGGACGATCATGCCGCTGTTTGCGGGCGACGTGCTGCGAGGGGGGCCGCAGGCCCTTGGATTCCTGCTGGGAGCAACGGGATTCGGTGCGATCTTCGGCGCGGTGTACCTGGCCTCGCGTCCGTCCGTGCTCGGCCTGGGGCGGATCATCGCGACGGGCGCCGTGATGTTCGGGCTGGGGCTGATCGGGGTCGCCTTCACGCGGTCCCTGGGGACGGCCGTGCCGTTCATGTTTTTGGCCGGCACGGGAATGATGCTGCACATCGCGTCGTGCAACACGGTGCTCCAGACCATCGTCGACGACGACAAGCGCGGCCGTGTGATGAGTCTCTACACGATGGCGTTCGTCGGCATGATGCCGTTCGGCAGCCTGCTGGCCGGTGCCCTGGCCCACGCCGTCGGCGCGCCGCTGACGCTGGCGATCGGCGGCGGTTGCTGCCTGGCGGGCGGCGTGGTGTTTGCCGGACGCCTTCGCACGCTGTGGCCGCTCGTGCAGCCCATCTACCGGCGGAAAGGCATTCTTGTGCCCGCGCCGATCGCCCCCACCCCGGGGCCCTGACCCCCCGCCCGGACACACGACGCCCCCAAGTGACCCGACCGTCCTACGGCGCAGCAGGCGGTGCGAATTCGCTCAGGGCGATCCGGAACCGCTGGATCGTGTTCGGGCTGACCAGGAATACTTCGTCCACGCCGTCCATCATCGCGTACTGCAACTGCCCGGGCAGCTTGTCGCAGACCGCCGGAGAGACCAGGAGGGCCTGCTCTTCGTCATCGATCTGCACCGTCACGCGCCATTGCGGATTGTCCAGGCCGTACCGGCTGAGGTCGTCCGGGACCACGCCGAACGCGACGAACCGCTCCGCCTTAAGGTCGGCAAGCTGCACGACAAAATTGTCGATCTTCTTCGCGTCCACGGGGATGTCCGGCTCCGGCGCGTATTTCCATCCGTCGTCCCGGACAAACCCGTCCTCGCCGTTTGGGCCCTGCACCGTGACCCGGCGAACCGCCGCGGTCTCGAAGTCAAACAGGTTCCGTGCCCGAAGCTCCGCCATCAGCGCGTCGTACAGGGCCGGGTCCAGCACGTAGACGGCCGGTGCGTCAAACCGCTTGCCGTAGACCTTGCCGTCGTGCCGGCTGACCAGCAGCTTGTACTCCTCCTTCTCCGGCAGAACGCTCTCCTGCCGGAACGTGGCGGGAGGCGGCTCCTCCCCTTCGGCCGGTTGCGTCTGGGGCCCCACCTGCACCAGCTTCGTGATCGCCGGCGGCTGGCGGGTCAGCGTGATGGTGATGTCCGGAGGCTCCAGCCCCACGCCGGCCGGGTCCGTCTCGGCGTGAAGAATCTCCACCGCCCGCAGGGACGCCAGGCTCGATGTGAGTTTCTGGATAGCGGCCGTGTCGGTGTCGCCCTCCACGGGCTCAACCATCAGCCACGCCTCGCCTTTCTGCTCCAGCACGCACTCCGCCGGCTGCCCGGTGGCCGGATTCGTCCGGTCCAGCACCACGCGTTCAAGCTGCCCCGTGGTGAAATCAAACAGTTGCCGATCTTGATACTCCGTCAGCGACCGCAGAAGCGGCCCCGCGTTTTCCTGGAGTACTTTGGCGATCTCTTTGCCCGAACCGGCCCGCACGTACCGCAGGCGCTTCGTGCGGGGATCGGCAAACCCGCCGACATCAATGGTCTCCGTGCCGGCATCGCCCGGCAGCGTCAGCACGAGCCGTGCCTCCGGCGTATCCAGCGCCGCAGACGCGTCCGCGTCGGCCGCAGGCACAAAGGACTGCGCCTTCAACTCCCGCACGCTGTTGAGCAACTGCGTCACTTCCTTCGCGTCGGCGGGCATTCCGTCGGCGAACCGCCAGAGCGCCGCCTCCCGCTGGATCTGCCCCGTCGCGCCGTCCACCGTCAACTCGATACGTTCCGCCCGCATCACGTCCGCCGACGTGACGCGCATCTCGCGCCATTCGGCCACGTTCGGAACCAGCGTGTCTACCGTGCTCTTGGCGAGGGTCGCCACCGCCGTGTCTCCGGCGAGCTGGACGTACCGCCGATCGGCCTGCCCGAGAGGCCCCAGCGCCGACACCCGAACCTCATGAACGGTCGTCTTCACCTCCGGCGCGGCGGGCTGCGTGGTCGGCTCCGCGGCGGGAGGCTCGACCGTCTCCTCCACGGTGGCCCGGACGATCAACTCCGGCGTGTCCAGCCCGAACGCCGCCGGCGGCTGCCCTTCCGCCGCCACCCACGACATGGCGCTGAGGCGTCCGACGCCGGCCAGCACGCTGCGCACCTTCGTTCCCACCGCCACGGCGTCGAACGGGGCCTCAAACACCCAGTCCGTTCCGCGCTTCACCAGGGCATACGTAACCGCCGGCTCGCCCGCCGGATGATGCTCGATTTCCAGCCGCACGCACTTGTCCGGGACAAAATTCACGAGGCGCAAATCGCGGTAGTCGCGGGCGTTCTCCTTCAGGACGTGCTTCAGAGAAGCCTGGACCAAGTAGACGTCCGGCGCGTCGCCGATCTGCACGTACGCACTCTGCGGGCCGGCGTCATCCCCCACGCGAATGCGGGCCGACTTGTTCTGGTCGTCGATCAGCGTGACCACCGCCCGCGGCGGATTCAGGCCGGCCGCGTCCGGCGTCACCGCGCCGTCCTGCCCCGGCTCGTATTTCACCACGTACCTCAGTTCCGCGAACGTGCTCGCGATGCTGCGGACGGGCCAGTCCTGCACGGCGGCTTCCACCGGCTCGATCATCCTCCAGCCGCCCCCTGTGCCTTCGTCGGCCGGCTGACTCACGAACACGCAACGTGTCTGGCCCTTCATCTCCAGTTCGATGCGGACCGCGTCGCCGATCGCCTCCGAGAACAGCGGCCGCGCCGTCGGATCGTCCTTGCCCTCAAGCGGGGAGGCCGTCTTCGATTCCGCCTCCTGCTTCGCACGGTAGCCCTTGGCGATCCACAGGCCGCCGATCACGACAACCAGCGCCACGGCCAGTCCAATCGTCGTCTTGTAATTCATGGCCGCACTATCTCCGACGAATCATCCACACGATTCCGCCGCTGAGCAGGGCGAGGGCGGGCCAGATGCCATAACTCAGCACTTTCACGAACGTCAGGCTCGGCCCCTCCGCGATGTCGATCACGCGCATATCGATCGGCCGGCCGAGGTTCATCCACTGCGTATTGCCCGCCAGCCAATGCAGCGCGTTGACAAACAGGGCCACGTTGCCGGGCCATGCGTTCACCTCCACGTATCGGTCACCGATGTCGACCAAGACGCGGCGAAACGCGATATCGTCCAGCGCGAAGAACAACGAGCTGACGACAACGATGCGCGCGTCCTGCTTCGTTGCCGCCGCCGCAAGAGTGAACGGTCCGGTCAAGGCGTCCGGACCTGGTCTCACATGTCGGTTTTCCTGTTGCTGCCGCTCGTACGCCTGAATGTCCTTGACCCCCCACAGGCCGTCTCTTGGCTTGGAGATCAGCAGAGGCTCGAGGGACACGCCCTGTGGCGGCTCCTTCGCAAGCGAGAGCGGCGCGGCCCCGGGGAAGACCGATCGTCGGGCCGAAAGCCCCTTTGCTATTTCATGGCCTGTGGGTGTCACGCTGGAAAGAAACTCGCAGCCATTCCGGATCCGAAACTCGTTGGGTCCGATGGGTTCGGCCTGGATCACCAGCGTGTCCGCCTGTACGTCGATGCCCCAGGTGCCCTGCAAGTAATCCCGGTACTCGTATGCACCGGCCATCGGCATCGGCCCCATGCCGCTCGGAGACCATCCGGCGAGAAACATCGCCCGGCCGTTCTCACCCAGAGCCTCGATGACGGCTCGCCTCTGCTCGTCGCCAAACGGAGGAGTGCGTGGCGGCTGGCCCCTCGTCTGCTCCGACGGCATCGGCTTCAGCACAACGTACAGCGTGGTCGACGGCGGCGGATCGATCTCAGGCGGCGTGGTGGTCTCCGCCAGGTTCCACTCATGCACCGTGAAGTTCAGGTCCGTTAGGTGATTCCTCATCTGCAGGTACTGGGCCTGCGTGCCAAACGGGCCCAACGGAATGAACAGAGGAGGCCCCCCGTGCCGGACAAAAACCACCGCCGGTTTCTTCTCTTCCACCATCTGGAGGATGGCCGAGCTGATCTTCTCCTCGCCGCGGAACTCATGGTTGGCAAACGAATCACTGTTCAGCCCCATGCCACCCTCGCGCAGAGGCCACGTCTCCCCGAATGTGATCAGCCGCGCGTCCTTGCCAACCGCCTCGACAAGAATGCAGTTGCCGGTCTCGGTGTACTTTGCTCTGATTCGTTGGAATTCGAGCTCAGGCATTTCGCTCGCCGCGGGCAGCGCGTCTCTCAGCTTCTGCGAGATCGGCCGGAATCGCTCCAACACTGCCGGCAGCAGTTCCGCCAGAATCGGGCTCTGAGCCGTCAGTGAACGAACCTGCGGGTTTTCTGATTCATCGAGATCCGTCACGATGCCGCCCAGCTTGGAATAACAGGTGCGAATCAGCGCGAGCGCCCCGGCATAGTCCGGCACCTCTCTCCGCGCGGCCATCTCCACCAGTTCTTGCGTTTTGGTCAGGGTCTGCTGGTGGTCCTTGAAGAAGTTCCGCATGGCGCCCACGATCGCATCGTCTTTGCCCCCGGTCAGGGCCCCGGTCTCGCCCCCCAGACGCTGGAGTTCCTCGGACAGCAGCTTTGACGCTTCGGGCGCGATCTGCGTCTGGAACTCCCCGATTGCGTCCGCGTACGGCTTGGCCGCCTCCTGGAACCTGGGAATCTCCTGAAGCCGCTTCCACATTTCCTCCAGCTTCTTATGATCCTGCAATGGATTGATGTGCTCCACACGGACCTTGCCGGGGTTTGTGCCACGATACAGGTTGAGGAGATCCGCCGCCGCCGAGCGGTACTTCGCCTGGTCCTCCGCTTCCATGTCCGTCTTGAAGTACAGCGACGTGAGCCGCACCTCCGTATTCAGCGATTCAAGCAACTTCTCCGTCCCGTCGCTCAGGGTGTTGACGCCGGTAGAGGTTAGGTCGGCCCGAGCATCAAACGTGTAGGCGCCCCATTGAAGCGCCGCCACCAGGGCCACCGCCAGGGCGACGGCCACGCCCACATTCGCCCCGGTCGCCCAGCGAACGGTCCGCCCGCTGTGCGCCGCCCGGGATTCCGTCGCTTTGTTTGCCTCTATCGCCATCGCCGTGACTCCAGCGTTTTGATCGTCAGGAACAGAAACAGGGCCGTCAGCGTCACGAAGTACACCACGTGATTCAGCACCACCGCGCCGCGGGCAAAATCCTCGTAGTGGTAACGAACGTCCACATGCTGCACCAACATGCGAGGCAACCCGGACAGAAAACCGCCCAGGTACCGCGCCAGAAACATCAGGACCGCCAGCAGCACAAAGCTGCACACTACGGCGATCACCTGGTTGCTCGTCCACGCGCTGAAGAACAACCCCACCGAAATGAAGAACCCTCCGAGCAAAATCAACCCGACGTACGTGCTGAACGCCATCCCCCAGTCCACGCTGCCCCAGATCGTCAGCAGCACCGGGTACAACAGCGTCGTGGCCAGGATCACCAGGTAGAACACCATCGCACCCAGGAACTTGCCCAGCACCACGTCCGCGTCCGTGACCGGGGCGGTCATCAGCGTCTCGATGGTCCCGCTGCGGAACTCGTCCGAGAGCAGACGCATGGTGATCATGGGCAGAATGAACACGAGAATGATCGGCCAGACGTCGTTGCTCAGACCGCGCAACGAAGACTCCGCGCCCGGCGAAAACACCTGCGTGATGAACAGCACTCCGCTGACCGCCAGAAAAATCGTCAGCACCACGTACGCGATGGGCGACAGGAAGTACACGCTCAACTCGCGTTCGGCCAGAGTGGACACACGTTTCATGACACTGCATCTCCCGTTCAGCAGGGCCGGATGCCCTCCGCACGCGGCCGCGGCATCGCTAGGCTCGAACAGCCGCGGACCGGCCGTCTTCCATCGCGCCGCTCGTGATCTTCAGGTAGTAGTCTTCCAGGCTGTCCAGTTCTCGGCGGATCTCCCGCAGCCCCCAGCCCTTCTGTGAAGCCAGCTTGTAGATTCCCTCGCGAACGTCGTCCCTTCCACGGGCGCGGATCGTCAGACGCTCCCAGCCGTCGTGCGTCTGCCGCTCCACGGACTCAACGCCCGGCAGCGCCCCGACCGCCCGCTCGATCTCCGCCCCCGGCCCGCGAATCTCCGCGATCAGCCGCGAGCCGGCCGCCTTCTCTTCGCCCAGCTTCTTCGGGGCCCCGTACGCCACGATCCGACCCCGATTGATGATGATCACCTCGTCACAGATCTGCTCGACCTGCGGCAGAATGTGCGAACTGAACAGCACCGTGTGCCGCTCGCTCAGCTCCCGGATCAAGCTCAGCGACTCGCGAATCTGCGTCGGGTCCAGACCCACCGTCGGCTCGTCCAGGATCAACACGTCCGGATCGTGCAGAATGGCGTCCGCCAGACCCACCCGCTGACGCATCCCCTTGGAAAGCTGCCCGATCGGACGGTTCACAAACTCCGACAGCCAGCAACGACTCACCACGGCGTCAATCGCCTTCGCCGCGTCCGCAGACGACATCCCGTGCAGCTTCGACCGAAACCGAAGGTACTCCCGCACCCGCATCTCCGGATACAGCGGGGCCGACTCCGGCAGGTAGCCGATGCGACGCCGCACGTGCAGAGACTGCGTCAGCACGTCGAAACCGGCCACCGACGCCGATCCCTCGGTGGCCGGATGGTACCCGGTCAGAATTCGAATGGTCGTGGTCTTGCCCGCCCCGTTGGGACCGAGGAAACCCACCACCTGCCCCTTCTCGACGTCAAACGAGATGCCGTCGATGGCCGTTACGACGCCGAAGCGTTTCACAAGATTCCGGACGCGGATCATAGGATCACCCGTTGCCGTAAAGTACATCTGAACAAAGGAGTTACGAACGCGGGCGAACAGCGGCTTCGCGTGTTCCACCCAGGCGACCGCTCGGGGTCTATGTAACCGAACCCGACGGCCTGTCAAGCCCGGCAGGGCGGACAGGCCTGCGGCAGTCGCCGTCTGAATCCTACGGGACGGCCGCAACAGCCGGCCCCTGTCAGCGATTGGGGAAAAAAAACGACGAAGCCGGCGGTGGACAATCGCCCGGGGCGTTGGACGGCGGGCCCGTTTCCGGCATACTGGGGGGCAGACCGCACAGCCCGGGATGTCGGCGGTCCCGTCGCCTCACCCGAAGACCGGTCAGGAGTGTCCCCGTGGAGGGTGACAAGTACATTCTGGACGCCGAAGGCAACCCCGTCTTCGAGCCGAACCTGATGACCTGGTCGGCTTGGTTCGAGAACGCGGACCTCACCATCGAACGCACGCATATCGGCGAGGCGGAGGTGGTAACCGCGTTTCTCGGTCGCGACCACGCCCACGGCGACGGAGCGCCCGTGCTGTACGAAACGACCGTCTTCAACGTCCCGCACGACTGGGAACCCGTCCGCCACGGCACCTTGACGGAAGCAAGGGAAGCTCATGCCGCCATGGTGGAACGCGTCAGGAAACGTCTGCCGTCTCGTGCTCCACGAATCGCGCCGCTGCAGAAGCCGCGTCTGCTCTCCGCCCGCGAGATCGAAGCCATGGCCGGTGAAACGGGGCACGGGCCGACCATTCTTTCCCTGATCGCAACCGCGCGACATCTCGCGGACACGCTGAAGCAGATTGCGGAACGGCGCTTCCAGCCCGCCGACGACGCCGACGAACGTGACCAGATGGTATCCGTCGCTCGCCGAGCGCTGCACGGCGATGCAGACACAAAGGCATAGGCAGCGTCTTTTCCGGAACAATCCATCCGCAGGATACTCCATGAAGCCCCACGTGAAAGTGTACGAACTGGCTCAAGACCTGGGCCGCAAGCCGCTGGAGGTGCTGCGCGCCGCGGCCGACCTGGGTATTTTTGCCCAGAATCGGTTGACCAAGCTCGATCCGGAGTCAGTAAGTCGGTTACGGAACCATTTCCGCGAACACGACCCCGAAGATGGATCCGGTTCAGACGATGCCGCATCGCGTCCATCCGAAGCGAACGACTCCCCGTAGCAACCTCAATGGATCTCCCATCAGGATCAGTCACGCCGGAGTGCATTCAATCGAGCTTCGGCGGATCGATGCGCGGGGTTGCGGGTGGTGAAAAGCGTGCCTATCCTGTTGTCATGACTGGCGCTACGACCAAAACGACGATCGCCTCACTGCTTGCCAGGAAACGAGAGCGGCGCAAGGTCCCCGTCCTGACGTGTTACGACTGTTCCACGGCCCGTCTCATGGCGGAAGCCGGCGTGGACGTGATCCTCGTGGGGGATACCTATGGGGAGGTGTGCCTGGGCCACGCCAGCACGCTCCCGGTGACCATGGACCAGATGATCACCATCGCGGCGGCGGTCCGCCGGGGCGCACCGGCCGCGTTTCTCATTGGCGACATGCCGTATCTCAGCTACCAGACGGGACATGCCGAAGCGATTCGGAACGCCGGCCGGTTCATGGCCGACGCCGGCTGCGATTGCGTCAAGATCGAGGTGGATGGCGAGTCGGCCGACCTGGTCGCGGCCATGTCCAGGGCGACGATTCCAGTAATGGCGCATCTGGGCCTCAAGCCGCAGGCGATCCACCGCTACGGCGGATATCGCGTTCAGGGACGGACGGCAGAAGAGGCATGCAAGATCATCCACGATGCACGCGTCCTCGAACAGGCGGGCGCGGTGGCGCTACTGCTGGAGGCCGTGCCCGGCGAGGTGGCCCGCGTCGTTGCGGAACGTACGTCGCTGCCGGTGATCGGATGCGTGGCGGGGCCGTATTGTGACGGGACGGTCGTGGTGATCCATGACATGCTTGGATATTCGGCCGGCCACCCCCCGCGTTCGGTCAAGCGATACGCAGATCTGCACACGGTGCTGACGCAGGCGTTCTCGGCATACGCCGAAGATGTGATGGCACAGCGGTTTCCGGGCGACGGGCACTGGATCGCCATGAGCGAGACGGAGTCCGGCCGTCTGACGGAGCTTCTGAGCGGCGAAATCAAGCCCGGCACGCACCCCGATACTGAAAAACCCGGATGAGATGCCGTGGCGTGCGTCAACCGAGCGTGGCACGGCACTTGTAAGGCGGCGCGGTGGCACGTATGGGCCCGACGGTGTTGCCTTGACAGCCCTGGGACTGCCCGCTAGGTTGGCGGCTTCAATTGGATTTGGAAAGGTCGGCTATGCTTGTCCGGATGGACCTGGCGCGGATCATCATTGTCGAAACGGGTGATTCGCAGGTTATCATTCTGAAGGAGCGAGATGGCGAACGACATTTCCCGATCCTGATCGGCATCAACGAGGCATTGGCGATAGATCGCCGCCTGAAGGGGCTCAAGACGCCGCGCCCGTTGACGCACGACCTGATGGCGTCCATCATCACCGAGCTCGGTGCCGAATTGGAAAAGATCGTGATCAATGACCTTCGTGATCACACCTTCTTCGCCCAACTGATGGTGCGCACCAACGGGAGAGTCGTGGAGATCGACTCTCGGCCGTCCGACGCCATTGCCCTGGGGGCGGCGACGGGCACGCCGATCTATGTCGACGATCGCGTCCTGCGAGAAGTCTGGTCCGAGACCGAAGAGAACGAACCCTGACAGACTTGCGCCACAGCGCAGGAAAAGAGCTATGGACACGACGATCGAAACGTCGCTTGCAGAGGAAGTGGGCCTGTTCGCCTCGCGGATCAGCGACGCGTTCTCCGCGGAACTGGCACCCGCCCGGCAAGGTTGGGTGGTGCGAGCCCCCGGTCGTCTGGACGTGATGGGCGGTATCGCCGAATACAGCGGCTCCATCACGCTGAGCGTCACCACCGCCGGCGCCGTGTTTGCCGCCTCCGCCACACGGAACGACCAGAGAATCGTCGTGGACGCCCTCGAAGGCAGCGGCAACGGGCACGACGTACGGACCGAATGGCCGCTGGAGTTGTTCTATGCGGGCCTGAACGAGCCGGCCGATGCAGATACACTCGCCAGGCGAATCGAAAAATTCGACGCCGCCTGGGCCTATCCCGCGGCCGTGGCCCTGCACGGCATGTTGCGCCACGGAATCGCACCCCATCTCGGCGGCGGATTGACGCTGGTCTTTCACTCCAGCCTGCCGCCCTCCGTCGGCGTCGGAACCGAATCCGCCGTCCACGCCGCCACCGTCGCGGCCGCCGCCGCCGCCATGAACGTCAATACCGAACCCGCTCGCGTGGCCATTATGTGCCGCAGCCTCCGCATGAGATGCCCCGGCGAATCGGGCGGCGCCAGCGGCGTCAACTGCGTGTTGCTGGGAGAACCCGGCACGCTGCTCCAGATGCGATGTCAGCCGCAAGAGCAAATCAGCCACCTGAGACTGCCCCGCGGCCTGACCGTCATCGGCGTGGAGTCCGGCTACCGACACCCCGCAGCCCAACGCAAGTACGTGGACGCCCGCGTGGCCACCTTCATGGGCCAGGCGTTCGTGGAACAGGCGATGCGTGGGGCCGGCCGGACCGGCGCCACATGGAACGGCCACCTCGCCCAGATCACGGTCAGCGACTACGTCAGCCGCTTCCGCGACCGCATCCCCACGAAAATCAAGGGCCAGGCGTTCCTCGAGCGGTTTCAGGACACCGGCTGCCCGCACGCGCGGGTCAACCCGGCCACCATCTACAAGATCCGCTCGCGCACGGAGCACCATATCTACGAGAACGACCGCGCCCACCAGTTCGTCGAGCGGCTGTCACGCGTTGCCCGCACCGGAGAACGCTCCGCCCTTATCGAGGCGGGCGAGCTCATGTACGCGTCACACTGGAGCTATGGACAGCGCTGCGGCCTGGGCACCGTCGCCACGGACGTGCTCGTCACGCGGCTGCGACAGCGCGGCCCCACCGACGGTGTGTACGGAGCACGCGTGTCCGGGCACGGCTGCGGCGGCGTTGTCGTCGCGCTCATCGACGACACGGACCAGGCTCGCGCTGCGGTGTCCGCCGTCGCAGACGCCTATCAGACCGAGACCGGCAACAGCGCCTGCCTGATCGAAGCCGCGTCGCCGGGTGTGTTCATCACCAAGCCCCGGCCCTTCTCGCTGGCGTGAGGGACCTTCCCCGAGCAAAGGAAGGAAGTCGAATGCCGCACACAGCGGTGCGGCCTGTGCACTTGCGCTTCGACGACGGCCGGGCGTGACATCGCCACCGCTAAACCCGTGACGCCATGAGAAAACCACCCGCAGTCATCTTCGATCTGGACGGCACGCTGGTCGACACGTTGGACGACATCACCGCCAGCCTGAACGCGGCCGTCGCCGGCGTCGGGACGCCGCCCTATGAGTCGCCGCACGTTCGGCGGATGGTGGGCGAAGGACTTCCCGCACTCATGCAACGCGCCACCGGCCTGACGGAAGAACAACAACTCCATCGCCTGATCGAGGCGTTTCGACAGCATTACCTCACGCATCTTCTCGACCGGTCCCGGCTCTACCCGGGCATGGCCGAGACGCTGGATCGGCTGGCGAACGCCGGCTGCCCGCTGGCCGTGCTGTCCAACAAACCGCACGATGCCACACAGCAGATCTGCGCCGCCCTGCTGAATGCGTGGCCCTTCGTTTCGGTGCTTGGCGCCGATGCCGGCCATCCCAAGAAGCCCGACCCGCAGGGCGCGCTGTGGCTGGCGAACCGGCTGGATCGGGCGCCGTCTGACGTGTACTTCGTCGGCGACTCCGGCATCGACATGCAGACGGCCACCGCCGCCGGGATGATTCCGCTGGGCGTCACCTGGGGCTTCCGCGACGTGGAGGAACTCCGCCTCACCGGCGCGCGGGCCCTCGCCGACCGGCCGGAACAAATCGCCCCGATCATCCTTGACGCATGAAAGGGTCCGCGCCCGCCATGCGTTCGCCACGGGCTAACGCCCAACGCAAACTCACTCTATCTCGCCTCCCACACGTGCAGCAACAACAGCAGCGACACGGTGCCGTCTATGATGGGCTCGTTCGTGGAGAAATCATAGTAGCTGTCGTGATACACGCCGATGTCCGACTGAAAGCGGGCCAGGGGGTCCTCGCCGAAATCCGCGAACTTCAACCCGTCGTTGATGTCCTTGTACACCGGGCCGTCCACCAGTCCGCCCACCGGCAGGTGGTTCTTCAGCTTGTGGAACAGATGGTGCGGCCGGCTGGCCGAACCCTCCGGCGGCACGCCGATCACAAACGACACGCCCCACGGATTGCGGCCGAAGATCCAGTCCCGCGCCTCCGTGGCCAGCGCTCGGTACCGCCGATCGCCGGTCATCTGCTCATAGAGAACGGCCTGCGTGGCAAACGCCACCACGTCGTTGGTCGAGCACCAGACCAGCGGCGTGCCCAGACGATACGGGTTCCTCTCGGCCTGCTCTCGCACACGCTCCAACCCAGCCCGGTACGCACCTGCCAGGAATTGACGCGTCTCGGCGTCGACATGCGGATACAGCCGCCAGTGCGCGAGGTTCACGTACGGAAAGAACTCGTAATGCCCGTGCCGCGCTTTGCCCATCCATCGGCTTTCGCCGGCCTGCCGGGCGTACTCGACGGCCTGGGCGAGGAACTCCGGCTCGCGCGTTTTGAGATACAACTCCGTCGCGGCCCATTCCATGTCGTCGTGCCACGTGCTTTCACCGTAGTAATGGGAAGCTTTCACCGGCACCGACATCGCGCAGCCCGGCCGGGCCTGACCCAGGCGGTAGAGCGACCGTGCGGCCTCGACATCACCCGCCAGAACCATGGCCGCCGCGCATCGGCCGGCCAGGCTGGCCAGCCCGGTGGAGGCGTTCTGGTATTTCGGGCCGTCCGGTTTGCCGGTCGCCGGCCAGGCGGCGCGCGGACCGCCGGGTCCGTGGCCGTAGTCGGTTTCGTCCTCGTGCCAGAGGCGCTCGGGCGGGCCGTGGTCGCGGTCGTCGGCCACCTGAACGTACAGCGTGTCCGGGTCCGGGTGGACCTTTCGCAGAAACGCGGCGCCGTACAGTCCTTCGTCCTTCGCGTCGGCCAGCAGCAAGGCGGGCACGCAGTACGACGTGGTGATGATGTGCTTGATGCGGTCGGCGGCGTCGTGCCAGCCGCCGGTCAGGTCGACCTTTCGGCCGGTATGCGCGTCGATCGCATCCTGCTGATGGCACTTCTTGCCGGTGATCGGGTTCTCGCCGCAGCGCTGAAGCCGCATGAAGTCCAGCAGCTTGCCCGGCACGTCTCGATAGGCGTCGGCGCCGATCCGGAACGACGGGGAATCCGTATCGGCGAAGCGCACGCGGTACGTGCCGGCGGTCTGCACGGCCGAGAAATCCAGGCGATAGTTGTGGGCGAACGGTCCCCACGCGCCGCAGTCCGGACCGATCTCCGCGGAGAAGTCACCGACGAAAAACCGACCCGCCAGT
>JAFGJQ010000259.1 GCA_016929015.1 Phycisphaerae bacterium | reverse complement strand
GCAGGCGGTGATGGGTGTGATAGGCGTCGGGGGAGAAAACCGGCCGGCCGCGCACGAGGCGGCGGGCCATGGAAATGAACGTTTCGGCGATCGGCAGCGCCAGGACGACCACCGGGGAGAGGAAGATAAAGGCCGCCTGGGATTTGTGCGAGCCCATGAGCGCGATGCCGGCCAGCATGAAGCCCGTGAACAGGCTGCCCGTGTCGCCCAGGAACACTCTGGCCGGCGGGAAGTTGAAGCAGAGGAACGCGGCCAGGCTGCCGGCCAGCGTCAGGGCGGAGACCATGACGAAGATATTGCCCTTGATCCCGCCGAGGACCGCCACGGCCACGGCGGCGATGAGGCCGATGCCCGTGGCCAGGCCGTCCAGGCCGTCCATGATATTGAACGCGTTGGTGAGGCCGACCAGCCAGAGGACCGTGACGGCGGCGCCCCAGAACGGGCCGAAGCGGAGCGTGCCGATAAAGGGCAGATCGACGAAGGTCATGGTGTAGCCGCACCAGCAGAGGAACAGGGCGGCCAGGATCTGGACCGCGAGCTTGGTCCGGGCCCGCAGGCCGATCATATCGTCCGCGACGCCCAGGGCCGCCATGGCCAGGCCCGCCGCCGCGAGGGCGAGCAGTCCGCGCTGGAAGTCGGGGGATCCTGCCGTGCCGGTCGAGAAGAGGGCGTTCAGCCAGGCCGGGTTGACGCGCCAGACCCATTCCCAGTGGCGGATGAGCAGGCGGCTGCCGACGGTGAGGAGGACGAAGAGGGCCAGGACGGGTGCGGCGACGGCGAGGCCGCCGAGGAGGGGGATGGGCTTGCGCCCGACGCGGCGGTAGCCGCCGGGGTCCACGGCGTGCAGGCGGCGGGCGAGTGTGATGACCAGGGGGGTCAGCGCGGCGGTAGCGGCGAGGCTGAGCGGAAAGAGCAGCCAGACATAGGGGTTGGTGAGGATACCGTGCATAACGCGCTCCCGCGCTGCGATGTATGCGGCGAGTGTCGCAGGTTTGGAGAAAAGGTCAAGGGGGGAAACGTGATAGCCAGGGGGTCAGTCCACTTATTCAGGTATCCTGCAACAAGAGGCTCTTTGTCTCAAAGGAACGACAGGATACCTGAATAAGTGGACTGACCCCCTGCACGGGAGGATTTTGGACAGGATCAACAGGATTGACGGGATGGGGGGGTGGGGGTCAGGCGTGCCTTGAGAACCCGCCAGGCGAAGCGCGGCAGCGCCAGTTGGCGGCGCCAGCGTCTGGGCTCACGGATCAGGCGGTACAGCCATTCCGTCCCGGTCTTCCGGAACAGCGCCGGCGCCCACTTCGCTTTGCCGCTGACCACATCCAGGGTCCCGCCGATTCCCATGCAGAAAGGCGCTTCGATCCGTTCGCGGTGCTCCGCGATCCAGAATTCCTGGCGCGGGGAGCCCAGGGCGACGAACAGGACATCGGCGCCGCTGGCGTTAATCTGATCGATTACCGCGCTATCGTCTTCGAAATACCCGTCGCGATGTCCGGCGATACGGAGCGCGGGGTGGTCGGCGGTGAGTTTGCGGCAAGCGGCATCATTGGACTCCTTGGATGCGCCGAGCAGGAAAATCCGCCATCCGTTCTCTGCTGCTGCTGCGACAAGCCTGAAAAACAGGGAGACCCCGGTTACGCGGGGCAGCGCCTGTCCATACAGCAGGCGGGCCGCCAGCGCCGCGCCGATACCGTCGCAGAGCCGGAGGTCGGCGGCATTGAGGACATCGCGCAGACGGGGGTCATTCTGCGCGGCGCAGATCTTCTCGGGGTTGACGGCGACGGCATACGTCTTGCGTTGCGCGTCAATGTTGCCGCGAATTCCGGCCAGAGCGTCTTCGGGGCCGGCCAGCGGGCTTAGCGCAACACCCAGGATGCGGATGTCCCGATTCACGCGCATGCCCTCTGCAAATCCATTAACCCTGTGCCTCCGGGCGCTTCCGTTCTCGTTCTGCTATTGCCCCCGCATAGGCTGTCAGACCGTGCAGAGCCCAGGCTTGAGCCCAGCGCATGTACGGAATGCGGTTTGTATATTGCGGTGTCTGCTGATAATAGAAGTATCCGCGTCGCGCGTCGTAAAGGTTGCTCATCATCCACTGCGCCACCCGGTCGCACAGGGCATCGTACCGCGGTGACAGCATCGATAGAAACGCCAGCGCCTGTGCCGGGCAATGAATATCAATCGGATATGTGCGATTGTGGTAGTATTTCGGCGTCCCGTCCGGCAGAAAGAAATTCTCCACGTAGAATGTCACGCCACGCTCGAAAGCCGGCCGGTATTCCTCCGCCAATCCCAGGTCCAGGAAATACTTGATCGCCTGCAGGTTGAACCCGGTATGGAATGAATCAATCCACCCTTGGAACTCCGTCTCCGCATACGGCCAGGAGCCGTTCTCCCGCTGATACCGCATGGAGTACCGCAGCGCCGCCAGCGCGGTTTCTCGCAGTGCAAAGGCGGATAACCGGCGCGGCCCTCTATGAGCAGACGGGCCAGAACCCGTTTCTCCACGCATGCCGGCTGGAGGGCCGACCTCCGTGTCGGCCGGGCGCTCATGGTGTGCATGGGCGATCCGTGCCAGCAACGAAGCTCCCATCAGGTTTGCGTTGTGCACGAAATTGCGATCCGCGGGGGTATAGCTGAAACAGAATGCTTCTCCCTCTTCCAGCCGATTCAGGTCGTGGAGCATGAACTCCGGAATCGACCGCGCCAGCTCCAACGCCCGCGCGTTGCCCAGCCATTCCCACGTATCGAGCAGCGCATGCCCGATAAAGGCCGTATTGACGATCGTCGGCGTTCCACGCGGCAGATACGCGGCCCGCGACTGCCACGGAAAATTGTAGCCCCAGCAGCTCCCGGAGCAGCCCGTGCTGCGGAGCTCATCGAGCAGCGCCAACAAGCGCACCAATTGGCTTTGGGGCGGAGATTGTGGAAAACCACCTTCCTTCCCGGAACCTGAAACCTGAAACCTGAAACCTGGCCCGCTGCGGGCCAGTCTTGCGTAGCTGTGGAGAAAGAGGCCGATGCCCTTGGGGTTATGGCCCGGCGGCACCATCAGCAGCGGCCTCAGGTTCACCGGGCATCGTTTCAGCAACTGTGTCCAGGCGATCCGCCCCCACTTGCCCCCAAAAGAAAAAGCTCGCAAGAGCGGGCTGTTCAGGGCGTCATAGGGGTCAAAGCCCGCAAAATCGCGCGCCTCCACGTATGCGCGCAGGCGGTCGATGTAGGGTTCAACGTTCATGGGGTGCGTGCGTGTTCATGCGAGTGGGTGCCGGCGAGCACGCAGTGCTCGCCGGGAAGAGTGTAAAAAGGCGCTCTTCATTGCGACCGATGCCTGGCCGTCTGCCCCCCTTTACCCTCTTCATTGCGACCACTGCGTGGCTTTACCCTCTTCATTGCGACCACTGCGTGGCTTTACCCTCTTCATTGCGACCACT
>JAFGJQ010000023.1 GCA_016929015.1 Phycisphaerae bacterium | reverse complement strand
TCCCTTCGTCCCTTCGTCCCTCCGTCCCTTCGTCCCTCATTTTTGCTTTTTGTTTTTCCCCGTCCCTTCGTGCCTCATTTTTGCTTTTTGCTTTTTGCTTTTTGTTTTCCCTCCCCCATCGGTATCCCTTCTCCGGCTGATGATCGCTCACCAGCTCCACCCGCCGCACGCCGTCGGGGCCCAGCCGCACCGACAGCCGATCCACCAGCTCCGCCAGGCCCTCCGTGTCCCGCCGGCCGGTGTCGAAAAACTCGTCCTGCCATTCCGCCAGCGGTTCCACCTCGCGCGTCCATACGGACATCCCCTGCACCGCTGACGGCAGCCGCAGTGCCTCCAGCCGCACCCGGCCCAGCGACCGCAGCCGCCGCGGCGATCGCGTGGCCGCCGACGTCTGCACGTCCACCGTGTGCGGCCCGCCCGACTCCCCATATAGCGTGACGCACACCCGCCGCACGCCCGCCCCGCGCTGTGCAAGCTCCGCGCAAAACTCCTCCAGCAGCCGCTGGAACGCCTCGAACAGCACATCCTGCCGCGTCGTCGCCCGCCCAAACCGTAGCGAGCACGTCACCGCCGGCATTGGCCGGAACGGCACCAGCACCTCCGCCACCGCTCCCAGCGCCTCGTCCAGCCGGCGCAGCAACCCGTCTCCGAACCGCGCCGCAACCGACGCACGCGGCAGGTGCAGCAACGCCTCCACCGTCTCTACCCCCACCCCGCGCAGCATGGCCACCACCCGCGCATCCACCCGCAGCGACCACACCGGCAACGGCGCGATGGCCGCCGACCCGCGTCCGGGCCCCGCGATGATCGTCTGCTCGTAATGCGCATGCGCCAGCGCCCAGGCGGCACCGGCCGTGTCGGCCAAGGCCGCCCGTGTTGTAAAGCCCTGCTCACGCAGGCCCTCCACCGCCCGCTGCACCAAGTTCGGCTCGCCCTGGAAGAGACGCTCGCACCCCGTCACGTCCAGCAGCAGGGCCGTCTCGTCTTCGATGTGCACGATGGGCGACAGGCACGACGCCCAGTCGGCCAGCTTTTCCAACGTCCGGCGGTCCGCGTCCGGATCGTGATCGACCGTCCGTAGGTTCGGCACCAGCGCCCGTGACTCCGCCAGCGTCATCCCCCGCCGCACGCCGAGCCCGCCGGCCGCCCGATTCGCCTGCACCAGCACCGTGGCCCCGTTCTGCACTTCCACGACGGCCAGCGGCTCAGGCCCCGGCCCGCCTTCGCCCGGCTCCAGCCGCTCCACTTTCAACCACGGCATGTACAGGCATAAAACCCGCTTCATCATCCAACCCCACCACGAACGGCTCCGCCGGAATTCCCTCTCGAACCTTCAACACCGTCACCCGCACGACTCGGGGACGGGGGTCGGGGGGTCGGGGGGCGGGGATCAGGGCGCGGGGGTTCATGTCTTCAATCGCGGCCCACTCCTCGTCCTCTTCATCCCTCCTAATTCTCGCTTTCCCGCCGAAGGCGACCTCCCCTCCGTCCCTTCGTCCCGGAGCCTGCCCGCTGCGGCGGGTCCCTTCGTCCCTCATTTTTGCTTTTTGTTTTTTGCTTTTTGCTTTATCGCCGAAGGCGACCTCTCCATCCAACGCCACCGCCACCGCCACGAACGTTCGCTCCCGGCCGGCCAGCGGCGTCACCACCAGCCCGATCCCGCCGCCCGCCTCCGCCGCGAGTTGCAGCCGCCGCGAATGAACCCGCCCCAGCCGCTCCAACCGGGCCACCACCGCCGCGACGGCCGGACAGCGCAGGCACTGGTCCGCCGCCCACACCGCATCCAACGCCCGCCCGGGCCGGACCACCAGCAATCGCTGGGGATCGAGCCCGAACTTCACCACGGCCGGCGGATAGAAATCACCGGCCGGGTCAATCACCACGATGGGCCGGGCCGACTCCGCCTCCACGCCCCCGCGGCCGGCCCATCCCGGACCGGCCGTGTCGTCGCCGCGAGCCGCCCGTCCCGCGACGGCCAACGCCAGTGACATTGCCCCGACACCCGGCCCTCCGTCGAGAACCTGGCTTACCGCCCCCAGCGGCAGCCCGCCCCACGGCAGCCCCGTATCGAGCGTATCGAGGCCGGTGGGGACGCCGGAGAGGAATTGCGAATTGTGGTAGGCTGAGGCACGAAGGCACGAAGGCACGGAGGCACGAAGAGATGAAGAGCGCGGATTGTCGATTGCGATCGACCCATCATCCCCTTCGTCCCGGAGCCTGCCCGCCGCGGCGGGTCCCTCCGTCCCTTCGTCCCTCATTTTTGCTTTTTGCTTTTTGTTTTTTGCTTTGTCGCCGAAGGCGTCCTCCCCTTCGTGCCTCCGGTATTCCGCAATCATCCTGCGGAGCCTCTCCACCACCTCCTCCGTCCCGACGACGTTGGTTTGCCCCGCATCCATGAGAACCTCCTACCCCGACCCAAATACCTAACATAACCCAAACTTGCGGGCGGGTCAAGCGGATGGGAATGGGAACCAGATGGAGAAATTGCGAAGCGAGAACTGAGAGCCCGGGATGGGGGTTCGGAGGGGCCGTTTTTGCCCCACGCCAGTGGCGTTTTGCCTGGCGCAAATACTCACGAAGCGGTCGTCTCCCCACCCGGGCTTCTCGTCACATCGTCCCCTCGTACCGGATCTTGCAGCCCGCGGCGTGGAGGAGCCCGGACACGCCCGGGTCGAGACGCCGGATGGCCAGGAAGACTTCGTGCAGCACAGTGTCGGGCGGCCCACTCGCGGTCCGCGCGCGGTTCCGGCCTGTTCGACCAGTTTCGGCCGGCCGAAGCTTCTTTGGGTCACCTGTGCCGGTGGAACCGGGCCAGGCCGCAGAACAGGAAAATGACGGGGACGAACATACCGGTTCCCGCACCGCACGCGTCGTTCAGGGCCTCCGTCAACTCCTCATCCCAGTCCTCCTCCGCGAACGCGTTCTCGCCGCTGGGGCAGTACGACATCCGCGTTCCGTCGGCATTGGCGTCCACGGGGTCGTTCTGAAACGTGCCCGTCACGTGGGCGTTCTGGAAGCTGTTGGGCGGGTTGCCCGACAGGATGACGTCTTCGAGGAGGAGGTAGGTTTGTGATTCCCCTTCGTCCGACGTGAACCCGAAGGAAACGAGAGCCTCGCCGTCTTCAACGTCCACGCCCTGGCCCACGTTGGCATAGCCCGCCATGGGCCCTACGTTGGGGGAGTTGAAACGAACGATCTCGACCGTAAACCTCGTCGTGCCCTCTTCGTCCTGGACGTCCATATCCAGCCAGACCTTGTCCAGGTCGCCGGTCGGGCCGAACTGGTAGATGAAGCCGCGGAAGTTGACGTCTTCACCAGTCGGGACCGCACCGCCCGTCGGCGCGACGAGCCAGCAGCCCTCCAGGACGGACGGATCATTGATGCCGTTGTCGTTCGCGTTCGTGTTGCCGTTGTCGTTTGCGTTCTGGTTGTCGTTCACGTTGCCGTTGTCGTTCTCGTTCGCGTTGCCGTTGTCGGATCCCTCTCCGTCGATATACGAGACGCCGAACTTGTTGATCACCACGCGCGTAGGAGGCTGGTCCGACGAAACCTCCAGGCAGAGGCTGAACGCTCCCCACTCGATCAGGTAGAGCTTGTCCGCGGCGACCCGGAACAGCGCCTTGACATCCACGGCCTCATCGTTTTGATACATAACGGTCCGACCGCTCTCCTGCCGCAACTCAAACTCCATCGCGAGCGAGCCGTTCGCGCAGGGGTCCGTGGAAGTGCCGGGGGCTATGAAGGCCCGCACCTGGACGCTCGTGCCGTCCGGCGCGGCCTCGCTGGCCGAATACTGCCCCTTCGCAGCGCCGGGCAAGGCCAGGATCTGCACGTCGGCCGCTGCCACGGAGAATTCCGCGCCACTCGGTGAGTCCGTGGGGGTCTGGGTGAAGAGTTCGACGGCAACGGCGCTGCGAACCGGCTGCCCCGCAGCCGTGATGTCGAAAACGCCCGCGCCGCCCAACTCGACAACGTAAGACTTCCCGCCGAGGGTGAACCCGACCGCGACACCCCCGCCGGCCCCGGGACCGACACTGACTTTGCATCCCCAGATGCCGATGGTCATCATCCCGATCAGGACCCCGGCCACGCACAAGTATCGCACGGAACGCAACATGACAGCTTTGCCTCCTCCCGGACCACGGGCGGTCCGTTCGTCTCGGATGTGTCTCTCCTTCGGCGTCGCACCGTGTGGTGCAATCCGCGGCCCCGGCCTTCCACGGCATCTGGTCCCGTTCACCGTCCATGCGGCATCCGCGACCAGAGACTCTCATTCGACATGCAGGGTGATGAGCCGCAACCGTTGACGTTGGCGTGACGGAGCGGCCGGGCCCATCAGCCCATAGTCCGTGTCCGGGTTTCACTGTATCAGAGCCGATGGCTGTCATCAACACTCGAATCACGAGAACCGCGTTGGCATCCTGGGGCCGGAATGCCTCGTCGAGTGGACGCGGGGCGACACGGGATTACGCAAAGCCCTCCACGGCCGCTCGTGGACCCAGCGCAAACAAGCCTGCTCGGACGGTGCCCACGGCCCACACCCGTTCAGCGCAAACGGATTTCCGATCAGTCGTGCTGGAATCCAATGGCTTCCGATCAAGGCGTGTTGATCGTCTCACGCCTGATCCATGCGCTACCGGTTCCCGGCGTCAAGCGTCGTCAACCATGCCTACCCATCCCTTTGCATCCGCGCTCGCGCCCTGGCAGGCGCGTTCCTATACTCGTTTGCCGACCGGCTCGCGAGGTGCTCGATGCGGTCACGGCCGGAGGCTCGGTGAACTGCGAAAGCTCCGGAAGCCGACGGTTTGATCCTCGACGCACGGCAACGGAGGGCTGCTCCGCGCTTCGGTGTCGCGTTGCTCGGTCTGCGTGGGGTCCCTGAACAGCGTCGGCGGTCATGCTCGCCATTGACAAGTTCTGGGCCCGGAGCATGATGAGCGGCATGCCTTTCGCGCGGAAAGGGGGCCTGCCGCGGGGGCCGTTGCGTTGCTGCCTCGGTCCGCGGGATCTGCCGCCCCGTCGGCCTCGAAGTTCCGGCAATGGGCGTACGGACCACGTCATCCGCGCACGACGGGAGCCCAAGCCGTGATCTTCCTGAATCTGCTTAACAACATCGCCCTGCTCGTGACGTTGAGCGCCGTTCACGGCATGATCATGCGCCGCTGGAAGGCGGGCGGAAGAGCACCGCGGATCGTCTCGGGCATGCTCTTCGGTGCGGTGGCCATCGTCGGCATGGCAACCCCCCTGCGAATCGAGCCGGGAATCATCTTCGACGGCCGCTCGATCGTCATCAGTGTGGGCGGATTGTTCGGCGGCCCGGTGGTCGGGATCATCGCCGCGGCCATCGCCGCCACGTATCGTCTGTGGCTTGGCGGCGCGGGGGCCCTGATGGGCGTCAGCGTCATTGCCGAGTCGGCCTGTATCGGCGTGGGCTATCACTACCTGCGCCGCCGTCGGCCCCGCGTGACCACTCCGTGGCATTTTCTCGGTTTCGGCCTGCTTGTTCATCTCGTGATGCTCCTGCTCACGGTGACGCTGCCCGGCAACGTGTCAACTACCGTGCTGCACAAGATCGCGCTGTCGGTGCTGACCATTTACCCGGTGGGCACGCTGTTGATATGCATGTTGTTTCTGGATCAGGAATCGCGTCTGAAGGCGGAAGCGGCCCTGCGAGAAAGCGAAGATCGGTACCGTTCGCTGTTCGAGGCGGCCAACGACGCCATCTTCGTGATGACGGAGGACCGTTTCGTGGACTGCAACCCGGGCACCCTGACGATGTTCGGCTGCAACCGCGAACAGATTCTGGCGGCGCGTCCGCACGACTTCTCGCCAGAGTACCAGCCGGACGGGCGCCTGTCCGCAGAGAAGGCCGGGGAGAGGATCGCGGCCGCGTACGGCGGCGTGGCGCAGTTCTTCGAGTGGCGCCATTGCCGGCTCGACGGCGAGGTCTTCGAAGCCGAGGTAAACCTCAGTCGGGTGTCGATCGCCGGCGCAACGTGTCTTCTGGCTTCCGTTCGGGACGTCACGAAGCGCACGCAGGCCGAGGCCGAGATTCGCAGGCTCAACACTGAGCTTGAAGATCGCGTGCGTGCCCGCACGGCACAGCTCGAGTTGGCCAATCAGGAGTTGGAGGCGTTCTCGTACTCCGTCTCGCACGACCTTCGCGCCCCGTTGCGGGCCATGGGCGGGTTTGCCCGCATCCTCCTGGAGGAGTATGCACCGCGCCTGGAGCCGAAGGCCGCCCATTACCTCCGCCGCGTCCACGAGAACGCCCTCCAGATGGGTCAACTGGTGGATGACCTTCTCGCGTTCTCTCGCCTGACCCGCCAGTCTCTTCAGGTGCAGCAAGTGGCTCCCGTCGATCTGGTTCACGAGGTGCTGGCGGACCTCAGCGCGGAGCGGCAGGGGCGGTTGGTCGAGCTTGTCATCGCCGATCTGCCCGCCTGCCAGGCCGATCGCAGCCTGCTCAAACAAGTGTTTGCAAATCTTTTGTCGAATGCTCTAAAATACACGCGCGGGCGGAGTCCCGCTCGGATCGAGGTCGGCGTGCTCCGCTCCGGCGACGAGCCGGTCTACTTTGTGCGCGACAACGGCGTGGGGTTTGACATGCGTTACGCGGACAAGCTGTTCGGCGTCTTTCAGCGCCTGCACCGGGCCGAGGAGTTCGAGGGCACCGGGGTGGGCCTGGCCACCGTGCAACGCATCGTCCATCGGCACGGCGGCCGGGTCTGGGCCGAGGCGGAACCGGACAAGGGCGCCACGTTCTACTTCACCCTGAAAGGCGGCCTGACCGATGGAAGCCGGACCGGTTGAGATTCTGCTGGTCGAGGACAATCCGGACGACGTCGAGATGACGCTGCACGCGCTGCAGGCGTACAACCTCTCGAACCGGATCGAGGTTGTTCGCGACGGTGCCGAGGCGCTCGACTTCCTGTTTTGTTCGGGTGCGTACGCGGGGCGCAGCAACATCAATCAGCCCAAGCTCATCCTGCTTGACCTGAAGTTGCCCAAAGTCAGCGGTCTCGAGGTGCTCCAGCGGATCAAATCGGACCCGCGCCTCGCCGCCGTGCCGGTCGTCATCTTGAGCTCGTCCGCGGAGGACCGCGACATCAAGGAGAGCTACCGGCTGGGCGTCAACAGCTACATCGTCAAGCCGGTCGATTTCCAGCGATTCTCTGAGGCCGTTCACCAGCTCGGCCTGTACTGGCTTCTGCTCAACAGTCCGTCGCCGCCGACGTGACTGCCGGTGGAGGAATGCACGATGTCGAAAGCTCTTCGCGCCCTGATCGTCGAAGACCGGCCGGACGACGTGGACCTCATGCTCCACGAGCTGCAGCGGTCCGGTTATGACGTGGAGCGATGGGCCGTGGATTCGAAATCCGCCTACGTCGCCGCGCTCGACCACGAGCCGGACGTCATTCTGTGCGACTACTCGATGGTCCGGTTCGATGCCCCACAGGCGCTCCAGTTGCTCAGGGAGAAGGGCTGCGACATCCCGCTTATCGTCGTCACGGGCAGCATCAGCGAGGAGGTTGCGGTCGAGTGCATGAAGCAGGGCGCGGCGGACTACATCATCAAGGATCGGCTGACGCGGCTCGGGCCTGCGGTGGGCCTGGCGCTGAAGGCGAAGGCGTCTCGCGATGCGCAACGGCATGCCGAAGTCGCGCTGCGCGCCAGCGAGGAGCGTTTCGAGCGGGCGGTCACGGCCGCTCACGTGGGCACGTGGGACTGGGACCTGCGGACCGACCGGATCGTCTGGTCGGATGAGCACGTCCGGATGTTCGGGCTGCGAGTCGAGGACTTTGACGGCCGCCCTGAAACGTTCACCCGCTGCGTCCACGCGGAGGATCATGCACGGATCAACGAGGCCGTCGCCCGCGCCCGCAAGGATCGGACGCTGTACGACCAGGAGTTTCGCGTGCGATGGCCGGATGGCACGGAGCGATGGATTCACAGCACGGGACGATTCATGTACGACGAGACCGGCCAGGCGGTCCGCATGGCGGGCGTCGTGCAGGACGTCACCGAGCGCAAACGCGCCGAGGAGGCCGTGCACCAGAAGGAGGCGCAGCTTCGACAGGCCCAGAAAATGGAGGTGGTGGGTGCTCTTGCCAGCGGAATCGCCCACGACATCAACAACCTGCTGACGGTGATCTACGGGTCGGTGGAGGCGGCGCGGCTGATTTCCCCCTCGGCCCCGGAGTTCGCGGAGTCGCTCGACCATGTTGAGGAGGCCGCCCAGCAGGCTGCCGGCGACGGTCGAGCTGACGGTCGACCGGGTTGAGGACCCGCCGATCCGGGTCTACGCGGACGAAACGCATCTGCAGCAGATGGTGCTTAACCTCGCGATCAACGCGCGCGACGCCATGCCGGACGGCGGCTCCCTGCGGATTCGCATCGCGCACGTGCCGATCGCCGATGCGGGGCCTTTGGCCGAGACATCCGCCGACGCCGCCGGGTTCGCCCGGCTTCAGGTAATCGACACGGGGACGGGCATGTCGCCCGAAATCATGGACCGGATTTTCGACCCGTTCTTCACGACGAAACCGCGCGGGCAGGGCACGGGCCTGGGCCTGTCCATTACGCGCTCGATTGTCGAGGAGCACGGCGGGCATCTGGTCGTTGAATCGGCGCCGGGCAGGGGGACGACCTTCACTTTCACGATGCCGTGCGTGATTGCAGAGATGGAGTCGAATGAGGCGGCGGCGCCCGTGGACGTGCGCGGCCACGGCGAACTCATCCTGGTCGTGGAAGACTACCAGCCGGTGCGTGCTCTCGTGGTTGCTGCGTTGCGGGCGCGAGGCTACCAGGCGGTGGCGGTCGCCGACGGCCAGGCGGCATTGTGCGAGTATGACCGGCACAGGACGCAGGTCCGGGCACTGATTCTGGATCTGGACGTTCCGAAGTGCAGCGGCTGCGACGTCCTGCGTACCATTCGAGCGAACGGCAGCGGCGTGCCCGTGATCGTGATCACGGGGCGGGTCGAGGCCGGACTGGAGCAATCCCTGGATTCACGCAGCACGGTGCTGCGCAAACCGTTTCGCGTGGCGGACCTGGTCGACCATCTCAGCCGGCAACTGCACGCCAGAGACAAGACCGACGCGTTGCCGTAAGAAGCCTTCCCCTCGGCAGTCCGGGTAGACGAGCACGCGTTCATGCGTGACGCACCCGCACAGTGGATGGGTGCTTTCCAGGCCCACTCTCGGAATCGACCCTTCCCGAACGGGACTTCGGCAGGTCAATGAGCCTGCGTGCCGCTGCTCGGTCTGTGGGCTCCAGGAGACCTGCTTTCGGATGCAGCCGGCGTTTGCATCGCACCTTCAAGTCCGGGGGCTCCGGGAAGCCCGCTTTCGGATGCGGCCGGCGCTTGCATCACACACTCCAGAGCGCTGACCTTGCCCGCCTGGACGCGGGTAGTGAATTGCTGCGTACCGAGTTTCTCGGTGCGAATTTCGATCGTCGCCTCGCCGGCCGGCACGTCGGCGATGCGAAAGGTGCCGTCGGGCCTCTTCTCGATTTCAACCGGCGGCTCTTCCCAGATTGCCTTGCCTTGCGCCAGGCGCACGATGGGCACTTTGATCTCGTACGATGCAATCGCCTCTCCCGTTTCTGCATCGAGGACTAAACCGTCGATGGTGCCCTTGTCGGGTATGGCGATGTCCACGTTGGCAGCGTTCAGGGGAACGTCGGGGATTGCCGGCCCGCCGTAACCGAACCTGATCTTGAAAGAGGTCTCGCCTATGCCGTCCAGCCCCAGGATGTGATAGGCCCCCTCCGCATCGGTCGAGTCCCACCAGGGATGCTCGTGCCCCTTGCCGATCCAGACAAACAACCCACGCACCGGATTGCCCTTCGCGTCCCGCACGTGCCCGGACACCGTGAAATCCTCCGGCGGATTCAGGACTATCTCGAAGTTCTCCACGCGCTCGCCCGGTTTCACATCGAGTGTGCTACCGCGGATTGGGATCTGACGGTACTTGAGAGACGTCGGGCCATACACAATGATGGAATACTTGCCCGGGGCCATGGCCGGTATTTCAAACCGGCCGTCGCTATCCGTGACGATTCCGCGCGGCTCGTCGCTCTTGACGTACTCCCAGCCGGGTGGCCGTGGGGCGCCGCGGACCGCGATCCACTCGAGCCCGCGGTTCTGCACAAGCCGGCCTTTCGTATCCACGACTTGGCCGGAAACGTACGCAAGCGGCGGCCGGCGATCGAGCACAACGTCGATGCCGGTGATCACATTGCCCCGGCTGGCCGGCAGGGGGCCGACGCCCTCCTTCTCCCGAATCTCCGAACTCCCTTGAAGCCGCGTCTGGATTCGGTTCATCGCCTTGAGAAGCCGGCGTGCCGAGGCGAGCAGTTCCTCCGACACGACCGGGATTCGCGGTATGTTCTCCCGGCTCTGCAGAAAGCCCTCGGCGTCGACGCGAACAAGAAGATAGAACGAGGCGAGCCCCAGTTCACCAGTCCCATTCCCTCCGGCCAGGTAGCCCGCCGCGTTGTAGACGTTGGGCGGGTTCAGCCCCTGCAGTTCGTAGTGGCCGTCGGCGTCTGAGAGCGTCGTGACCACATTGGGCTTGATCTCACTCGTCTCCGAATGGACCTCCTGAATGCCGATCACCTTCGCTCCGGAAACGGGCTGACCCTGCTTGTCCGTGATTCGGCCAGTCACCGTGATGCGGTCCGCGCGAACCTCCAGGTGCCCATGAGGGCCACGCACGCTGAGATCGACCACAGCCTTTCCGGTGGCCATGCGTTCTTCACCCGACCGGGACGGCCACGAGGGCATTTCCGCGGAGAGCTCATACTCTCCACACGGCAGGGTCGGAAACTCGTAATGCCCTTCCGCGTCCGTCGTGGTCTCCATCGGAACCAATGCGCCCCGCAGCTTGACCGGGACGTTCGATGCCGGTCGCCGTCCAAAGCAATCCTGAAACACCTGTCCCATGGCCTCTTCCGTTTCCGCGGTCTCGAACTCGGCGAAGCACTCCTCCGATGTGTTGACCGTGGCGTCTACAATGGTGCCGCCGATGGAGCAAGGATAGGTCGGCCTCTGACTGACACGGAACACGAAGCGAACGGGCGGGTTCGTTCCCATCAGACCCTCCGGACCGATGGGCCGGGAGTCCTTGATGAAGTCATCCGGTCCCGTCTGGGACAGCGTCGCCAGGCGACTGGTGGTGGACCAGCCGACGGCGAGGCAACCCGCGACGTTACCCTGTTCGTCGATCAACTCAGTCCTGAAGTCCCAGTCCGAGGACGGCCGGGAGAACAGGGCGGCGTCCGTCTTCTGAATGAGCTGATCGCCCTGCATCTCGAACCGGATCCAGTGAACCTGAAGCGCATCCGGCCGTTCGGCGGTGCCGGCCACCAGGGCAACGGGAATATCCCGGTTGAGCTCGAACGGCGCCTCAAAACACAGCGTGCCGCGCGCGCCGAGCATGGTGGCACCGACATCTTTCAGGCTCGCGAAGCCGTATTCCTGCGCGAGTCGGGTGGCCCGATCCGTGGCATCCTGCCTCAAGGCTTCAAGCTCCGGCGTTGCTGGGTACGCAACCTCCTTCGTGAACGCCAGCTCCAGAATGGTTCTTTCTCGATCGGGAACGGCTTTGATCAGGCCGGGCAAATCGTTCCAGGTTGTCTGCATTCCCTCAAAGGTCATACGGTCGAATCCTACAACCAGGCGGACGAACCGCTCAGGCTTGGGCGTCGGCACCGGTTCGGAGGCCATCGCCCGCATCATCGCGACGGGCAAAATGATCCCGGCAAACAGTGCGACCAAAAGCGCGATCGTGGTACGGGTCAGGGCCCGGCGGCAGCGCCGGTCGTCCAGGATGGCCAGCAGACGGCGTTCCAGGCCCGATGGCCGGGCCATGGCGATGGCCGCCGCGCCAACCAGAGGGCTGCTTCGCAGGCCCGCAGCGATGTCGAGGACGTGGCCCGCGTAGTCGCACGGCGCCGGCCCGGCGGTGAGCACGACGTCATCGCACGCCCGTTCGCGCTCGGTCACCATTCGCCGCGCGGCGATCCAGACCAGCGGATTGAACCAATAGAACGCACACGCGATCTGCGTGACGAGTTGGGCCGCCAAGTCCCGGCGTTTGAGGTGAGCCAGCTCGTGCAGCAGAACGGCCCGCCGGCGATCGGCCGGCCACTGCGAAGCCTCCGCCGGCAACAGAAGCCGGCGTCTGAAAATGCCCCAGGCCATGGGCATGGTGCGGCGAGGACTCTGCAGCAACTGGATCGATCCGCGCAGCCGCAGTTGATTTGACAGTTGATCAAGCAACACGGTCCACGATTCGTCGCGGATCGGCTCGCACGACCGGCGCAGCCGCCGCAGACTCAGAAAGCTCAAACCCAGCCAGCCGAGGATCAGGCTTGTCCCTGCGATCCAGAGAAGCGGTGCCCAAGCCAGCAATGGAAACTTCCGATCAAGCTGCGAAACGGCCGGCAAGCTCGATCTCTCCATCGCCGGCGTTGCTGGAGGTGGGGCGGCAGTTGCAGGGACGGCAGGCCGTTGCATCCCGGTCATTTCGCGAGGTGGCTGCGAGCGCACGACGGGTGCTGGAGTCCGCGCACTGACCGCCGGCACGTTTGCCGCTGGCGCCGTTTGGACCACGGTCACGGGCGTCATGTCAAGCCAGCCGGGCAGGATCCGCCAGGCGGGCAGAACCGCGGAAACGACCGGCAATGCGAAAAGCCCCACGACGGCCAGCAGCCACACCGCGTGCCGGGCCGCCGCCGAGGATCGCCGCAGGATCGCCGTCAGCACGAAGGCCGGCACCAGAAGGGCAACGCTTTTGATCGCTGCATCCGACAGCACCGGCCAAACATGGGAACCCACCGCGAGGGCTGCGGCTTCCAGCATCGCCAACACGGGTCACCTCCCTTTCGTTCGGGACCGGCGGATGAGACCGGCCAGCCGCTTGAGCTCTTCGTCGGACAACTCGGATTTCGGATCGGACAGGTGGACGGCCAAGGCCTTCTCGAGCGATCCTTCGAAGAAAGTGCGGATCACGCGATGGAAGGCCGCCAGGCCGGCGCGCGTACGCGGCCGGGTCGGTTCGTAAATGAACTCCCGGCTCTTCTTCCTGTGAGTCAGGTGACCCTTCTCCTCAAGGATTCGCAGCATAGTGCGTACGGCGGTTCGGGTGGGCGGGTTCGGCATGTCTTCCAGCACGTCGGATGCCGAGGCCTCGCCGCGGGCATAGATGATGTCCATGATCTGCCGTTCGCGACGGCTGAGGTGCAGGTCGGCCGGTTCGCTCATGGTTGTCTCCTGGGAACGGGCACGAGCCGCGATTGTCGCGGCCGCCCAACTGCCATATTTTTAACCTTTCGGCAGGCGGAGGTCAAGGGCTAAAGCCAAAAAACTGGCTTTTTGCTCGCCGCGCCGGCCCGCACGGGACACTCTGGCAAGGGATGTCACCCCCGACCACGCGGGCCGGTTCTGCCAGGTTGCCGCATCGAGCGTGCGGATACGCGTCGGAACACCTATGACGCAGGAGTCAGAGGAAACCAACTGTGGAGAATGCTCCGGAGCCGAAGGAACGCCGGATCGTGACAGCGATCCAACCCGACGTTCCGGGCGAGTTTTCCGAAGATGGATGAAGAAGGGACGATCTTCTTCTCACGCACGGCGGCCTCGAATGCCGCCTTGGGATCCGGCGGCTTCGCGGCATCCGCCGGCCAGAGACCGCGCGATCGGAGCCAGCAGAGCAGTTCGCTGCGGTCGGGCCAACCCAGCGCGGTCGCGACATGCGGCGAATCACTCCAGACCCAATTCTCTACTTCGGGGTCAATGCAAACGCAACTTGCGTGATCGCCCCAGTCGCAACGACAGCGCCCCTCCACCTGCGTGCTCAGTGCCTCGGCGTCCGTGCTCGGAGCTCCCTCCCAAGCGCGGTCAAAGACGATCAGGGCAAATCGAGCCGCACCGACAAACGGCCTGATCAACTGGTGTCCCGTGTGGAAAACACCTGGATCGCGGTTGGGGTGGACGATGATCGCTGCGACGGATGGTCGCCGAATGCCAAGGCTCTGGTAACGCTCCAGCAAGCCGCAGATTGCCTGTTCGATGTCCTTGTCCGGGACCAACACGACCAAGTCCGCCGTCATCCCAGCACTCCGGCGGCGAAAAGCGTTCCCAGATCGAGCCCTCCCTGCCAGTTTCGCAACCTTGGATGCTCGTCACCCCGGACGATGTCCGTGGCGCCCGATTCGTCTTTCGCGAAGCAGAGAAGGTCTTCAGGTTTGGCCAGAGCGAGCACAACAGGAGAATGCGAAGCGCAAAGCACCTGTGCCCCATACACGCAGGACAATGACCGGTACACGGTTTCCACCGCTCGAGGATGAATGCCGTTTTCCGGCTCTTCAATCAGATAGATGCCGTCGACATCCGGAATATACGCCAGCAGCGTCAGGGCCAGTATTCGCAACGTTCCGTCGGAAACGACCCACGACGGCGCCTTCAAGCCGCTCTGGAACTCGACGACGATGTAGCGGTTGCGGTCTTCGGGACGCTCGATCGTGAACACCGTCTTGAGATCTGCGATGGCCGTACGCAGGTGCTCGATCCAGCGCTCGAAGCCGGCGGAGTCCTTCTCCCGAAGCGCCTGCACCACCCACGGAAGGTTCGAACCGTCAGGGAGAAAATGACGAGGCGAACCGGGGGGACTGGGCCTTCGCATCGCCTCCGCGTTCAGGACGACCTTGCGCACGCCCTCCATGAGCGCTCGCTTCGCCCACGTGGCCACGGGGAACTTCTCCTCGTCCTCCGGCAGATTCGCCAGGGCTGATTTTCCGGGACCGAGCCGAAATGGATTGTTCCACCCGGTGGTCTCAGACATGAAGTAGTCGGTCCCGCTTTCATTCTTGCTGACGACCTTCTTCCAGCCGGGCGGCGTGTGCTTCCCCGGCTGCCGCACGATCGGTGCCGGTGGCTGCCTGAGTTCCGGGAAGAGGGTCCGCTCCACCCGTCGCTCATTATGCTCCTCCGCAGGAATCAACCAGAAGGTCTCGGTCACGAGCCGCACCTCTCCGCCGTCCCCTCCGACATCAATGAGCACCTCGTATCGCGCTCGCCTGGGCTTGCCGTTGCCAAGCCGCGCCAGCCGGTCGGGAGGGATATCCATTTCCACCGCCAGCTCAAACGAAGTGCCCTGCCGCATCCAGCACAAATGCAGAGGATCGGCCGCGCGCGGCGGCACCAGTTCGCCCTCGCCTCGGATGGCCCGAAGCGGGCCGACCCGCAGCATGTCTCCCAGAAACCCCACCACGTCCAGAAAAGTGCTCTTGCCGGACCCGTTCGGGCCAATCAGCGTCTGGAAGGCGGACACGCGCTCTGAGACGTACCGCAACGAACGAAAGTTGATGGCCTCAATGCGAGTCAACACGGCAGTGCTCCCGAGCAGTCATCCGAGCGACCGCACAGTCTACACCATGACCCCCTCCGATTGCCAGCCGGCGGCCGCCCGGCTCGGGGTTTCGCCATTGTCCACCCGTCATCGACGTTACGCCTGACCGGCCCGCACGTCAGGCGGGGTCAGTAGCATTGAAGCACAACCCACGCACCGGCGAAGTCGGCCTGAGCGATTTCCGGCCGGCGGGCCCAGAAGTACAGCCGCCCGCAGTCGCCCCACATCCATCCGAGCTCTTCGTCCGAATCGATCTGGAGCACGAGCTGCCAGTCGACCGCACCCAGCGCGAGGTGAACCGCGCGGCGATCCTCGTAGCCGCTTGGATTTCCGCAGTACAGACCGTTGGTGACGAGCTGGCACTTGACGCGCATGTCGCCCTGGATCTCCTGCGGATGACCCCCGCAGCGGTGGATCGGGGAATTCTCGTCGTCATCGCCCGAGATCAACTGCCGGCGCAAGTCGTGGTAGTCGTCGTCCTTGGGGTCGATCAACCGACGCCTGCTGACTTCCAGTGAGGGGGGCAGCAGCCATTCGGGAACGAAACGGATGGGCCGTTCCGGGAACCTGGCGCCCTCCGGCACATCGCTCGGGGGCTCGAGAGCCTTCGCGAATTCAGAACACGCACAGTAAATGACGCGGCAAGAGCCTCTTTCGGACGGATCAAAGCCCCACGGCTGAAGGGACCAATCGTAGAAGAAGCAAAGCTTGCCGTCACGCGGCCAGCCCGGGAGCGAAACCGAGACGTGAACTTCCGCCAAGTCGATCTGCCCGAGGAAAGCCAGTGGAGCCACGGGTTCTGTCAGACTCTTGCGGAGCCCGTCCGCGATGCTGCGCAAGGCGGTCGCTTTCGGTCGTTCTTTGAGGCGTTCTTCCATCCGGGCAATCTGATCCCGGAGGTGATCGCCCCGGTCCCACCGCGGCCACTCCGTACCCGCGGGCAACGTCGGCAAACCGCCGAAATGCGACGCCGCCGCACCATCCTTGTGATCGGCCGGCCGCTCCGCCAGTTCAATTCGCGCGGACGGCGCAAGATGCCGGATAAGCACGTCTGCATGACGGGCCAACCCTGACTCGCGAATCCGCATTTCCGCCTGCTTTCGGTCCATGACACGAAGTATAGGGCAAGACGACGCACGCGGCCAAGATCGCGCGGCTGGCGGGCGATTGCCGGGCTTGAATCGGCAACGTATGTGGACCCGGACCATCCGGCGACTACAATCTGGGGCGGTCGGCTCCGTGATGGCCGGAGCGAGAGGATGGGCCGGAAACCTTGATTCGCGAGGACGAAGATGACCACGATCCATGCGTATGCGGCATCGAAGCCCGGCGGCGTGCTGGAACCCTTCGAGTACGAGGTCGGCGGGCTGCGGCCGGACGAGATCGAGATCGATGTCGCCACGTGCGGCATCTGTCATTCCGATCTCTCCATGCTCGACAACAGTTGGAGCATCACGGAATACCCCATCGTTCCCGGGCACGAGGTGGTCGGCACCGTCGCAGCGGTGGGTGATCGGGTTGAGCACCTGCGGGTCGGGCAGGTCGTGGGGCTGGGCTGGTATAGCGGCAGTTGCATGACCTGCCGCCACTGCATGGCCGGCGACCACAATCTCTGCCGGTCCAGCGAGCAAACGATCGTCGGTCGGCACGGCGGCTTTGCCGACAAGGTGCGCTGTCACCAGGCGTGGGCCATTCCACTGCCGGAAGGCGTGGACCCGAAAAAGGCCGGCCCGCTGTTCTGCGGAGGCATCACCGTATTCAATCCCATCGTCCAGCTCGGCATCCTGCCTACCCACCGCGTGGGTGTGGTGGGGATCGGCGGACTGGGACACCTCGCCCTCCAGTTCCTCAACAAGTGGGGCTGCGAAGTCACGGCCTTCACGTCCAGCGAGAGCAAGGCCGCTGAGGCGAAGCGGCTCGGCGCGCACCAGACCATTGACTCCCGCTCCGACGCGGCCCTCGACGCGGTGGCCGGCACGTTCGACCTGATCCTGTCCACGGTCAACGTGCCGTTGAACTGGGACAAGTACTTCGCGGCCCTGGCCCCTCGCGGCCGGCTGCACGTGGTCGGCGGCGTTCTGGAGCCGATCCCGGTTTCCGCGTTTGCGCTCATCGGCGCGCAGCGGTCGCTTTCCGGCAGCGCACTGGGCAGCCCCGCAACGGTCGCTCACATGCTCGAATTCTGCGTGCGTCACCGGATCGAGGCGGTGACCGAGCATTTCCCGATGAGCCGGATCAACGACGCCCTGGAGCACCTGCGGTCCGGCAAGGCCCGCTATCGGGTCGTGCTCGAGCGGAACTGAGCCGCGGCACCGGGACGCGCATGGCCGGTCGCCGTTTCAAGCGCAAGCCCGTGCGGCAGCGGCCGCAAGTACAAAAAGTGCTGCGACCACTGACGAAAGCATTCGTCGAGAGGGGCGGGGGTAACGATTCATCCGGAAGACGCGATGTCGAATCATCCCGTCTTGCCGAATGATTCGGCCAGGGAGACGCCTTCAATACCGGGCGGCCAGAATGAGGGCCACCAACAGGGCCAGCAATGCCAGCCAGATCGCGCCGGCAACGCGCACCATTCGTTTGGCCCGATCCGCCTCCCACCAATGCCGCGGGTTCACCCGTTGCCACAGAAAGGTGGCCACGCCGGCCAGGTTCACACAGACGATGTTTGTCAGGGTCAGCAGCAGCGCGCCGAGCGCCAATTGGGGATGACCGCTGCCCAGCAGAAGTCCGACGGTGGCCAGCGGCGGCAGAAGCGCCACAGCCACCATGACGCCGACGACGGCCGCTGAAAGGCCGGTCGTGAACGCCAGCGCGCCCGCACTGCCCGCCGCCAGTGCCAGGACGACGTCACTCAATCCCACCTTGGTCCGGTCGGCGATTTCCTGCACCGACGGATCCACCGGCACCGCCACGCCGATGAGGATCGCCAGGAGCAGGGCCAGGAGCAGCCCGATCGCGTTGACGCGCAGCGCGTTGCGGGCCAGCTTCGGGTCGCCCAAGGTTGTGGCCACGGCGAGCGTCATGTTCGGTCCCAGGAGCGGGGCAATCACCATGGCCCCGATGATCACGGCGACGTTGCCCCGGATCAGGCCGATCGCCGCGACCACCGTTGAGAGAACGACAGTGACGAGGAACACGCGGTTCACCACGGCACCGCTCGACAACTTCTGGACCAGTTCGTCGCACGCGATGCGCAGCGGGTCCTTCTGTTCCTCCTCCTGGGATTGCTGACCTTCCTCCTGTTCGGGCTCTTCAATCTCCGGCTGCGGCAGTGTCGCCTGTACCTCGAAGATCACCAGCCGGAACCCCGGACTGGTCTGAAAGCGGGTTTCCAGCTCCTGAATGACCGCCTCGGTCTTTTCACTCGGCACCAGCAGGCGTAGAAGGACCTGTTCGTCCTGGAGTTGCTCTCGCCACAAACCGAGTACTCGCAACTCCTCAGACAAGGCCGCCAGGTCCGCCCCTGCGGCCTCCTGCACCACCATCTCGACCATTCGCAGGCTCATGGTCACCTCCTTCAGCAGACGTGGCGGCCCTCACCCAGGGAAAGGCCGTTTCACCCTTTGCCGCGCGGCGACTTGCGCCGCTTTGCCCCGGTGGTGGGGCGAGCGACGGGTGCGCGTGCCGGGCTGCGGCGTCCGCGCGATCCCCTGGCGTGCAATCCGCGCAGGGCCGCCAGCGAGAACTCGGATATGTGGTCAACCAACGTGCGCAGAGACGGCCCGGACACGCCGGGGAACATCCGCCTGGCAATATGCCCGTGGTGGACGTGAAACAGGCACTGCGCCAACACGCCGGACACCGTGAGCATGAACTGCTGTTCGGAAAGGTCGGGCCGGATTTCCCGGACCACCTCCCAGAGGCGTTCGCACGGGCGCTGCATGATGTCCTGCATCAGATCGAGCGCCGGCGTGGGATCGAGCAGTTCCCGGCTGACCAGTTGCCGGTGCCACTTCGGCCGGGACGGATCCAGTGCCGACGTGAGCATCGCCGAGAGAAGTTCGCGGACCCGACCCTCCGGCGTGTCGGCGCGGAGAGGCTGGTTCATGGCCTCCGCCACGCCCTCGTGCGCCTGACGCAGGACGAGCGTGTAAAGCTCGAACTTATCGTGGAAGTGGTAGTTCACCGATGCGATGTTCGCGCCGGCGCGCTTCGTGATGTCGCGAATGGACGCCCCGTGCAGCCCCTTCTCCGCGAAGATCTCCCCGGCCGCGTCGATGAGCTTCTCGCGGGTGACCGGTCCGTTGCCGCGGTGGGGTCCGTCCATGAAATCCTCGCCGGGGGGCCGTGAGGCGATCCCCGCCCCGCGTGCTCCCCCGACAAGAATACACGCGCCGGGCCGCCGTTGTCAAACGAAGTTTTGAAACTTTCGTTTGACAGGTGCCCGAACCCCGTCTAGAATTGTCCTCTGAACGGCCCTCCGGTCGCCCGGCCGGTCGGGACGCAACGACGCGCCGGGTGTGCGGTACCGTTGGAACCGGTGCCGCCGATTCCCAAGAGCGGATCCATGTTCGTCCATGGCCACATGACTCGTGACCCAGTCTGCGTGAGGTCGACGGGCGCATGGTGCGACGAGGACCGGGCGACGGCCCGGCCGCGCGGCGGGTTTGTCGGGCGCTTTCCGCGGAGGCGTATCCGTGGTAGAGGATACGCCCTGCCGGGAGACCGGGATTCAATGCACCGACGCCGCAGAGGGGATGGAGCCGGGGGACCTGAAATGAACATACGTTGGGGCATGGCGATTGTTCTGCTGGGCTGCATCGTGTCCGGCTGCGCCGTGGGGCCGCAGTATCACGCTCCGGAGCCGGCGCTTCCGCCGCAATGGCACCAGGCCGCGACGGACGGACTGGCGCCGGGCGCCGCCAACCTGCACGAATGGTGGCTGGTCTTCGCGGATGACCAGCTCTCCAGCCTGGTTCATCGTGCCGTCGAAGGGAACCTGGATCTCCGCCTCGCAATGCTCCGCGTCCGGGAGGCCCGCGCCCTGCGCGGCGTCGCCGCCGGCGAACTTCTGCCGTCGCTGGCCGGCCAGGGCAGCTACCAGCGCACAAAGTACAGCGCCAACGGGTTCTTCGGCGGCGCCATCGGGCGGGCCGCCGGCAGCAACGCGACGTTCGCCGAGTCGGTCGCACGAGGCGTGGCGAGCGGCTATCTCACACAGGGCCTGGGAACCATCCTGCCGGAGGTGCCGGGGCTGGCGAGTTCAGTGGCCGGCAACCTCGTCGGCATGATCCCCGGCCGCTCGAAACTGCCGGACACGGACGAGATGAACCTGTTCACGACCGGGTTTGACGCCTCCTGGGAAATCGACGTGTTCGGCGGCATCCGGCGCAGCGTCGAGGCCGCAGATAGTGAGCTGGCCGCCACGGTGGAAGACTACCGGAGCGTCCAGGTCAGCCTGTTGGCCGAGGTGGCCGCAACCTACATCGACGTCCGCGCTCTGCAAAGTCAGATCGAGGCCACCCGGCGCAACATCGAGTTGCAGAAGCAGACGCTCTCGCTGACCCGGGCCCGGTTTGACGCCCAACTGACGTCGGAACTGGACGTGCACCAGGCCCGGACCAACCTGGCGACCACGGAATCGGAGCTTCCCCTGCTGGAGTCCGGACTGACCCTGGCCGTCTACCGCCTGGGCGTGCTGCTCGGCGGCGAGCCGGCCGCCTTGTATGACGAGTTGTCGGCGTCGCGAGCCATCCCGCAACCGCCATCCGAAACGTTTGTCGGCGTGCCCACCGACCTTCTCCGCCGGCGGCCGGACATTCGCGCCGCTGAACGGCGCCTGGCCGCCCAGACCGCACGGATCGGCGTGGCGGCCGCGGATCTCTATCCGCGGTTCACCCTGTCGGGGACCCTCGGGTTCGACGCGAGAGACTTCAGCCACATGCTGGATGGGCGGAGCGTGACGTACGGGCTGGGCCCGGCCGTCCACTGGAGCCTTTTCAACGGGCTGAGGAATCTGAGCCGGATCGCCGCGCAGGAGGCGGCCACGCACTACGCCTACGTATCCTACGAGCGTACGCTGCTGATGGCGCTACAGGACGTTGAAAGCGCGATGGTGGCCTACAAGAACGAACAGGCCCGTCGAGACGCCCTGCTGCGGGCCGCCGAAGCGGCTCGCCAGGCGGTGCAGATCGCGGAGAAACGCTACGAGGACGGCCTGACCGATTTCCAGAACGTGCTGGCCGCACAGCGCTCGCTGGTGAACCTGGACAACGCCGTCGCGCAGAGCCGCGGGCAGGTGGCCGTCTACCTTGTGGCCCTCTACAAGGCGCTGGGCGGCGGCTGGTCGCCCGACCAGACTCCTCCGGCGGAGGATCCGGACGAAGGCTCCGCCGTGCTCGCGCACCCGCTCGACTTCATCCTTTCGGGCGGGAAGATGAATCTGCCCTGGGAAACCAAGCCGGACCGAAATGGAGAGAGTGCGACCACCCCGACGAACGAGGAGTGAGGCCGAGGAAACGGCGGACGCCGTTCCGCCGGTGCCCTGCTCCGTTTGACAACGACGAGGTATCCGATGCTGAAAGGTGTTTTGGGTTCTGTAACGGTTCTGGCGTTGCTTGCCGTGGGATCTGTGCGGTCCGGCTGCCGTTCGGAGCCGCCACCGGCCGCCGTGCAGCAAGCGCCGGAAGTGGCCGTGGTCGTCGTCGCACCGGAACCGGTGTCGTTAACCACCGACCTGCCGGGCCGCACGTCGGCGTATCTGGAGGCCGAAGTCCGGCCCCAGGTGAGCGGCATCCTTCAGTCGCGCCGCTTTGAGGAAGGACAGGACGTGAAGGCGGGAGACGTTCTGTACGAAATCGACCCGTCCCGCTACCAGGCCGTCTACGACCAGGCCAAGGCCGCCCTGGCCGTGGCCAAGGCCCAGGTTCCGGCGCTGCAGGCCCGGGCGGAACGAAGCACCCGCGCCCTGGCCAATCGTGCGGTCAGTGAACAGGACGTCGACGAGGCCGTCGCCGCCCTGAAGCAGGGCGAGGCGACGGTCGAACTGCGGGCGGCCGAGGTGGAAAGTGCGCGCATCGAGTTATCCTACACCCGGATCACGGCCCCCATTTCCGGACGCATCGGCAAATCCAACGTGACGGTCGGCGCCCTGGTCACGGCGCATCAGCCGCTGGCCCTGGCGACCATTCAGCAGCTTGATCCCATCTACGTGGACGTGCCTCAGTCAACGGCCAAGCTGCTCCGTCTGCAACGGACCCTGAACGGCGGCTCCGTCGTGGGTGATGCCGCCGCACAGAGCCCGGTCAAGTTGTTTCTGGAGGATGGGACCCCGTATTCACGGACCGGCACGCTCCAGTTCCGCGACGTGACCGTGGATCCGACCACCGGCTCCGTGACTCTGCGAATGGTGTTTCCCAATCCGGAGTACACGCTTCTGCCCGGCATGTTTGTGCGAGCGGTTCTGGAAGAAGGCGTCCTCGATCGGGCCATTCTCGTGCCGCAGCAGGCGGTTTCACGCAACCCCCGAGGCGAACCCTACGTGATGGTGGTGGACGCCGACAACAAGGTTCAGCAGCGGACGATCGTCGCGGATCGGGCCATGGCGGACAAATGGCTGGCCGCGTCCGGACTCAACCCCGGTGACCGGGTAATTGTCGAGGGCCTTCAGCGGGTCCGGCCCGGCGCGTCCGTCCGGGTGACCCCGGCCAAGACGGGTCCGGACCCGTCCCCGACCCCAGCCACCAGCGCACCGTCGGCCGCGAACTGATCGGAGAGAGTCAGTCATGCTTTCGAGATTCTTCCTGGATCGGCCCGTTTTTGCCTGGGTCATCGCCATTGTCATCATGCTGCTCGGCGCGCTGGCCATCTACAACCTGCCCGTCGCGCAGTATCCGAGCATCGCCCCGCCGTCGATCCGTATCACCGCCTTCTATCCGGGCGCGTCGGCGGAGACGGTGGAGAACAGCGTCACCCAGATCATCGAGCAGAAGATGACCGGGCTGGACCGGATGATCTACATGTCCTCCACGAGCGACTCGTCCGGCTCGTCGGCCGTCGAGCTCACATTTGCCCCCGGGACCGATGCGGACCTGGCCTGGGCCAAGGTGCAGAACAAGCTCCAGCTCGCCATGGCCAGCCTGCCGGAAGTCGTCCAGCGGTCGGGCATCAGCGTCGGCAAATCCACGCGAAACTACCTGCTGATCGTGGGCCTGGTCTCCGAAGACGGCAGCATGACCGCCATCGACGTGCGGGACTATGCCCAATCCAGCCTGGAGAAGGTCCTCGCCCGCGTGCCGGGCGTCGGCGAGGTGGAGGTGTTCGGCTCCCAGTATGCGATGCGGGTCTGGCTGAATCCGGACAAGCTCACCGACTACCACATGACGGTGGAAGACGTCATCGCGGCGCTGCGGGCCTACAACGTCGAGGTCTCCGCCGGCCAGTTCGGCGGGTTGCCGGCGGTCGAGGGCCAGCGTCTGAACGCCTCCGTCGTCGTTCAGAACCTCCTCCAGACGCCGGAAGAATTCGCCGCGATTCCTCTGCGCAACAACCCGGACGGTTCGACCGTGCGCGTCAGCGACGTGGGGCGAACGGAACTGGGAACCGATTTCTACGACATCGACGTCAACTACAACGGCCGACCCGCCGGCGGGCTGGCCATTCGGATGGAACCGGGCGCCAACGCCCTGAGTACGGCCAATGCCGTGAAGTCCAGGCTGGAGGAGATGAGCCGTTACTTCCCGCCGGGGCTGAAGATCGTCTATCCCTACGACACCACGCCGTTCGTCCGGGTGGCCATTCGCGAAGCGGTCAAGGCCCTGCTCCAGGCAATCGTGCTGGTGTTCCTGGTCATGTGGTTGTTCATGGGGAACATCCGGGCGACGCTGATTCCCACCATTTCGGTGCCGGTGGTGCTGTTGGGCACCTGCGCCGCGCTGGGTGTGTTCGGGTACTCCATCAACATGCTGACCATGTTTGCCATGGTGATCGCCATCGGGCTGCTCGTGGATGACACCATCGTCGTGGTGGAGAACGTGGAGCGGCTGATGAGCGAAGAGGGACTCTCGCCGAAGGAGGCCACCGCCAAGTCCATGGGACAGGTCACCAGCGCCCTGATCGGCTTCTGCCTGGTGCTGACGGCCCTGTTCGGTCCCATGGCCTTTTTCGGCGGGTCCACGGGAGTCATCTACCGTCAGTTCTCCGTAACCATCATCACGTCCATGGTGCTGTCCCTGACCATGGCCCTGATCCTGAACCCCGTGATGTGCGCGTCGATCCTCAAGCCGGTGCCCAAGGGGCACGAGGCGGCGGAAGCAGCCGTTTGGTTTCTGCGGCCGTTTTTTCTTGCGTTTGACCGCGTGTTCTACCGGTTCCGCGACGTGTTCCTGCGCGTCATCGGCTACGGGCTTGCCCGGAAGCTGCGGCTCACATTCGTGTACCTTCTGATTGTGGGGGGCACGGGGTACCTGTTTCTGCGAATGCCCACGCGATACCTGCCGGACGAAGACCAGGGAATCCTCATGTGCCAGGTGATGATGCCCACCGGCGCCACGCTGGAGCAAACGCAAACCGTCGCGGATGAAGTGCGGCGCCACTTCCTGGAACAGGAGTCGGAGGCGGTTGATTCCTGCATGACGATCGTCGGCATGGGCTTCTCCGGCCGCGCGCAGAACAACGGAATGGTGTTTGCGAAGCTGAAAGACTGGGACCTGCGCGACCGGCCGGACCTGCGGGTCCAGAGGGTTGCAGACCGGGCCATGGCTCGGTTCGCGACGTTTCGGAACGCAATGGTGTTTGCATTTGCGCCGCCCCCCATCATCGAGTTGAGCAACGCCACCGGGTTCGACTTCCAGCTTGTGGACCGCGGCGGCAGCGGGCACGCCGACCTGATGCAGGCCCGCAACCAGCTCCTCGGCATGGCGATGCAGGATTCGAGACTCACCCGCATTCGCCCTAACGGCCTGGAAGACGTGCCCGAATACCGGGTGGACGTGGACTGGGAGAAGGCCGGATCGCAGGGCCTGCCCATCTCGTCCATTCACAACACGCTTGCCGCCGCCTTCGGCAGCGCCTATGTCAACGACTTCATCCAGGGCGGTCGCGTCAAGCGCGTGTACGTCCAGGCGGACGCCCCGTATCGAATGCTTCCCTCAGACCTCGACCGGCTCTACGTTCGCAACACGGCCGGCAAGATGGTCCCCTATGCCTCGTTTGCCTCCGGCCGCTGGACGAGTGGTTCGCCCCGGCTGGAGCGATACAACGGCTTCCCGTCCCGCAGCATCCTGGGCGAGCCGGCGCCGGGCCGGAGTTCCGGCGAGGCCATGCAGGCCATGGAGGAACTGGCGGCCAAGCTGCCGCAGGGCTTCGGCCATGACTGGACCGGCCTGTCCTACCAGGAAAGAATGGCCAGCAAACAGACGGCGCCGCTGTATGTCTTCTCCATCGTGGCCATGTTCCTCTTCCTGGCGGCCCTGTACGGGAAATGGGGCGTGCCGTTCGCCGTTCTGCTGATCCTGCCGCTGGGAATCATCGGCGGTACGCTGGCCACGAACCTGCGCGACCTGCCCAGCGACGTCTACTTCCAGATTGGAATGCTGAACACCCTGGGCCTGGCCACCAAGAACGCCATCCTGGTCGTCCAGTTTGCCATGGCCGGGGTCGCGGAAGGAATGAGCCTCGTGCAGGCGTCGCTCCAGGCGGTGAAGCTGCGGCTCCGCCCGATCCTCATGACCTCCACAACGACCGGCCTGTCCGTGCTGCCGCTGGCCCTCACCACGGGCGCCGGGGCAGGGGCCATGAATGCGATCGGCACGGTGGTGCTGGGCGGTATGATCACCGGCACCATCCTGGTGGTGCTGTTCACGCCGCTGTTCTACGTGATCATCGAGAAGACGTTCGGCCGGCGGAAGCAGGCGGCCTGACGCGCGGCGGAAAAGGCCGCCCGGAACTCAGAACAGCGGGTACACAAACGGAGCCAGCGACGACGTGCCGGCGAAGGCGATAAGGAGGGCGAGCAGCAGCAGCACGCCCACGAGCGGAATCATCCACCACTTCTTCTCGTGCCGAATGAACGCCAGAAACTCTCTCGCCAACGACGGTTTGGCCATGTTCCCATCCACTCCGCCCATCGGGCGATCTCATTCCGTCAGAGCACCGGCCTCCAGGGCCACGCTCCGCTTCATGCCCGCATCGTAGTCTACCCGGCCCGGCTTGGTCGATACCACGCACTTGCCGATCACCAGCACGTCGACACCCGTATTCAGAAACGTGCGGATCGCATCCTGCGGCGTGCAGACGATCGGCTCACCCCGAACGTTGAACGACGTGTTCAACACCAGCGGCGTGCCTGTCAGATCACCAAAGGTGCGGATCAGCCGGTAGAACCGGCCGTTCTCCGTCTCCGTCACCGTCTGGACCCGCCCGGTCCCGTCCTGGTGCGTGATGGCCGGCACCTCCGCCCGCTTGTCCGGCCGAACTCTCGGCACCAGCAGCATGAACGGCGCGTCCATGCCGGCCGGCATCTCAAAGTATTCATGCGCCCGCTCCTTCAGCACGCTGGGCGCAAACGGCCGGAATCTCTCACGGAACTTCACCTTCGCGTTGATGATCTCCTTCATCTTCGGGTTGCGCGCGTCGGCCAGCAGGGAGCGTGCCCCCAGCGCCCGCGGCCCGAACTCCAGCCGACCCTGGAACCACGCCACCACCTTGCCCTCGGCAAGGAGACGAGCCGTCGCGTTCAACAGGTCTTCCTCGCTGTGGTACGGCTCATACGCGAGGTTCGTCGCCTGCAGCGCCGCCTCCACCTGCTCGTCGCGAAAGCCCGGCCCCCAGTACGCATGTTTCATCACAAACGTCCGCGGGTTCTTCAGCACCGAGTTGTACAGGTAGAACGCCGTACCCAACGCCCCGCCGGAATCACCCGCCGCCGGCTGGATGAAAATCCGCCGGAAACCCGATTCCTGCAGCATCCGCCAGTTCGCCACACAGTTCAGTCCGACGCCACCGGCCACGCACAGATTCTCCATCCCCGTCTGCCGATACACGTGCGTGGCCATCCTGACCATGATCTCTTCCACGATCTTCTGGCCGGAGTGGGCGATGTCTTCGTGGAATGATTCAAGCGGGCCCTCCGGCCGGCGGGCTGGCCGCCCGAACAGCGCTTCCCACCGGCGGTTGAACATTCTCTGCGTGGAGTACGTGTAGGCGAAGTACTTCATGTTCAGCCGAAAGCTGCCGTCGTCGCGGATGTCCACCACTTCGCGGAACCGGTCCACGAACGTCGGCTTGCCGTACGGGGCCAGGCCCATCACCTTCCATTCCGCGTCGTTCACCCGGAAGCCCAGGTACGCGGTGATGGCGCTGAACAGCAAACCCACGGAATGGGGAAAGCGAATCTCCTTCAAAATCTCCATTTCCGTGCCCCGGCCGACGCCCCAACTCGTCGTGGTCCATTCGCCCACGCCGTCGGCCGTGATGATCGCGGACTCGTCAAACCCCGACACCAGAAATGCGCTGGCCGCGTGGGCCAGGTGGTGCTGGCAATAGTAGATGCCTTTGTCCGTCCCAAGCTGCTCCTGAATCGTGGCCCCGGCCCGCAGCTTCGTCTCCAGCCAGACCGGCATGGAACGCACCCAGCTCCAGTACGTCCGCGGCCAGCCGGCCAGAATGGTCTCCAGGATACGGGAGAACTTGACCAGCGGCTTTTCGTAGAAGCCGATGTAGTCTACCTCGTCGATGGTGATGCCCGCCTCGTCCAGGCAATACTTCACGGCCAGCGCGGGAAAGTCGCTGTAGTGCTTGCGGCGGTTGAAACGCTCTTCCTCCGCCGCAGCCACGAGCTGCCCGTCGCGCACCAGGGCCGCGCCCGCATCGTGGTAGTAGCAGGAGATGCCCAGCACGTACACGCAGCAAGTCCTTTCCGTTGTCGCACAATCCGTCAGAACGGCCGGATGGTGCGCTCCAGCGTCGGTTCGTGATGGCGGTGGTCTTCCCAGTAGCTCTCACCCGGCGGCTTGCGTTTCAGCCGCAGGGGGTCGGCAAACCGAATCAGCGAAAAGACCGGCAGCAGCACCACGAACAGAATCGACAGCACGATCGTGGTGACCACGGTGCCGATGCACATCGCCCCGGTCATCCAGCCGACGTATACCCGCCGCGCGGCCCCCGGCGCACTCAGGCAGACGAGCAGCATTGCCAGCCCCAGAGCCCACAAAACGAGGGCCGCGACCTGCTTGCCCGCACCGGTCCAGCCCCAGTCCGCCGGCCGCCACGCCCCCTCGGGCTTGACGGCCAGGTACCAGGCCACGGCCCCCAGCACGGCGAACCCACCGAGCGTCACCCAGCCGAAGCGGCGCAGTTCCGGGATGGTCGGATTCCGATTGACGTTCATGCTCCAGCCCGCAGGACACCCGCCGAGATCGTTATTGTCGGCTCATGCACCGGTGGACCCCCAACTCCGTTGCAGGGCACGGCATGATAGTGGGGGCGGCAGGAGCATTCAAACGACGGCCGGCGCCCGCCCGGCGCGCCCGCATCGAGACCGGCTGGTTTCCGCAGGCGACTCGCCGTGGCATGCGAGGGACGGGCACTACTCAAGAAGCAGTGGCGTAGTATCCTCCGCTTGCCATTCGCAATTCGCAATTCGTCATTCGCAACTCGCGATTTGCCCGGCGACCCCCTTCGTTGCATCGTTGTCCGGGGGGCGTGCGCGGGCGGTCGGGGAGTCAGGGAGCCGTGGGTGGGGGCCCCGGCGGCGACATCAGCGCGGTGACGGGCTTGGCCGGCGGGAGTTTGCGGTACCAGAACCAGTACATCCCGGCGCAGCCCAGCAGAAAGGCCGGCAGAATCCGCCAGAATACCGCGTAGTTGCGAATCACAAGCTGCATGGGCAGCAGGAACAGCGTGATCTGCCACAGCAGCACGAACGGCACGGCGATGATGTCGTTGCGGTGCTCGGCCGTCAGCACGCGCTGCTCCGCCGCGCTGAAGGTCTCGCGGACCGGGCGCCACAGGCCGAACGGGCGAGTGGTGCGATAGAAATGCCGCAGCCGCTCGAGCGTATCCGGGGTGGTCAGCAGCGAGCCGAGGATGGTCGCGACCAGGGTGAGCAGCGTGATGGACACGAACAGCTGCCACTCCAGCATCTCCTTCCAGACGATCCGCTGCACGATGGCCGCGGTGCCGCCGAGCGTAATGCCCACCGTGCAGCCCCAGGCGTTGCAT
>JAFGJQ010000258.1 GCA_016929015.1 Phycisphaerae bacterium | reverse complement strand
TCGGCGCGGCGTGAGAGCACCCTCAAGAAAGCGGGGCAGCAGCGATTCGTCGAAGCGGGGACCCATGGCCTGCGCCAGTTCATTCCGAAGCCGATCCACGGCCGTACGGTCCAGGGCCGGGTAGTCCTCGTACGACGTACCGGCCGGGACATCGGTGACGCGCACCGATCGGACGTCCAGGCCACTCTCGCAAACCACCGGCACGTGCAGCATTGCATTGCGTGGGGCGTCGCTGTCCACGACAAGGTGGATCACCTCACCGCCGACCGCCGTCGCCAGCCGGTGGGCAGCCACGTTTTTGGCCCATACGCCTGGGTGGATGAACTCCGGCTGATGCCCGATGCCGACGACCGGACCCGCCGTCCCGCCGGCCAGTTCGCGCCGAACCCGCTGCCGGTACGACCGAAGGTCCACGCCGCCCAGCGTGAGGCTCAAACCATCCAGGTCTGCGCGATTGGCAAGAAGGGCCCGGGCCATCGCGTTCGGGTCCGGCTCGACGAGGGTGCTTCCATGTCCGGCCGGTGTGGCCAGCCGGTCGAAGTTCAACATGGCTCACAGACCGGGGCGGCCACGGCACATGCGGCCGCGCCGGCAGCCATCGCCCGATGGAAGACGTCAAGATAGTGACGGTAACGATACTCCGGGTCGTCCAGCCCGCCGCCGAACCGCCGCATGGGATCCTTGTAGATCAGCCGGATCGGAAGCTCAACCACCCGCAGGCCGGCCCGCACCGCCTGAACCCAGAGTTGCAGCGGCATGGCGTACCCCGGCTCGCTGATGTGCAGACGCCGCAGTCCGTCCACACGGTATGCCTTGAATCCGCAAAACGCATCCGTGATCGCCAGCCCGAGCCGCTGGTTCACCATTCGGGTCATCCACGCATTGAGCCGTCGGCGGTCGGCCGGGGCAACCTCGACATCCGCCGGCGGAATCAGGTACCGCGAGCCGCTGACAATGTCGGCCTGATCTCGTTCGGCCTCGGCGATAAACCGTGGTATGTCAGAAGGTTCGTGCTGCTCGTCGCAGTCCATCGTGATCAGCCAGTCGTATCCGTTCTCTGCGGAGTACTCGAATGCGTCCCGCAGGCTCCGGCCGTAGCCAAGGTTCTGCGGATGGCGGATGACGTAGATGTCCGGCATGTCCGCCAGCAGCGCCGGCGTGCGATCGGTGGAGCCGTCATCCACGACGAGGATGTTGTCGATGAAGGCACGGGCTGCCTGCACCATTGCGACGACGAATCGGTCTTCGTTGTAGGCCGGAATCACAAGTAAGTGCTTGTTATTTCGCATATTATGCCCGTTATTCCCGCCCTGGCCGCCAGGTTGGCGAGGTTCGAGAAGGCCCTTGGATACTAGGCCCACCGGCCAAAAAAGCAAACCGCTCAGCGGCTGCGGGATGCCCGCCCGGCGGTCTGAGACAATTGCGATGGCAACGCCCGATCGGTAAGATAGGCAGCCGCGCGGTGGGCGGGAGAGTCCCGATCCTATCCGATCCTGCCGCAGCGGTTTCCTGAATCGAAATGAGCTTCCCGGACCGATCTGGAGAAACGGGGTGATGCCCGGCATGGCTCGAATCCGCACAACGTCACACTGGACACGCGCCGCGACGATCGTCCTGCTGACCGGCTGCCTGCCGGCGGCCGGATGTTCAATGATTCGGCAGTCGCAGGCGCAGCACCACGTGGCGACGGGCGATTCCTTGCTGAAGCACGACGACCTGGAAGGCGCGCTGGCGGAGTTTCAGGCCGCGGTGGAGTTGGATCCGCAGTTGGCCGTCGTACACAACCGGCTGGGCGTCATCTATCGCCGGATGGGCGAGTATGACCGGGCGATCGACTGCTTCGCGAATGCGGTCCGCTTCAACCCCTTCTCGTTCGAGGACACCCTCTCGCTGGCCCAACTCTACCACTTCACGCAGCGCCTCCACGACGCGGTGCAGGCTTACCTGCAGGCGTGCGACCTGCGGCCGAAGGACTTCAACTCGCGGCTGAATCTGGGCGTCTGCTATCAGCAACTCGGGGATTTGAATCAGGCCGTCGAGCAGTTCCAGCAGGCCATTACGATCGATCCGGACCGGCCCGATGCGTTCGTGAACCTGGGCGTGGCGTTTGACGCGCAGGGCAAGTATTACGAGGCGATCTCCTCATATCGTAATGCGCTGGAACGCGACAACCACCAGCCGCTGGTGCTGGTGAACCTGGCGTACACCTACATCAACCAGCAGCGGTTCAAAATGGGCCGCAACGCCCTGGAGCAGGCCATCAGGATCGACCCGACCCTGCCGGCCGCACATCAGGGCATGGGCTACTGCCGGTTCCTGATGCACGAGTACGACGAGGCCGAGTCGTCCTATCGCGAAGCGCTGGCCCACGAGCCGCGTTTGCCCTCCGCGCATGCCGGGCTGGGGTCCATTGCGATGCTCCGCTACCTGCACGATCCGAACACGCCGCGTCTGCGCGACCAGGCGCTGGAGCACTGGCACCGCTCCCTGGAATTGAACCCCAACCAGCCGAAGATCCGCAGCCTCATCGAGAAGTACCGGCCCAGCGCCGTTGACCCCACGACCGTGCTGCTTGGCCAGTCGTCCGGCGAGTAGGGTCACCCCTCCTCGCAACCCGCAGAGTGACACGTTGTGTGTCTTCTGTGCTTGCCATGGCGGCGGGCGGACGAGTACAAGCCGGGCCGATGCGAAGTGGGCATCGCCGGCGGGCGCCGACCTCCCTTGCCTGAAGGTGAGGTCACCGGCCGGTCGGCTGAAGCCGACATCTGGGCGTTTCAACCGGGACATCTCTGACGGCGGACAACAAAAAAGCCGTAGCCGCGCGGAAAGGTCTTCGTCAACGCGGCGAATTCGTCGGCAAAGTCCACCGCCTTCTGGCAGACTTCCAGGTTCTCGAACAGGAAGGCCATGCCCCGGCACGGGGTTTGAGCAGGTCAACAGTTGAGCAGGTGACCGCAGGTGAGCGGGTCAAATCGCCGTAGCGCCCACGATGGGCGGTGGGTTTCCTTCCCTCGCCTGCTCACCGCCTCACGTTCGCTCCTGCGGCAATCAGATCATTGAGGCGTTCTTCGCGCATGTACACGAGAGCCACGTAAAGCCGAAGCACGAGCGAGCCCT
>JAFGJQ010000257.1 GCA_016929015.1 Phycisphaerae bacterium | reverse complement strand
GTGCGCCCGGATCGACCGCTGACCTTCCACTACAGTTGCCATATGCGCGGCATCGAGCCGGCGGAGCAGTCGGCCCGGCTGGTCAGCGGCCTGGGAGGCGTCGATTACCGCCCGGTCGAGCAGATGGAGCAGTGCTGCGGGTTCGGCGGGGCGTTCTACGCGCTGTATCCGAACATCAGCCAGGCCATCACGCAGGACAAGGTTGACCGCCTCGCGGCCACCGGAGCGCAGACCGTGGTCTGCAACGAAGCGGGCTGCACCTTCACGCTGGAGGGCGCCGCCCGGCGGATGGGCAGACCGCTGCGCTTCCTGCACCTGGCCGAAGTGCTGGCCGAGTCGCTGGGCCTCATGGAGGGCGAATCGTGAGCTACCTGCGACGCTGGTTCGCGACAAACGTGGACGCGGCCCTGGCCGACGAGGCCCTGCGGGCGGCGGTGGGCAGCGCCGCCGGGCAGAAAATCCTGGTCAGCACGGCTGCCAAGGCGGCGGTGACGGATTTTGACTCTCTCCGCGACGTGACCGCCCGCATCAAGCAGCACACGCTGGATCATCTCGACCACTACCTCGGGCAGTTCATTGAAACGGTGCAGGCCTGCGGAGGCGTGGTACACCAGGCGGCCACCGCGGCCGAGGCTAACGAGATCATCGTGCGCATTGCTCGCGAGAACGGGTTGAGCCTGTGCGCCAAGGTCAAATCCATGGCGACGGAGGAAACCGGGCTGACCCACGCGCTGGAAGCGGCGGGCGTTCGAGTGCTGGAAACGGACCTGGGCGAGTTCATCGTCCAACTGGATCACGACCGGCCCAGCCATATCGTCACCCCCATCATTCACAAGAACCGCCGCATGGTGGCCGCGGCCTTCGCGCGGGAGCTGGGCGTCGAGTACACCGAAGACCCGCAAGCCCTCACCATGCACGCCCGGCGATACCTCCGCGACGTGTTCCGGCGCTGCGATCTGGGCGTCAGCGGGGCCAACTTCGCCGTGGCCGAAACGGGTACGCTCTGCATCTGCACCAACGAGGGCAACGGACGGCTGACCACCACCCGGCCGCGCGTGCATGTGGCCCTGGTCGGCATCGAGAAGCTGGTGCCCCGGCCGGCCGACCTGGCCGTGTTCCTGAAGGTCCTGGCCCGTTCTAGCACCGGCCAGCCGATCACCGTGTATACGTCACTCATCACCGGCCCGCGGCGGCCTGCCGACCCGGACGGCCCCGAGCAGTTGCACGTGGTGCTTTTGGACGCCGGCCGGCGGGCCATTCATGCAGGTGAGTACCGGGAAGTGCTCCGCTGCATCCGCTGCGGGGCGTGCCTGAACGCCTGCCCGGTGTTTCGGCGAATCGGCGGGCACGCGTACGACAACGTCTATCCCGGGCCGATCGGCAGCCTGCTCGCGCCGCTCATGAATAACTTCGAGCGGTACGCCGACCTGCCCCAGGCATCCAGCCTCTGCGGCCTGTGCCGGGACGTCTGCCCCGTGAAGATCGACATCCCGGACGTGCTGGTTCGCCTGCGTCGCGACCAGGTGAAGCGATCGGTTGTACCGTGGTCCCGGCGGGTGGGGTTTCGGTTGATGAGCCGGATGCTGTCATCCACGTGGACGTATCGAATGGGTCAGGGCCTGCTGCGCCTGGTCACGTGGCCCTGGGCGGATGGGCGGTGGCTGAGGCATCTGCCCGGCCCCGGTGCCCGCCTCACCCGGCATCGCGATGTCCCGCGCCCCGCTCCGCGATCGTTCCGCGAGTTGTGGAAGCGCGGCGAAGTGGAGTAGGGTCCGCTGCACAGGAGAGTCAGGAATGGCCGCGATCGGTCCAACCCCGCGTCCCGACTGGGACCTGTCCGGCACCCGCCGGTTGGGCCCGCAGGCTGAGCTTGTGTCCGTTTTCGCGGAGCGAGCCGGGCAGTTAGGGATGCTCGTTTCTCGCTGCAATGAGGCGGTCTTGCCCACGCATGTTGCCGGCCTGATCGCTCAATACCGGCCGCGGAACGGCCGCGTGAAGGTCTTGCTTGAACCGACCCTCTATTGCCACGCCTCGATTGCCGCGGTTCTGGAGGCGCAAGCCAGTCTGCTGGATCCCAACGACGGTGACGAAGCCATGTTCTCCGCGGACGTGGGGATCACCGGCGTCGCGGCGGCGGTGGCCGAGACGGGCAGCTTGGTTTGCACCAGCGGCCCGCAGCAATGGCGCGGGCTCAGTCTCATTCCGCCGGTACACGTGGCCATCGTCCGGGCGGACCGGATCGTGCCCGACCTCCTGGACGTTCTGGCCACGGCAAGCCCAGACCCGCCGGCCGCCCTGACCCTCATCAGCGGGCCCAGCAAAACGGCGGACATCGAAGGCATCCTGATCACGGGCGTGCACGGCCCCGGCCACGTTCACGTGGTCGTCACGGAGTCTTCCGAGCGACCGAAAAACGACGCCGCGACCGATCCTGTTCACAGCGTCCCGGATGAGGAATAGAATGGGTTGTGGACGCCGGCGTTGGCCGGGCGTCCATGTCATGGAGCAGACGCGGCGGCCGAGGTGCGGACCATGCCTGTGGACAAGGAAAGCCGGATTGCCTTGTGGATCGGCGCCCTGCGGGAATGGGCGCCCACCGTCCGGCCGCGCCTGGCCGAGTGGTGGGAGATCGTTCGCGAAAACCCCGTCCTGATCTGGCAGACCCCGGCCGTGCGGTATTCGGTGTACGGTGTCGGACTGATTGTGGTCCTGCTTGTTCTCCAGTGGAGCGCGTCCCTGCTGCTGCCGCCGCAGATGGTCGGCGGTGAACCGGCGCGTACGGCCCAGTTTCACGTGCTCTGCTCGAACCCGGCCTGTGGCCACCACTTCGTGATCGAGCGCAAGTTCAAGTTCAAGGATTTTCCGGTGCGGTGCCCCAAATGCGGGAAGGAGACCGGCTATCACGCCGTGCGTGTCAATAGCGGGCCCGACCGGGGCAAATGGATCATTCAGCGCTGAGCCGTCTGCGGCAAACGGTCCGTGTCGCGCCGGCCTGAATCGCCGGTCCTGCAGAAGCGGAGCCTGAAGGAGACTGCCCCATGCATCCCCGCGTCGACAGCCTGCCCGCGCCCCGGCCCGACTCCCGCACGTTTCTTGACGCCGTCGGGCGCCGGAACCGCGGGCGGGTCCCGATGATCGAGCTGGCGGTCGATCGGGACGTGGCTTCCGTGCTTCTGGACGAGCCGGTCCCGCGCCCCGGCAGCGGACTCTCGCATACCCAGGCTGTTGTGCAATCCATGGTCCGGCTGCACCACCGGATGGGCTACGACGTCGTGAAGATTTCGGCGTCCATTCCGTTCGACGTGCCCCGACTGAAGGCGGCGGGCAATGAGGATGTCAGACAGTGGCAAAATCCCCACCAGGGCGTGGTGCAGACCGCGGCCGACCTGGAGCAATTCCGCTGGCCGGCCCCGACGGTCGTGGATTTCGGTCCGCTGGACGCGGCCACGGCCGTGCTGCCGGACGGGATGGCCCTCGTCGGTTTCTGCGGCGGCGTGCTGGAGTTCACGACGGACATCCTCGGCCTGGAGCACTTCATGTTCGCCGTCTATGACGACCCGGACCTGGTGACGGCGGTTCTGGACGGCGTAGGCCGGACGCTGCTGCGCGTGTTTGAAACCTACGGCCAGATGGAATCGGTCTGTGCCCTCTGGCTCGGCGACGACCTGGGCAGCCGGAACGCCACGCTGGTGAGCCCGGACTGGCTGAAGGAGAACGTGTTCCCCTGGTACCGGCGTTTTGTGGAGGTGGCCCACCGGCACGGCAAGCCGTTCCTGCTGCATAGTTGTGGGAACCTTGAGGCCGTGCTTCCGTGCCTCATCCACGAAATCGGCATTGATGCCAAGCACAGCTTTGAGGACACGATTCTGCCCGTGGAGCAATTCCTGGACCGATTTGGGAGTTCCGTGGCCACACTCGGCGGCATCGACATGAACCTGCTGGCCCAGGGCCCGGAAGACGCCATCCGCGCCCGCACCCGCCGCGTTCTGGAGCACGCCGCGCCCGGCGGGGCCTATGCCTGCGGTTCGGGGAACTCCATCCCGAACTACATTCCTCCCGCGCACTACCTGGCCATGGTCGAGACGGTGACGGAATTCAACTCGCCGTGACGACGGTCGGCTATTCGAGCCCGAGCTTGTGCTTGAGCGCCATGATGCGCGTGAAGGATTCCTCGATCCGCCCGCGGCTCAGACGGCCGCTCTTCACGTGTTCCGTCAGTACGGCGAACGTTTTGTCGGCCGCGAAATCATCGTAGCGATCCACGTTGGCGTTCAGGACGATGTCGACACCCGCCTCGACGGCTCGGGCCACCGCTTCTTCGTAGGGGAAGTTGCGCTGGATGGCGCCCATGTTCAGGTCATCCGAGAGAATGATGCCCTCAAATTCCAGCTCTTTGCGAAGCATGTCGGTCAGGATGACTCGCGACAGCGTGGCGGGCTGCTCGGCATCGTACCGCCGCAGCAGCACGTGCGCGGTCATCACACCGTCGGCCAGGCCGAGGGCGATCAGCCGGCGGAAGGGCTCCAGCTCGTCCGGCGACCAGGTGTCGCTCACGTCCGCCAGGTCGAGATGCGAATCGGCGATCGTGCTGCCGTGCCCGGGAAAGTGCTTGAGCACGCAGCCGATCCGCTCGCGATGGTGTTCTTCGATCACGACCCGGGCGTGCCGGGTCACCACGTCCGGGTCTTCCGAGTAGCAACGTTGCTTGGCGTTGAGCGCGCGGTTGTGCGGGTTGCGGTTGAGGTCCAGCACGGGTGCGAAGTTGAGATTCACGCCCACGGTTTTGAGCGTTCGTGCAAGTTGTGCGGACTGCCGTTGCGTCTCCGTCACGTCGTCGCGCGTGCCCAGATCCTGGGCGGACCGCGTAGGGGGAAACCCGTACCGCTCCTTCAGCCGGATGACCTGCCCGCCTTCCGCGTCGAGCGTCACGAACAGCGGGATACGCGAGGCGCTCTGCAGCGTCTGCGCAAGGCTTCGCAACTGGTCCGGCGACTCGATATTGCCGATGGTCCGGCCCATCGGCGTCTCGTTTTCGGAGAGGTAGACGCCCCCGATCCGGCAGTCGCGAATCCAGCGCAGGACGGTCGACTGCGGTTCGGCGGTCGTCCCGCGAAACCCCAGGAGAATCATCTGGCCGATCTGGTCTTCCAGTGCGTATGGCATTGCGTTCGCCGATTCTCATGCGGTGGGTCTGCCGCCGGTGCGTCACGATCCCACGGCGGCGGGTTGTGATGCCGGCGCCTGGCGCCCCGCTCGCTCCTGCTCCAGCAACCGGCGCTGCTCGGCTTCGTATGCCTTTAGTGCGGCGATGTTGGCTCGTTCCAGCTTGTCGTCCGGCTCCAGTTGCGGCTCCCAGGCGAACGACCGGTGCTCCCAGGTGAGCGTATCACCCTTGGCCCGGAACACGGTATAGCCCGGGGGCGACCCGACCCAGCTTCCCGCCCACCACGCGCCGCTGACCGCGGCACTCGTCAGGTACCAGACGTCGTTCATGCAGTATTGCTCGATGCGGTGGCTGTGCCCCTGAAGCAGGGCCTTGACCTTGTGCCGCTCGAGGATCGTGCGGAGTTCCTTCGTGTCCCAGAGCACCATGTGCCCGTCCATGGCCTTGCGGTCCGGGTCGCCGTTGAGTTGACCCATGTTGCAGAAGGCGGCAATGTGCGTGACGGCCACCTTCGGCCGGTCGCCCGCGGCGCCCAGGTCGTACGCCAGCCATTCAAGCTGTTCCTGCCCGATCCGCGGCTCGTAGGTCGGCCCGTGCGACGCCTGGACCGGGTGGATGCAGTCCAGCACCACGAAATGCCATCCGCCGAAGTCAAAGCTGTAATAGCTTTTCTCCCACTCCAGCCGGTCCATGATCATCTTCTTGCCGATGTCCGGGTCGTCCGCCGGCACCTTGCGGCGGGCGGACCAGCCCAGCGCATCGTGGTTGCCCATGCAGTTGTAGTAGGGGATTCCGAGTCCGTCGCTGACTTGCTTGTACAGCCGGATGTACTCCTCGAAATCCGCCTTGGGCGTGTAGTTTCCGTCGAACGCCAGGTCGCCGCCCATGAGGGCGAAGGCCGGCCGGGGGTCCAGCGCCCGCACCGACTCCACGCACGCCGCGTACCCCTTGTCGCCGCGGCGCTTCGGCGTGACGTGCATGTCCGTCATGTGAACGAATGTGAACTCCTCCGCCCCGATCGACGCCGGCTTGTCCGCCCGCGCCCGCCGGACGGACCACGGGCCGAGCGCGGCCGCCGCGCCCACGGCGCCGACGCCCGCCAGAAAGTCCCGCCTTCTCCAGCCTGTATTCTCGTGAATTTCGCTTGTCTGGGTCATTCGTCGATATCTCCAGCTTGCACGGCCGAATTATCCGCGCGAGCGAGCGTACCGGTCACGGCCGGTGATTTCAACAACCGTCGAAATAACCCTTCAACCGGGGGTCCGATGCGCTCGGCTACGGATCCTTCTGTCCCGGTGTCCCGGTGGCTTCCGCCCCATTTCCTTCAGGGTTGCGCGGAGCCGGGGTCGCCTGCGCGGCGTCCGTGGCGGGTCCGGTGGAAACCGGCGACGTGTTCCGTTGCAGCAGAACCAGATGGTATACGCTCCGGCCGGGACCTCGCACGCGGGCCACCGGCGTGTAGTGCGTGTCGGACCGCTTCTGCGTCGAAGCGGCCTGCTCGTCACTGAGAATGAAGTAGCTTGGTGCGGAGGGTGAGTCGTCAGACAAGTCCCACGTGCGGGCCGGGCGATCGAGATAGAAACAGAGCGAAGAACCGCTGTCGCCGGCGTCGAGATACACCGTTGCCGACTCAGGCAGATGCGGGGCAAACGCCTCGGCCATCCGCCGCTCGGACCGCTTGGCGATTCGCCGGGGTTGGACCACGCCCGCATACACGCCCCAGTAAACCAGCGCGATCCCCAGTAGGACCACCGGCACGCCCGGCCCCGCCAGCCATCGCAGGCGGCGGTCGCGTGCTTGTCGTGAATCCGGCGCAGACGATCCCTCGGCCGGCGCTGAAAACGAGCGGGTGGAAAGGGATTCCGCGGCGAGTCCGCAGAGCATGGCCATCGGCACGACAAGGGGGAGGTAATACCGGGTTTCGCAGTCGGAAACGAGCAGGAAGACGCCCACGCCCGTCAGCAAAAACGCCCACGCCGCACGGCCGATTCGCGCCGCGGGCGTCGGCCACTCGCGGCGGCCCGGGACGAACCGCTCAACCGGCAGAATCAGCGAAAACGGCAGGAACGCTACGAAGATCACGACAGGCCGGACCACCCTCTCGACGACCCCGAGCAGACTCCACCCGTGCGAGCGAAACGCCAGTTCCGTCAGCGGGTCGACAAACGCGGCCCGCCCCTCGGCCCGGTACGCCAGGTACACGTACACCAGCACGATTGCGGTGAACAGCCCGACCCCTGTCAGGTGCGGCGGACGCAACAAGTCTCGAAAACGGCCCAGAACCAGCCCGGCCACAACCAACCCGGGCCCGTAGATGGCAATGGCTGGTATGCCCTTGGCCAGAAAGCCGAAGGCCAGCCCGATGTAGCCCAGCAGCCACCATCTCCAACTCGGCTTCTCGAGTGCCAGGTTTCGACATGCGGCGAGGACGGCCAGCCCCGTGCCGAGCGTCAGCGGCATGTCAAACGTAGCAGCCCGCACCTGCTCGATGAACAGCACTGACGTCGTGGCGGCCAGCGCACACCACAACCCGCAGCGCGGCGCTACCCACGTGCCCATGCCCAGGCAAAGGGCCAGTCCCAGCGTCAGACCGCACAATGCCGTGGGCAGGCGCAGCGACAACTCCGTCTGATACCCCAGCAGGGCCTCCGGAATCGCGGCCAGCCAGTAGGCCAGGGCCGGCTTGAACGCATAGACCTCGCCGTAGAGCTTCGGCACGATCCACTCGCCCGTTTCGAGCATGTGCCGGGCGCCGAGCGCAATGATGCCTTCCATCGAGTTTACGTCGTCATTCCACACGAAAAACAGGCATACCGGCACTGCGATGGCCAGGTACACCACGGCTGCGGCTCCCCGCGTCAGACGTATTCGGCGAGTTGCGGTCATGGGGGCAGTCATCTCAGCGGCGCAGCAGCGACGGCACCACCGTCACCTCGATTGGAAGCCGGAACGTTTCACCATTCACGTGCAGCAAGATCACCAGCGCATATTTGCCGGGTGTGGCGTGCGCCGGAACGTCAACCACGGCGACGCGGTCCACGAACTTCGTAGACTTGCCCCAGCCCAGCGGCGGCAGCGCGGCGGTCATCTCCGCGTCCGGGCCGGTTTCCAGACGGACTTCGACGGACTCGCCGGGATGGGCAGACGCACGCGGCAGCGTTACCCGCACCGGCGGCGCTCCGCGAGAGACGTCCATCCCGTCCTTGCCGACGAGGAATACCGGCTCGTTCCGCTCCAGCAGCAAAACACGGCTTTCACCCTCCCCGGCACATCGCACCGGCAGGCCGATCATGTCGAACATCTCCACTTCGTTGCCGTCCACGTTCAGTCGCACAAGTTGCGTCTGCGACGTCGACCACAACACCACGATCCGCCGGTTGCCGTGCCGGAAGAGGAACGCCAGCATGTCGTCGCCCAGGGGCAGCTCCCGCTCGAAAGCCGCCGAGCCGACCAGCCGGCCCGCCGTGGCCAGCGCCCGGTAGCCGATCTTGGGCGTCAGGTCGTTGCGCACCAAGCCGAAGTGGTGCTCGTTGTAGTACGGGTCCCATCCGTCTTCGCGGAAGTCGTACCACGCCACGCTGCGCGCCGCCCCGGAGGCCAGGGCGGACACGTACGTGCGCGACACGTGGTTCGCCTGGTCCCGCTCGCTCAATCCGCCAATATGCGACGGCCAGCCCATTTCCGTGATCCACACGTCGCGCCCGCCCACCTGCTTCCGCACGTCGCGCAGCTCCTGCATGAACTTCTTCGGGTCCAGGTGGCTCCGGTACGGATGAATGGTCAGGGCGTCGAACGGACTGCCGTGGTCCAGCACCATCTGGATGAATCCCGTGTCGATGCCCGCGGTGGAGCAGCCCAGCACCTGCGCCTCCGGGTCCACCGCCTTGATCGCCTCGTACGCCCGCGTCAGCAAACGGGCGTACAGGTCTTTCGGCCCCGGCCAAAAGAAGATGTTCGGCTCGTTCCAGATCTCCCAGTGCTTGATGCGGTGGCCGTAGCGCTTCACGAGCGACTGAAGGTATGCGCAATACGGCTCAATGAACTCGTCCGTCATGGGCGGGCCGGTCCACTCGGTGTAGTAGCAGCAGAGGGCGTAGACGCTGATGCCGTGTTCCGTGGCCGTGTCGACCAACTGGTCGAAGAACTCGAAATTCTGCCGGCCCTGCACGGGCTCGATCCAGTTCCAGTGAAACTCCTCCCGCGTCCACTTCACGCCGGCCCGGGCCGCCAGGTCACACATGCGGGCCATCCACTCCTTCCCCTCGGGGCGCCCGTGGAAACGGTAGAGATACAGACCTGCGCCCATGCGGCTGACCGGATCGAGCGACCGGTCCGGCTCGCCGTCCGGCGGTTCCGCGATGGTGATGCTCGCTTCGGGCGTGGTCAGGCCGGCGGACGTGAATTGGAAGCGGCCCTCCACACAACCCGGCTGCCAGGGCACGACCACTCGCTGCGTCACACGGCGCCCCGCCGGCGGCAGGGTCAGCGGCGTGGACGTCGTTGCAGGGGCGGCGGACGTGCGGGACGGCACGGTCGTATGGAACTCGCCGGCCAGTGGTGCGTCGGCCAGGCTCCGCAGGACCACGCGGAACTCCGCCTTGCCGTCCGCGTTTCGCGTTACGCTGGGCACCATGCTGACCGTCTCGCCGGCCCGCTCGTAGTCCGTGGTGAACTCGAGTTTCAGCGGACGGATCGTGCCGCGCTCCATTTCGCCCTTGCGGCTCAGGATCAGCGCGGACAGCCGAAGGGGGTAGCGCACGATGCCGTCGTCCTCGCCGCCGAAGTGCCGCCAGGCGGTCAGGTCGCCCATCGGTACTTCGAAGGTCATCGTCCCGGTTCGATCCAGCGTTCCCAGCGATCGTTCGAAGAGCTGGAAATGTGAGCCGAGCCGGGCCAGCAACTCGTGCCCGGAACCGTCGCTGTCCACGGTCAGTCGCAGGGCGGTCGGCTTGCCGAGGATGCCCTGTTCGTAGGGCAGGGCGCTCTGTCCGGACGCTTCGGTCAGCACGTACGACCACACGCCCGCCTGGAACCCGCCGCCCTCCGCCCCGGAGTAGCCCCACGGGTCCGGCTCCTGAAACTCCGACTCGGTGTACGTGGTGCGGGCCACGCCCTCCTCGGCGTCCAGCGAGTGGACCCATTGAACGTCGTCGATCCAGATGGAGCCCGCGCGGTCGCCCCCGTCGTTTTCCACCAGAATGTGAAAGTCCCGCGGCGGACCGCGGAACGTGCCGTCGCCGCCCCAGGAGAACTCCCATCGGTCCAGCCGAATCTCAACGTGCTGCCAGTCCGGGTAGTGGTACGGAAGGTTCTTCTGGAATGTCTCGTTGTCCTGGTCTTTCGCCCGGACGATCAATAGGTTGCCCGCGGGTTTTTTGACCCAGACCCGAACGGCCTGCACCGGCGGCTCCGCCGGCAACGGCACGATGGCCGCCACGTACTGCCCGCCGTTGCGGAAATCGTAACGCAGCTCCAGCGCCCCGGCCCCCGCGTGCCCGACCTTCGCCGCCCAAGCCAGCGCCCCCGCCGCCCCCGGCCACTCCGGCCCATTGCTGAACGACCACTCCCGCACCGACGCCTGCGTGTCGAACTTCATGTCCGCGAGCACTGCCGCGGCAGGCGGCTGCTGGGAGGCTGACGAAACCGGCTTTTCTGACGACGCGGTGCACCCGGCCAGCACCAGGGCGATCAAGAAGACGGTGGCTCCTCGGCGGCTTTCATACGCAAGGGTTGCGCAGAACCTGAATGCAGCAGAACCCTGCCGGATGGCGCCTTGGCTGGATGGCATGAAAGTAATCCTCTCAGGAAAGACGCGGCGCCCCTCGCGCTGGCGCCGCGGACGAAGACGGATATCACCACGCCCGGATTGTACTTGTGAGACGAAAAGATGGTAGGGCGGGCGGCGCGGCTACGGCTCGCTCGCGAACAACCCCTGGAATACGCCGAAATCGGCCAGATCCGCGCCCAAATCACCGTCCAGGTCCGCACCCTCGCATCCGGGCGATAAGCCGCCGAGCGGCCCGTCCAGGCAGCCTGCAAGAATCACAAAGTCGTTCACGTCCACGTCCCCGTCCACATCGAGGTCGCCCGGTTCGAACGAGCAGTTCAGATCGACTACGTAGACGGATCCGGCGTCTGACAGGCCCGTGTGATCATCCATATACGCACCGATTACAGTCTCGGCGTCCGCCAGGGCCACCGACGTGCCAAACCGGTCCACCGCGGCAGCGTCCGAGGCTGTCACCTTGTCCTGCTGGATCCATTCGCTGCCCGCGCGGGTGAAGACAAACGCGGCACCCGCGTCGTTTCCCGCCGCGTGGTCGTCAGCGCGGGCCCCGACCACTGCCACGTTTCCGCGGACAGACACGGCGTTGCCAAAGGACGTCGCATCGTCCGGGACCAGCGTGCCTTGCGGAATCCAGCCAACGGTCCCGCGCACGTAGGCATACGCCGAGCCGCCGGCGCTTCCCGGAGCGGTGACGATGATCGTGTCGCGGTCGATGGCGACCGATGCGCCAAAGAAATCATACGCTGCCGGGTCAGGGCACCGCAGTGTGCTCTGATATGTCCACACGGTGCCGATGCGCCCGTAGACGTAGGCCGCTCCGGTATCGTCGGTCCCCTGCATCATGGCGCCCACCACGAGGGTTTCGCTGTCGATTGCCACCGCACTGCCGAAGCGATCGCCCGTGCGGGGGTTGGAACCGGTCAGTTTGGCCGCCTCCGTCCACGTGCTGACGGATCGTTCGAACACGTAGGCCGATCCACTGTCGGCTGCGCCTGGCGCGTCGTCCGCCCGGGCCCCGATCACGATGGTATCCCCGTCAAGGGCCACTGCGACTCCGAACTCGTCGTGGGCGGCCGCATCGCTCGCTGTCAGTTTCTGCTGAGGTGACCATATGCCGGCCGACCGTACGAACACGCATGCCGCGCCGCAGTACGCCACCGCGCCCGCGGACGCCCCAGAGGCGCCGATGACCAGCGTGTTGCCCGAGAGTGCCACGGAACATCCGAATTGGGCGCCGTCCGTCGCGTCCCATGAGGTGAGTCGGGCCTGTTCGGTCCATGTCGCCCCCGAGCGGACGAAGACGTAGGCGGATCCAGCATCGACCTTGCCCGCATGATCGTCCCGCGATGCCCCGACGACAAGCGTGTCTCCGTCCATCGCTACGGCACACCCGAACCAATCACCTGCACCCGCTTCACTCGCAATGAGCTTGCCTGCCTCCTGCGGGTCGCATTGCCCCTGGGCCGGCGCCGCCGCGAGACAGACCGTGAGCGCGCATCCGGTCATCGCGAAGATTCGTGTGGTGAACATCTTGAGCCCCTTATGCACAACTCCGTGCCCGGCAGGCCCCTCAAATGACACCCGGTCGGCGAAGGCCCCGAACCTCCGCCCAAGCCGGCGGATATGATCAGTCTACCGAAGCACGCCGTTCGGGTTCAATCCCAAAGCCATTGCGGTTGAGCCCCTTTCCCGATCCACGCGTCGGCGACGCCCCCAAACACCCGCGTTGGGCGAAAGGCCCACCCGCTTCCGGTTTTCCAGTCCCCCTTGACGCGTCCACGGTGACCTTCCACGATGGCCAGCCATGAAGGAGCAGGCGAGCATCCTGGATCTCTCCGGCCAATGGTCCCTCTGCGGCTTTGACGGGTACGGGGAGATGATGCACGTGCGGGCGATCCCCGCGGGGTTGGAGAACTTCCCGTGGGTGGAGGCGCGCGTACCAGGATCGGTGTACCTGGACCTGATGCGCGCGGGCTGGATCGAGGATGTCTACGCCGGCTGCAACACGCTGGCCGCCCAGTGGGTGGAACAGCAGTACTGGTTCTATCGGCGGCGGTTCGACCTTCCGCGCGACCTGCCGGCCGGGCGGCGGTGGCTGGTTTTCGACGGGCTCGACCTGGATGCCCACGTCTTCCTGAACGGGCAACACGTCGGCGAGCAACACAACGCATTTCGCCCGTTGCGGATCGACGTGACGAACCGTCTCCAGGATCACGACAACGACCTCCATGTCCGTGTGGATGCCGGCCTGCTCGCCAACGCCGACCGGAACGCCGGCAACTACTACCTGGAAGTCATCGCGTCTTCCACGAAGCGGCCGTTCCTGCGCAAGCCGCACTTCGCCTGCCGCTGGGACTGGTCGCCCCGGCTCATCAATGTCGGCATCACCGGGCCGGTCCTGCTCGAAGCGTGCGACCTGGCCCGGCTGGCGCAGGTGACCGTCACGCCGACGCTGTCGCCCGATCACAAAAAAGCCACGATCCGTATTCGCGGATTCGTCGAAAACGTGACCGACACGAGCCGGCCGCTCACACTGGTGGCCGCGATTCCCGGCACGGGCATCGAGACCCGTTCCGAGGCCATGGTCGCCCCCGGCGAAGCGGAAATCCGTTGCGACCTCGCCGTGGAAGACCCGCGCCTCTGGTGGCCTCGGTCGCAGGGCGAGCCGCATCTCTATTCCGTTGAAGTGACACTGTTTTGTGATGGCCGGCCGCTCGAAACCTGGACCGGCCGCACCGGCATCCGTTCCGTCGAAATCCGCCAGGAGCCGGCCGAGGACCGCGGGACGCTCTTCCACATGGTGATCAACGGCTGTCCCATCTTCTGCAAGGGTGCCAACTGGGTGCCGGCCGACCTGCTCTGGCCGCGCGTGACGAAAGACGATTACGACGCGCTGACTGCCCTGGCCGCCGAGTGCGATTTCAACCTGCTCCGCGTCTGGGGTGGCGGGCGGTGGGAAGACCACGCGTTTTTCGACGCCTGCGACCGCCTGGGCATCCTTGTCTGGAACGATCTGCCGTTCGCCTGCTGCCAATACCCCGGCGACGATCCGGCGTTCTGCGCGGAAGTGGAGCGCGAGGTCCGCCACAACGTGCGGGAGCTTTCCCGGCATCCCAGCCTGGCCCTCTGGTGCGGCAACAACGAAAACGAACTAGGCGTCACGGACGGCTGGATCGTAGGACGTGACCGTGCCGCCCGGCCGGACCGGGCGCTCTCGTTCGAGCTCCTCCCACGCGTCATCGCCGCGGAGGACGGCTCGCGGCCGTACTGGCCGACCTCGCCGTGGTCGCCCGACGGCTCGCATCCCAATGCCCAGCACACGGGCGATCAGCACCCATGGCACGTCGGCCTCGGCTCCGCCAAGGGTGACTTCTGGCAATACCGCGACGACGCCAGCCGGTTCCCCAACGAAGGCGGTCTGCTCGGACCCAGCACGCCGGCCACGCTGCGGCAGATTCTCCCGCCGGCGCAGCGAAGCGTCGGCAGCCGCACCTGGCTGCACCACGACAACACGCAAAACACCTGGCGCGGCGAGCCGATGATCGACAACATGCTGCGACTGTACCTGTGCGACGCGCCGCGCGACCTGCCGTTTGACGACTACGTCCGCTACGCCGGCCTGATGCACGGCGAGGCCCTGGAGACGGCCATCGACAACTGGCGCCGGCGCAAATTCCAATCGGCGTCCGCGGTGTTCTGGATGTTCAACGACACCTGGCCCGCCTGCACAAGCTGGACCCCCATCGACTACTATCGGCGCCGCAAGCCGGCATTCTGGTTCGTCAAGCGAGCGTTCGCGAACCTGCGCGTCATCTGCGTGGAGCTAAAGGACGAGTGGGGCGTCTTCGTCGTGAACGACTTCCTGGAGCCGCGCCCGGTGCACCTTCGCTACGGCCTGTTCGCAATCGCCGGCGGGAGGCCGGTGGACGAATGCCGGGATTTGACCTGCCCGGCCAATTCCGCGGTGGTCGCCGCCTGCCTGCCACTTTCCGCATGGAACGCAGCAGGCGTGGACACGCACGGAGCGTTTGCGGTGCTCAGCGATGCGAGCGGTCAGGAGTTATCCACGCACCGGTTGTTCCGCGCCCGGTTCAAGGACCTGAAGTGGACGCCGGCCGCTGTGACCTGCGAACCCCACGCGGACGGCTTGCGGCTTCACAGCGAATCCTTCGCGTGGTCCGTCTGCCTGGACGACACGGGCGAACAGGCCCTGCCGACGAACTACGTGGACCTGATCCCGGGGATTGAGCGTACGCTGCCCTGGCCGTCGTCTCTGCCGCCACCGACTCCGCTCGCGGCAAACCCGCCCCGGCAGGTCCTCCATCCCTGACGCGCCGCATTGTGGGCCGGGTGTGTTACTCCGCTGTTGCGCCTGGTACGTCGCTCGGCGCCGAAACGGGTTGCGTCGTCGGTGCTTTGGCCGGCGGCACGAGTATCACCCCCAGGTTGTTCGCGACCAGTCGGGGCGGGTTGTCCGACGGCGTGTTCACGATCCTGTGTTCGCCCGTCTTCGGATCCTGCACCACCATCGTGCTGGACCCGCCGCCGTCGAAGTTCAGCGCCTGATACGCGCCAAGGTCCGTGAAATACCGTCCCAGCTCATACAGCGTGATGCCTTCGCTGATTCCCTTCTGCCGCCCGTCAAAGACGGCCAGCCAGAGGGTTTCGCCTTCCTTGTCGACGCCCACGGCCGTTCGCGGGTTCACGCCGACGAACCCCGGGGACTGCCTGGACGCCGTTCGCTCCACCACGTCCTGTCCGTTTTCGATGAGCATGTGGAATCCCGAGACCGCCTCGTCGACCTGCTCCAGGTCATATGGCGGGTTGCCGATCCGGATGCGGCCGTCCTTGCGAACGATGAACGCCCCGAACCGCTCGTCCGGCGGCGAATACACGTGCCCCTCGCACGCCCCGAGACCCACCACCTGCATCGGTTCGCCCGACTTCTTGCGCAGCGGTCCGAACGCGCTGGCATTCACGGCGAACTGCACGTTGCGGCGCTTCGCGAAGTCCAGCGTGCGCTCGCATCGCGTCTCAAACTCCGGCTGCACCTCCTCCGAGCCGCACGTCGCCACAAGCTGCACGTCCGGATTTTTCAAATCGATCCGGGCCACCCACACCCGCAGCGGCCGCGGCTGCTCATACCGTTCGTACGTAAGCTCCAACGCCGGGTACGGGCGAGTCGCCTCCTTGTCCACCGGGTTGCGGAAAGGGGCGACGGGTTGCGTCGTGGCCGGCTGCGTCGTCTGCGCCAATGCCGGCGACAAACCCACCCAGCACAACGCCGCAATCACCGAACCGCCCCGAATCCTGTGACCGTTGATTCCATGCATCTTTCTGTCAACCTGCATTTCCAGACCGCCCTTCCCGCGTCTTGCGGATGCCTTTCTGCACCGTTGCTTCCTCCCGGCCTTGTCCCGTAACGCAGTATACATCCGGACCGGTACCCCGGGGAGGGCCGCCCCCAGACCCGTGCCGTCGCGATCGCGCGGCCGTCCAAAAGCCCGCAAACCGCGCAAAACCTGCGCTCGCGCAAAATGACTACTGTGGACTACGGACGACACCGATAAGGAGAGTTGACGTGGCGGTGTTGGGCCAAAGGTTCAAGGGGATGGTCACATGATGCGACGGGACTTGAATCTCATCCGGGCGATCCTTCTCGATGTGGATCGGCGATCGGAGGCCGACGCCGGGCGGCCGATCGTGTTCGAGGATTACGACGAAGAGGCGGTGGAACACCATACGCGGCTGGCCGTCGAGAGCGGGTTGATCGAGGCGGATGACCGTGCATCGAACGGCCGGGTCGTCTTGTCGCCGCGCGGGTTGACCGTGGAGGGCCGAAGCTTCCTCAATCTCGCTCGCGATGAAGATACCTGGAACCGCGCGATGCAGCACTGCCAGACGTGCATCGAGTCCATACCGTTTGAGGTCTTTCACACCATGCTAGCCCATGAGGCGGTCATGGCGCTCGGCGCCTGACCCGCACGGGCCCTTCTCAGCCGCTCGTCGGCTTTCCATCCGCGGCCATCGGCGCAAAGTACTGGCGCGCGTGATGTGAACCCATGTGAAGCTGGGGGAGCAAGCGTTCGAGACTCTCGTTCAGTTGCCGCAGAGACAGCGGCTCTCGCACGACCTGCCAGCCATCGCCCGGCTGTCCGATGTCCTGTCCGTCCCATGCCTTCGACAAGACCAGCAGCCCGCCGGCGTGCTTCAGCATCGCATGCACTGCCCGAAGCCTTGCCGGCGTGGGAAGGCCGTTGCTTACGTCCACGATGCGGGGGGCCGTGGCGCTCGCACCGCTGGTCGGACTGTCCAGCGGCTCGATGAACGTCGTGCATCCGCGCCCGTGGGCCAGCCAGACGGCCAGAACGTGGATCGGGCAGGGCTCGCACGGAACATACACGACGACGGGCTGCTCGGCGTCCGCGGCGGGCGCGGGGGTCGGCTCTCTGGATGACAACTCGTCAAAGAGCCCCAACAGGAGGACCGTCTCTCGCATTCGTTCCTCGAGCGATTGTCGCAACGCCGCCACGTCAACATCCGCCAGAAACGGCAACCGCGAGAGCAGGGAGGCCGGGATCGCGGGCATGTAATCCGCCAGGCCGCTGCGGAACCCGAACGCCAGCGCCAGGCCGTCCGCCAGTTGACCGCGAAGCGTGGGCTCGTCCTTGGGGTCGAACGGCTGCGTCTCATCCCATGTCCGATGGTGCTCTCCCACCGGCGTAACGATCGCCTCGGGAAGGCCCCAGCGATGCAGCATCTCGGCGCCCAACTCCGCGTGGTTGTGCCCGAGCAACGTCCCTTCATCCGCCAGCCCGGCCGTCTCGGCCAGCGCCTGGAGCTGATCGGGGGCCGAGTCAATCACCATGAACTTCCCCATGTCGTGTAGCAGTCCGATGAGGTATTCATCACCACCGGTCCGGTGGCTATGCCCGGAATCGATGAGCGTGTTGACCAGCGCCGCCGCGAAAGAGTGTTCCCACAGCCGAATGTATGCGCCGGACGCGTCCGCTTCCCGGCTCACCGTCCGAAGAATCGCCATCCCGGCGGCCATTTGCCGGACGGCGTTGAAACCGAGGCGGGCGACCGCATCATCCACGGTGGCGATGCGCCCGCGCTCGACGCCGTGCCCGCACGAATTGGCCAATGCCAGCACGCGGGCCGTCAGGGCAACGTCCCGCTCGATGGCCCGTGCCAGCTCACCGCGATCGGCGTGGCGGTTGCCGGCCAGCATCAGCACTTCACAGACGACACTCGGCAGCGCGGCAATCTGATCAACACCGGAAACCTGCCTGGAGCCGGCAGGCGAGCCCGATCGCGTTGCCTGAGCCGGCCGCGGAGCACGAGGTCTCGCGGCAGGGGGTGGGCAGACCGGTGGCTCGGCCGCCGGGGATGCCGGCCCTGGCGGCGGCGCCGCCTCCGCCTCCGCGTCGGATGACTGGGGGCCGTCCCGCTCGATCATGAACGAGAAGATCTCCGCCCGAATCCGGCTGGCCACCTGCACCACGCGCGCGTCAAACTGGCTGGCGGCACGCCTATGCAGTTCGGCAATGATGGCGTCGGGATCCATTCTGGGCCGGTTGGAGCGGCCGTAGTACATTGAGTCAATGGCGTCCGCCACCGCGAGAATCTGGGCCGTCAGGGGAATATCGGTGCCCCTTACGCCCAGCGGACCGGTTCCATCCACACGTTCGTGGTGAAACCACACGGTTTCCAGCACCGCAGGAAAGTCATAGAACCCCAGGCTTAGCAGTTGACCGCTCAGGCGAACGTGGGAGTCCGTCAACCTCTGGTTCTCCTCGTCAAACGCCAGGTTGGTTGACAGAAGCGTGTCCGGTACGCCTTGCAGACCCACATCACAATACCGGGCCCCGATCCGCAGGGCCATGATCGCGTCTTGCGGAAGGTCGAAGGCGATTGCCAGCCGAGTGGCGATGTGTTCAACCCGCCCGGCCTTGCCGCGCAGAGAGGGCAGCCGGCGCTCCAGCAACTCCACCATCTTGTCCAGATAGTAGCAGTCCTTGCTCTTGGAGCTGAAATCGCCCCAATCGCCGGAATGCAGAGCAGGTTTCGGCTCGACTCCGAGCCCTAAGGTGGCGATCCTGACATCGGTCATCAAAGTGTCCCTGCAAATTGCCGTCCCGGACGCGACGGGTGGCGCCGACCGAAAGAGGCCATCGGAGCAGCCCCGAATCCCTTATCCTGGCGCGAACCGGCACGCCCGAACGGGGATACGCGAGTTGGCCGAGCGGGAATGCTTCGTAGCTCTGCGGTCGCGCCAAACCATCCAACACGGGGTACTGTGCACACCCTCCCCTAGGAAAAGAGGGCATCCGGCCACGGAATGACGACGGAAAATCCCGCGTGGGCACCGACGGCCTGCTGGAACCATGTGGCGCGCGGCCAGAGGGTGACATCGCGTGGGCTGATGAGGACACGTTTCTTGCTCTTGTGGCCCGTGGCGCTGGCGCACCGTCTGCGCGCGAGCGCCTCCCCGGACAACCCAAATCCCGGGTTCGGCCGTTCTGACCGGCCTGCTGCAGGAGCGGAAGCGGGCGAAGCGCGAGCCGCTGGCTCGCTCAGAATGGCTTCCACCCCGACCCCCTGCAGGTGTCCCGACAACGATCTTGTCGGCCGATTCCCCGCAGTACTCGACTGCGAACGCCCGCCCGAAAACCCCATCAGCGACAGGGTTTCCGCCTCCCGGCCCGTCATATCCCGGGGCACCGCATGCCGGCCCAGTCGGGGCCCATTGTATCGGACCGGCTCACCTACACTCAGGCCCTTACCGCAGCCGTGAGCAGAGAATCCAGAGGAACAACGGTGCCCCGACCATCGCCGTGACAACCCCGATGGGCAGCGTGGCGGCGGACATCTCGCGGGACACAAGCTGCCCGTACCACGCCGGCAGCAGGGTGGTGAGCCAGTCGCACACGATTAGAAAAGTGGCACCGGCCAACGCGGACGCCGGCAGCACAATCCGGTGGTCACCTCCCAGCACCAGCCGCACCGCGTGCGGCACGATCAACCCGACAAACCCGATCGGCCCGCAGATGGACACGACCGCGGCGACGGCCAGAGACGCGACAGCCAGGCACAGCCCCTGCAAAAGGCCGGTCCTCACGCCACGCGTGACGCTGATTTCATCGCCCAACTCGTACTGATTCAAGGCCCGGCCCTGCGCCAGCAGCACAAACCACGCCGGCGCCAGCACAACCAGCAACGCTCGGACTTCCACTTGTCCGACGGATTCCACGCTTCCCATCATCCAGCGGACAATCTGGTAGGTCTCGTACACGTTGGCCAGGTGCGTGACGAACATCATCAGGGCGGAGCAGAAGAAACCGATCGTCACACCCGCCAGCAGCAACGCGTTGCCGCCGAGGCGGCGGGAAGACCGGGCCATCAGCCAGACCGCCGCCAGCACAGCCCCCGATCCCGCGAATGCGCCCCAGGATACGGACGAAATCCCCAAAAGCGCCGCTTGCCGGCCGGCGGTCATGGCGATCAGGGCTCCCAGCGATCCGCCGCTGGCGATGCCCAGCGTGTACGGGGTGGCCAGCGGGTTCCGAAACAGCGTCTGGAACACCGCGCCGCACAACGCCAGCGTGGCGCCCGCGATCAGGGCCTTGAGCGTCCGCGGCATCCGAAGGGTGAACGCGATGTGGTACGTCACCGAGTCACAGTCCCCCGCAAACCACGCCCGCCAGGCGTCCACCATGCTGATCGGCGTTGAGCCGATCCCCGGGCTGATCAACACCGCCAATGCCAGGAGCGCGACACAGACGCCAACCGCCACGACGAACCGATCGGCAGTCAGATGCCTCATGGCGCCGCCTCCGGAACGCGATCCACCGGCAACACCCACGGATGCCGACTATCCGCATCGACATGCGTGGTGAACCGGACGTGGTACACTGCCTCCAGCACCGCCGGACGCAACACATCGTCGCGCAGGCCGCATGCGGCGGGCCGACCGTCCTGCAGTAGAAGAATCCGGTCGCAGTATCGGCCCGCCAGGTTCAGATCGTGGGTTGCCGCCACGACGCCCAGCCCGGTGTCGCGGACCTGCTGCCTCAGCAGATCAAACGTCGCGAACTGGTGATACAGATCCAGGGCCGCCGTCGGTTCGTCCAGCACCAGCATCCGGGGCTGTTGGGCAAGCGCCGCGGCCACGTGCACCCGCTGGGCCTCCCCGCCGGACAGCGTCTCCATCCGGCGGTTCGCGAAGGAGGCGGTGGCCGTCACCTGCATCGCGCTCTGAACGGCCGCCAGGTCCTCGGCAGAATCAAACAGTAAGCTGCGGCGGTGCGGGTGTCGGCCCAGCAACACCACCTCGCCCGCTGTGGCGAAAGCGGGGGCGGACGGCTGCTGCGGAAGAAACGCCACGCCCCGTGCCCGGTCGCGGGCCGACATGGACCGCCACGGCCGGTCCGCCAGCCGCACTTCACCCGCGGACGGCGCTAGCAGACCCACCATCACGCGCAGAAGCGTACTCTTTCCCGCGCCGTTGGGACCCAGAACACCCCAGAACTCTCCCGGCTTCACGACCAGATCCACCGGGCCCAGAAAATCCGGTCGGTCCGCAAAGCCGGCCCGCACGCCGCGCAGGGTGAGAACGCTCGAAGGGATGTACGCGGCTTCACTCACGGCCGACCTCGGGATGCAGCAACTCCGCGACTCTCTCCGCCAGTTGAACGACGCGCGGCGACGGGATGAGCACGTAGTCCTCCGTCAGCACGTGAATCCGGCCCGTTCGCACGGCCGGGATCGTGGAGAGAGACTGCCATTGGGCGGCCATTCCATTCGTCACGGTGGAATCCGCGCCGGGCACCGCTTCGATGATGACTGCCGGGGCCCGCGCGACGATTTCCTCGACGGTCACCTGCGGATACGCAATGTCAAGCTCGCCGAATACATTCCTGCCACCGGCCAGTTCGATCACTTCGTGCAGATACGATCCTCGCGCGGCCGTCGTGACGTCCGCCAGGCGGTCCGGGCTGCGAATGGTCAGCAGGACGGGAACCTTTGGTCGGTCGGCGACTCGGCGCCGTATGGCAGTCAGGTCATCGCGCAGTCGCTGCGCGAGTTGGTTTGCGGCGTCGTTTCGATCGCAGAGCCTGCCCAGGTCTTCGATGGCGCGGTACAGGTCGGGCAGCGTTTCGGTCGGATCGTGATAGATGCGGATGCCGCGTGCGCGGCAAAGCTCCTCCAGCTTTTCCTGCCGGCCGCGAAGAATGACCAGGTCCGGCTCGAGGACGAGAATCTGTTCCAGGTTCGCGTCACGGACGCCGCCCACGCGAGGCAGCTCTGCCAGGGCGGGCGGGTAGACGGTGAATTCACTCACGCCGACCAACTGCGAAGCGGCACCCAGCTCCCAGAGGATTTCCGCGGCATTCGGCGCCATCGCCACCACTCTGGACGCCGGCGCATCCGGGTGCCGCGTGGATTGCGTTCGGTCTTCCCTGGTGCATCCGGCTGCAATTGCCGTCAAAACAAGAAGTTCCGCAGTGAGTCGGCGCGAAATCACATGTGCCGGCCGAAAATAAGACACGTATCTTACTCCAGGTTCGGGTGCGGTGTCATCAGACCGCAATCGGCCGTGCTGGTCAAGAATCCCACGCAACCGGCCGCGGACGCCGACGAGGGCGTGCCAATGGCGAAAACGGGTTGGTGACGCCGCATGTTCTCGCGTTGCCTGTGGTTGTGAACCAATGATGTTGTTACAGCCCGCTCTGGAACCGTGATCCCATGGACGCAAAAACTTTCATTCCATGCTTGCATCCGCGCCAAGGTCCGTGTAAACTTGGCCTTGGTTGAGGAAGAGAGGAGGGAGCCATCGCGGTTCGCCGCGATGCCGGTGGAGCGGAGTACGGAAGGGAAACGAGGTATCCTTGGCGGTGTCTCGCCGCCGTTCACCGCGACACACAAAAAAAGAGAGCAAGCTCGGCCGGCGGCTTCGTCGGCTGAGAATCATAGATCTCTCTCTCTCCCTCCCAGGCTTGGGCTGTTCCGAAAGGGCAGCCCCAGCCCATTTTTACGGACAGCGCGGTCGGGTTACCGAGCCAGTTCATAGCGCAGCCAAACCATTTGTCCGTGGGTCTCAACGGACAACAGCCGCGCGTCCAACACCCCATCGGCGTTCTCCAGGTCCGCGGCCAGAAAACACGATCGTGGGCTCGTGCCGCCGACGAGTTGCGGATGGATCAGCAAACTGACCTCATGCACCAGACCCGCCCGCAGCAGTACGCCGCTGAGTGTGCCGCCGCTGTCCACCCGAACTCGTTTCACGCCGTGTCGAGCGGCCAGTTGCCCCAGGGCGTCCGGAAGGTCCACGTGGTCTGTCCCGGCTACGATGCAGTCTACGTGGTGTGCCCGGAGGTAGTCCCGATACTCCGCCGGCGTGGTCTGCGAGCACAGGGCCACACTTCCTCGCCAATACGGCGTGCCTGCCAACGCCGACCAGTGCCGGAATCGTCCGCGGCTGTCGGGAACGACCAGCAGGGGCCGGGCATCATCGGGGCCAGGCGGCGGAGGGGCTTCCAACGCGTCCGCAGGTTCCTCGGGATACTCGCCCTGCAGCAACGTGTTCGCGCCGACAAGCGTTGCATCCTCCTCGAATCGCTTCGCAAGTGAGTAGTACACTCCGAGGTCGACGGTGAGCCAGTCCATCCGACCGTCGATGCTCACGCCGTTGTGGATGATCACATAGGGCAGCACGTGGCGATCCCTCCTTTTGCCTGAATACCGGATGCGGGGCGAGACTCTACCGCCGGAACCCCCGGTCGGCCAGCCGGCCGACACAGGGATGGACCGGCGCCGGACCTTCAACCGGAGCCGGGCTTGGCCGGGTTTCCTGCTTCCCATACACTCGGCTGCGTCGCTTGGCCACGTTCGTACGCCTGCACGGCGTTCGAACATCCCGGAGGAGGTGAAGTCCCGTGTTCAGCAGATCTTTGGCGTTCGGAAGCCGGACCCGGCCGTTCAACGCCCGGCCTCTTGTCGTGCTGCTGCTCCTGGGGTATTGCGGTGGCGCCATGGGAGATGCACCACAGATGAGTACTCCGGTTGTCAGCCACTTCGTGCCGGCGGACAAGCAACTGCCGCGCGGGTGGATGCAATCGCTGTACGAGAAGGGGGAGACCCGCGTCTGCCGCGGCAAGGAGCTGGACCTCATCGGCATGCCCATCGGCGGCATCACCGTCGGCCAGCTTTACCTCTGCGGCGACGGCACGCTCGGCTGCTGGCAGCTTTTCAACCGGGACTACTTCTCCGGAATCGGTCGCGACAATTACAACGGCCGCCGGCCGACCCATCCGGTGGACCAGGGATTCGCCGTGCGCGTCCCCGGCGAGCGCGGTCCGCGCGTGTTCCGGCTCAATCACCGGGACTTCGCCGACGTCCAGTTCGTCGGCGAGTATCCCATCGGCCGCGTGACATATCGCGACGCGGAATGCCCGCTGACAATCGAGTTGGAGGCCTTTTCGCCGTTCATCCCGCTGAACGCCGCGGACTCGGCCCTGCCGGCCACCATCCTGAACATCACACTGAAAAACCCATCTGACCATGCGGTCGATGCCGAAGCCATCGCGTGGCTGGAAAACGCCGTCTGCTTCGACAACGCATCCCACGTCCGCGGACAACGCCGCACGCGAGTCCTTCAAGATCGCCATCGCACATACATCGTTCATGCCGTGCAGCCGTTCCCGCCGGACGAACTCCCGGAAATGCGGCCCCCGCTGGTGTTGGCCGATTTCGAGGGGGCGACGTACGGCCACTGGAAAGCGGAAGGGGACGCATTTGGCAGTCAGCCGGCCGCCGGTGCTCTGCCGAACCAGCAGTCGGTGACGGGATTTCTCGGACAGGGGCTGGTCAACAGCTTCCATGGCGGAGACGAGAGCACGGGTTCGCTCTCCTCGCCGCCGTTCACGATATCACGCCGATTTGTGAACTTCTGCCTGGGCGGCGGGCAGCACGCCGAGCAGACGTGCGTCAACCTGGTGGTCGAAGGGCAAGTCGTGCGCAGTTCCACCGGCCGCAATCGGGAACAACTGGAATGGCAATCGTGGAACGTTGAGGATCTTGCAGGCCGTGAGGCGCGGATCGAGATCATTGACCGGGCCACCGGCGCCTGGGGCCACATTAACGTGGACCACATCGAACTGGCGGACGAGCCGCGCGGAGGTCCGACCGGACCGCTCGAGAAATTCCCGGATTACGGAATGTTCGCCCTGGCCCTTGCCGAGGGGGAGGCCCGGGGTTCCGCGCGATGGGGGAACGATCCGGTCCCGCCGGCACCGCCCGTGGGTCTGCCGCCGCTGACGGACCAGGCCTATCCGGCTCACGAACGCGGCTGGGGCGAGATCACCACGGCGCCGCTGCATCTCGAGCCCGGCGAACAGCAGACGCTGACATTCGTGCTGGCCTGGCATTTCCCGAATCTGGGAAGCAACGGTCGGTACTATGCGCGGCGTTTTTCGGATGCCGTGGCGGTCGTCAACTACGTGTTGGACAATCGCGAACGCCTGGTTGACCAGACCCGACTTTGGCACGAGACGTTCTACGACGGCACTCTGCCGCACTGGCTGCTGGATCGCATCGGCTCGACCCTGGGCAACCTGGCTACCGGCACGTGCTACTGGTGGGCCAACGGGCAGTTCTGGGCGTGGGAGGGGGTCGGCTGCTGTGAGGGCACCTGCACGCACGTTTGGAACTACGCCCACGCCCTGGCCCGGCTGTTTCCGGAACTGGAGCGCAGCGCACGTACCTTCCAGGACCTGGATCAGGCCCTCTGCGAAGACGGGCTGGTGGGCTTCCGAGGGCGATGCAGCAGCCGAGCCCACGCCGCCGACGGCCAGGCCGGCACCGTGCTCAAGTGCTTCCGTGAACACCAGATGTCCGCGGATGATGCGTTCCTCCGCAAAGCGTGGCCGCAGATTCGAAAGGTCCTGGAGTACGCCATCCGACAGGACGGCAACGGCGACGGACTCATCGAAGCCAGCCAGCACAACACGTACGACATCAACTTCGAGGGCGCCAACACGTTTGTCGGTTCGTTGTACCTGGCTGCTCTTCGCGCCGGGGAGGAAATGGCCCGCGAGGTCGGCGACGACGAGTTCGCCGCGAAGGCTCGGGCCATCTTCGAAAGCGGCACCCGCCTGACGATCGAACGGCTGTTCAGCGGGGAGTATTTCATCCAGGATGTCGACCTGGAGCAGCACCCGAAGTTCCAGTACGGCTCCGGCTGTCTGTCCGACCAGGTGTTCGGGCAGGGCTGGGCACATCAGCTTGGCCTGGGATACATCTACCCGCCTGAGGCGGTGCGCAAGGCCCTGGAATCCGTCTGGCGATACAACTGGGCACCCGACGTCGGCCCGCAGAACGCGGTCCATCCGCCCGAGCGATGGTTCGCGTTCCCCGGTGAGGCCGGGCTCTTCATCTGCACGTGGCCCAGGAGTACGTACCTCGCCGAGGGCGTTCGATACCGGGAGGAAGTCTGGACCGGCATCGAGTACCAGGTGGCGGGACACATGATCTGGGAAGGCATGGTCCCCGAGGCGCTGGCCATCGTCCGCGCCGTTCACGATCGATACCATCCCCTCAAACGGAACCCCTACAACGAGGTCGAATGCGGCGACCACTACGCCCGGGCATTGGCCAGTTGGGGCGTTCTGACGGCCCTGTCCGGCTACGAATACCACGGCCCCCGCGGACACCTGGGATTCAACCCTCGCCTGACCCCGGACGATTTCCGCAGCGTTTTCACCGCGGCCGAGGGGTGGGGCACCTTCTCGCAGCGGCGCGATGACGCTGGCCAGCACAACCGAATCGACGTGCGCTGGGGCCGTCTGCGACTGAAATCGCTCGTCCTGAATGCACCACGGACGGACCACGCCGAGGCGCCACAGGTCCGGATCGGCCGGGAGCCCGTGGCCGTCCGTACCGAGGCGCGGCCGGACGGGCGTACGCAGATCCTCTTCGAGCCGGAGGTGGTCCTCCGCCCGGATCAGCCGTTGCAGGTCACCTTTGCCCGGTGACGGCCGTCCGCCGGGCTTTGCTCTGGGGAGTTTTTGCGGCCCTTCGAAAAATCCGCTTGACACCCGGTGCCGGCGCGTGTAAGTTTGGTATTCGTTAGGTAGCTGGAAAGGACCACAGGTGCGGCGTGCGGCTGTTCGTGGCCATTGAACTGGAGGGTCGGATCAAGGATGCGTTGGGCAGGGCCCAGGCGTCGCTGGCCACGCACGATCGGGCGGTTCGCTGGGTCACGCAGGACCAGATGCACCTGACGCTGGTGTTTCTGGGCGAAGTTGCAGACGGGCGTGTGCCCGCGGTGTGCGACGCCGTCCGGCGAGCGGTGGGCCGGTGCCGGCCGTTCGACCTGACGGTGAGCGGCAGCGGGTGTTTCCCGCCGGGCGGCGGCGTGCGGGTGGTCTGGGTGGGGGTTCAGGAGCCGACCGGGCGGCTGCAATCGCTGCAGGCGGCGGTCGCGGAGGAGCTGGAGGCGATGGGCTTTCCGAAGGAGGACCGGCCGTTCTCCCCGCACCTGACGCTGGGTCGCGTTCGCGACGATCGGACGAGGGGTGAGTTGCGGGCGGACGTGGATGCTCTTTCGATGGCCCCCCTCGCGCAGAGCGTGTCGGCCGTTCACGTGGTGGCTTCGGAACTCCGCTCGAGTGGTGCGCGGTACAGGACCGTGGCGGAGTGTGCGTTGGCGGGTGCATCCTAGAGCGGTGCATCAGCCTTGCGGATGGGGATGTGTATGGGCGATCGCCGCCGACCGCCGGCGCGGACGGACGGCGCGAGTCGGTGTCTTTCAACACGAGGTGCAAAACACCCATGGCAAAAGAGTCGCCAGTCGAAAAGGACAAGTCGCTCGAGCGGACGGTGCAGCAGATCGAGAAGACGTACGGTCAGGGCTCCATCATGCGCATGGACAAAATGCGGTCGGAAATCGACGGCATATCCACCGGTGCGCTGTCCTTGGACCTGGCGTTGGGAGGGCATGGACTTCCCCGGGGCCGGATTGTCGAACTGTTCGGGCCGGAGTCGTCCGGCAAAACGACGCTGGCCCTCCACGTGGCGGCCGCCGCGCAGAAGGCCGGCGGCATCGCCGCGGTGGTGGATGCCGAACACGCGCTGGATCCCGGGTGGGCCCGCAAGTGCGGCGTCAACCTGGAAAAGCTGCTCGTCTCCCAGCCGGATTCCGGGGAGGAGGCGCTGGAGATCACGGAGATGCTCGTGCGCAGCGGCGCCGTGGACGTGATTGTCGTGGACTCCGTCGCGGCCCTCATCCCCCGTGCAGAAATCGAGGGTGAAATGGGCGACACGCACGTGGCCTTGCAGGCCAGGCTGATGAGCCAGGCCCTGCGCAAGCTCACGGCGGCCATCAGCAAAACCCGCACGCTGGTCATCTTCATCAACCAGATCCGCATGAAGATCGGTGTCATGTTCGGAAACCCGGAGACCACCCCCGGCGGGCGCGCCCTGAAGTTCTACAGCTCCGTCCGGCTCGACATTCGTCGAATCTCGACGCTGAAGGAGGCTGACCAGGCCATCGGCAACCGGGTGAAGGCCAAGGTCGTCAAGAACAAGATGGCCGCCCCGTTCCGGGAGGCGGAGTTTGACATTCTGTTCGATTCGGGTGTCAGCCGCGAAGGGGACCTCATCGATCTGGCCATCACCCACAATATCGTCGACAAGAGCGGTGCGTGGTTCAGCTTTGGGCAGGTCCGGCTGGGCCAGGGACGCGAGGCAGCGAGGGCCTTCCTGCGCGACAACCCTGACCTGGTTCGCGAGATTGAAGCCGGCATCATTGCCCGTGAACGAGCCCGCGCGGAACAGAAGGATGCACGGGCCGCGTCCGCTTCGGCCAAGCCGGCCTCGCCAACCGCAGACCAGCCGGCTCTCAGGGCTGCCCAGCCGGTCCAGCCCGTCGTCGCGCAGGCCAAAGCGACCAGGAAACAGCCGCCGCCGCCGGCCAAACGGAAACGCGCCTGAGGAACAATCCCGGCCCAGCACTGCGTTAGGTCCGGCTGCCATAGCGGTCGGGCGGGGCAATATTGCGGGCGGACAGGCCTGACCATCTGGCCGGGGCCGATCGAAGGCAGTTGCCAAGGCAATCTGCGTCATCGACAAGACCTGCCCGATCGCTGCGCACCGGCTGCACGCTATGCCGTTGTGGGGGGCAGGCTGCTGTCGGTGTTGTCTTTGGCTCATTCGTGAGGTCGGCAAGCGTATCCTTTCACGCGCCACATGGCTGTGGGCGGCTCGAAGTCCGCCGGCGGTTCTCTTGGGCAGCTTCTTCCAGTTGGTTTACTCTTTCCGGGAAGCCGGGCACCAGGGGAAGGCGTTGCCCACGAACGCAATCACACGAACTTGCGTGGCAGCGTGAAGTGCCACTTCGTGCATGGCGTCCCCCCGGCACATGTTCGATGGGCCAGTCCAGCAGCTTCACGCCCCGCAACGCATCACCGGGAAGGTAAGGTAAGGTAAGGGAAGGGAAGGGAAGGTGGGTCGAGGGTCCGCTGCCAACCCGAGTCTTTCGACGCGCCAGCCTGGATGGATGACCGCCCCGTTTCCGACTCAAAAAAATCCACTGGAAGTTCATAAACTGCCACTTGCATTACGGTGTGGCTTAACATATACTTCCTGGAGAACTACAGCGACGTGCATGAGACTGATGGCTTGCGACTTGGGCAATGGATTGCCCTGTTGCGAGCGTGGCAATAAGTCCTTTGCGCAAGATTTGTTAGGCTTGAGACGTGGTGTCAGCCAGGGGATGGGGTACCAGCGTCAGGCAGCGCGCACGCAGAGGTCTGGATTGGCCTTCGAGCGAGCCTGCGAGAACCGGTTCTGTGGCAGATGATTCGACACTCACGGCATTTTTTCGAGTGGACATGGATTTCTGTGGCAGTTTGACATATAGAAAGCCCCCGATTGGTTCGACGCTGCTGTAACGATGTAAAGGCACCGTTCACTCACTGTTTCTATCCCGGATGATGTGCGGCGGTACCATCTGACGCCGGCAGGGCGAGATCGGCTGGGGCATGGCGGTGGAATCTGGCGTTCCGCCGGTGGATGCGGATTCAGGGCGCCAGGCGGAGGATTAGCGAAATGGCCGTTCGACACCACATCAAGGTTCTGGTCATCGACGATGACGCATCGGTCTGCAAGACGCTGGGCCTGCTTCTGGCCGACCATGGGTATCGTCCACGAACGTTCACGGAAGCGGAGAAGGCGCTGGAGGCGGCCCGGGAAGAGTCTTTCCAGATTGCCCTGGTCGACCTGCGCATGCCGGACATCGACGGCGTGCAGGTTGTGGAGCGTCTGCGCGGCCTGGACGAACGAATGAGCATCATCGTGATGACGGCGTACCCCGATCTGGAGACGGCCACCCAGACCATGCGCTTCGGCACCTGCGACTACATTCCCAAGCCGTTCAAGCAGGACGAACTGGTCGCGGCCATTGACCGTGCCTGCCAGCGGCTTGGGCTGATCTACACGAGCGAGGCGGAGTTGAACAAGCTGATCGGTAAGCGGATTCGTGAGGAGCGCCTCAGCCAGAACCTGACACTGCGGCAATTGTCCGACCGTACGGACCTGACCACTTCGCAGCTTTCGCAGGTGGAACTCGGCAAGAACGCGGCCTCTGTCTGGGCCCTTGCTCGCATCAGCAATGCCCTGGGGCTGCAATTGTCTTCTCTGCTGGGAGGACTGTGACCGCCCCGCACGCGATTCGGCCGCATGTGCAGAAGACGGATACGGCGCCCGCCAGGGTGCCGAACTCGAGATGAAATCCTTCCGGCAGGAATTGGAGTTCACCGTGCCTCAGCGGCGCGGGTTCCTCAACATCACACCACACGTGCAGGATGCCCTGCGGGCCAGTGGCGTGCGGGAGGGCCTGTGCCTCGTCAATGCCATGCACATCACGGCCAGTGTGTTCATCAACGACGACGAGGGCGGCCTGCACCACGACTATGAGAAATGGCTGGAACGGCTGGCCCCGCACGCTCCGATCGAGCAGTATCGTCACAACGACACGGGTGAGGACAACGCGGACGCTCACCTCAAGCGGCAGGTCATGGGCCGAGAGGTGGTGGTTGCGGTAACCGGCGGACGGCTGGATTTCGGTCCGTGGGAGCAGATCTTCTACGGAGAGTTCGACGGCCGACGACGCAAACGCGTGCTCATCAAAATCATCGGTGAGTAGGCAACGGTAGAAAACAAAAAGCAAAAAACAAAAAACAAAAAGCAGAAAGCAGAGAAGAAGAGACAATAAGAAGGAAGCCGAAGGCAGAAACGAGATCGGGAGGGGTCGGAGGCAGGGGCTGGAGCGGGGGGGCGTGGGTGGCGGAAGTCGGGGGACAGGTCGGCGGGGGTGCTTACCGGGCGGATCACCGCGAAGCCGGGGCCGGATGTTGACATGAGTCGAGCGTCTCGCAAGCCGAAAGTGCCGGCGGGGGCTGCGCCGCTGCTGGGGGCGCACATGTCCGTTGCGGGTGGGTTGCACCGTGCGTTTGACGCGGCCGAGGCGGCAGGATGCACGTGCCTGCAGATCTTCGTGAAGAACCAGCGGCAATGGACGGGCAAGCCGCTGACGCCGGACGACGTGCGCCGGTTTCAGGAGGCGGCGCGGCGCACGGCCGTTCGTCCGGTACTCGCCCACGCCACGTATCTGATCAACCTGGCGGCGACCGAC
>JAFGJQ010000256.1 GCA_016929015.1 Phycisphaerae bacterium | reverse complement strand
GTGGGCGAGCGATCGGCCGGCGGTGTCATTTCGGCAGGGCTGCAAAATCTTTCGGGGCAGCCGCGATCGGCACGAAAGGCCCAGCGGAGGTGCCGTCGGCGCCGAGGGCGAAGCGGGGAGAGCTGGCCACGAGCCGCCCGTGCGAGAGTCGCGGCCTCGTCAGCGAGACAGCGTTTTGCGGGAGGGGCGGTGGGGTGGATATCGGCCCGACGGCACCGAGACGGGCCGCCCAGTTGCCCCGCCGCGCAGGCCCATTCCATGGGCCAGGACGACCCCCGATTGCCAAACGCGATCGGGGGTCGACCCCGTCAGATTATGCCTCGGCCTTTACCGTGGCCATGGGCGGAGAGGCCGCCTTCTGCCGCCGGTAGTTCCACGGCATCCAGGCCGCGGGGTTTTCCTTCACCTGCCGCGTGTGCCGCTGCAGTTCGGTCAAGTAGTCGAACGGGTCCACTTGCGCCAGATAGCAGGTCGAGATCAGGCTCATGTAGATATCGCCGACGTGTGCGCCGTTCTCCGTCTTGTAGAACAGCGAGTTCCGCCGATGCCGGATCGCGAGCTTCAGCGCCCGTTCCACCGCATTACTGTCGAGCGGCGCTCCCGGGACTCGCAGAAAGAGTGTCAGCTTCTCCCAGTGCTTCAGCATGTAGCGGATCGCCTTCCCCAGCGATGAGTTGGGCTCCACCTGTCGCTCGTCCAACTGCTCCTTCAACCACTGATGGAGCTTCGCCATCACCGGCCCACTCCTCCGCTGGTGCAATCCCAGCCGCTTCTCCGGCGACAGCCTGAAGAGCCTGGCGAGACTGTCGGCACGATACACCCGCTTGAGCTGCAACAGCACATGCCGCACCTCGTCCGGGAACGCATCGTACACGTCCACGAAGTTCCGCCTGGCATGGGCAAGGCAGTTGCCCAGGAGAGTCTTCAGCTCGCCAGGAATGTTGCGATCCAACGCGTCGCACATCTGCATCGGCGGCGGCAGCCCTTGGTTCCTCCCCAGCAGCACCTCCCGCAGGTTCTCTCCCGCATGGTGGGCGCCCGTGAAGAACAGTACCACCGGTGGACGGCCATCGCCCTCCGACAGGATACTCGTGGTAAACACGCCCTTTCGGTCCGGTGCATCCTCCCGTAGCGGCTGCTGGTTCTTGATCCTGCTGCCGAGTTCCAAGACCCGCATGTTGGTATCGTCGTTGTAGACCAGATCCCCTTGGGCAGCGATCCAGGCGAGCTGGTCGTAGGCGTCCTGTAGTCCGTAGCCGATAGCGTCTCGCACGATTTCCCACTGCATCGACGCCGGCAGCGGAATCCCGGCACAGCGTTGCATGTATTCGATCCGCTTCCAGGGCACGCCCAGCCCATAGCGCAGGACGCCGATCGTGCTGGCGACCGTGGGATCGTACTTGGCCGGTCCCGCATCCTCCGGCGGTTCCGCCATGAAGGGCTTGCCGCACAAGCCGCACCGCAACCGTTCCAGTTGGTAACGCGTACCACCAATGGGCGGCTGACCAAACAGGCGGACCAGTTGCCCCCACTCGTTCTGACGATAGAGCGTCCCGTCCCGGCAATCAGGGCACGAATCGCCAGGATGCAGAGACCCGTGATGGACCAGTACCTGCTGGCAACCGGTATAGGCTTCGGCGGGAATGCGACCGTGACCGGGCCTGCGCCGCTGCCGGCCCGAGCGGCCGGACGAAGGGTCTTTCGACGCACCCTGCGTCTGTTCGCCTGAACTCGGGTTCCGCGCTTCCTGCTGCCCGTCCGTAGAACGGTCCGTTGTTTCGCCGTTGCCCACGACCTGACTTGTCCGCTCCGTCTTGGCGCCAAACAGCAGGCGTCGAAGCCGCCGGATGCTGGCAGTCTTGGATTCAATCATCCGCATCAGCGTCAAGTAGGAAGCCAGCAGCAGCCGTAGCGGGCGGACCATCGGCTCACCAAGTTGTGCTGCAATCTGATCCAGCAATGACTCCAGTTCGTGGGCATTCAGTTGTACGATCTCAGGCTTCGGCTCCATCCGCTTGGGCCTCCCGTGCCTGGGCAGCAGGTCTGCCGGCCGGTCGACACCGGCCAATTTGGCAGTCCCGGCAAACAGGAAGAGGTCCTGGCGCAAATTCCGTGCCGATCTCGCCGATTCGGTCGAAATTCTTCTGCCGTCTGTTCATCAGCCGGCCATCGTGACCCGCCGCCAAATGGGCGCGCCACCGGCGCTGTCCGCATCACCACCGGCCAGCAGCACTTGAAGTTGATGCGCTTCCAGCGGGCGGCTGGCCGCATCGCCACGCGGCCAATGGAGCAGTCTGCCCTGCGAAAACCGCTTCTGGCAGAGCCAGTAGCCTTGGCCGTCGTACAGCAGAATCTTGATCGCGGTCCCCTTGCGGTTGCGGAACACAAAGGCACAACCGGTCATCGGATCCTGCTGCAGTTCCCTGCGGCAGGTGGCCGCCAAGCCGTCGATCCCGCGGCGAAAGTCGACCGGCTGCGTGGCGACCAGGATTCGCATGCTGGGACTGGTCTGGATCACGGTGCGGAATCCTTACCACAGAGCGCCGCGGCCACCGACGCCAGTTGGGCGACGGCCGAGCCCGTCAGCCAGATGCGGAGCTTGCGGCCCGAACAGTCCGCCATCTCGACCTGGCATTCCCCCGGCGGGTTCAAAGCCAGCGCTGGCAGTTCAACGAACTCTGCACCTCCGGCTTCGGCCTCGCTACGATCCAGCCCCAATTGGTCGACCCAATGTTCCAGTCGCTGGGCGTCGAGCCGCAAGCGGTCGGCCGTTTCTTCGATCCCCTGCTCGGCCGCCGCCTCGGCGGCAAGCTTCCACAAATCCACCGGAATCCTCCCCGGCCGCCGGCATCCTCGTCGCCAGCAATCGATCTGCCGCTTCGCCTCACGCAGCCGGCCCCCGGCCACGCCGCTCGTTCTCGCTCGCATCGGTTGTCCTCCATTTCGTGTGCCGAAGAACCCACCGACAGTCTATCCCACCTCCGCGAACGGTTCATGCACGCTTGCCGAAACGACACGATGTAACGTACGCGGTATCCCAGTTCACAATGGCGACGGGCCAGGGCCTGGAGGAGATGACTTTTTCCGACGCCGCTTTGCCCCACCATGACGAGGTTCTCACCGCGGCGGACGAACTGGCCGGTGGCCAGCCCTTCGATCTGGGCGCGGTCGATCGATTGGGCGTTGAACTTCCAGTCGAAGTCGGCCAGGGCCCTGTCTTC
>JAFGJQ010000255.1 GCA_016929015.1 Phycisphaerae bacterium | reverse complement strand
GGTGCGGACGCATCTGGAGCAGACGCAAACGCCGGCCTTCGTACATTCGGCCGGCAGGAGGCTGGCGGTCCTGACGGCCGTCTTCTGCGCGGGTTTCTGCGGCCTGGCTTTGGAGGTGCTCTGGACGCGCGTGCTCGTGTTCGTGCTGGAAACGTCCGCCTATGCCTTCGCCTGCATGCTTACGTGTTTCATACTCGGAATCGCGGTGGGCAGCCTGATCTCCAGCACGCTGCTGGTGCCCCGGCTGAAGAATCCGGTCTTCGCGCTGGGTATGGTCGAGTTCTTCGTGGGGCTGTCCGTAGTGGCGTCGACACTGCTGCTGGGGCGGCTCTGGAACATCGATTTGCTCGTGGTCGAGCAATTGATCGGCACGCAGTTGTCGTTCTCAACGGACATGGCGACCCATTTCATCGATGCGCTCGTGATCATGTTCGTTCCCACGATGCTGATGGGCGCGGTCTTTCCCATCGCGGTGAAAGCCTGCGCCCCGGTTTGGCAGGTGGTCGGCCGGCGCGTGGGCCAGGTCTACGCGAGCAATACGGTGGGCTGTGTTTTGGGGTCCTTTGCCGCCGGCTTTCTCCTGATCCCTCGATTGGGACTGCGCGACAGCTTTCTGGTTATCATCGCGGTGTTCTTTGTCGTGGCGGTGTTCCTGATCCTGCTTTCGGGCCGGCACCGGATCGTGTGGGCCGTGCCCGTCCTGGCCGTCGCGGCCGCGCTGGTAGCCGGGGGCTGGCGCTTCGTACCGCGCGACGTCTTTCTGCGGACGATGAACACGTATCACTACCCGAGCGAGATCGTCTTTCTCGACGACGGTGTCACCGGGACGGTCACCGTGCACGATCTGCCCGACGGGGATCGCCTCATCGCGGTGGACGGCGTCGACGTGGCGGGGATGGACCTCATGCTGCGTACGACGCAGAAGCTGCAAGCATACGCGCCGCTGCTGGTGCACGAGAAGCCCGAGGACGTGGTGCAGATCGGCTATGGCAGCGGGGAGACCTGCGGCATCGGATTGGATTTCGGTGTCCCGCGCTACTGCATCGTGGACATCTGTCCCGGCGTGTTCAAGGCCGGGACCTTCTTCGACGAGATCAACCGGAAGTCCTACGCGAATCCGAACCTGCGCAAGATCATCATGGACGGCAAGAACTTCGTGAAGCTGGCCGACGAGACGTTCGACGTCATCATGAACGATTCCACGTATCCGGGGACAACGGGCAGCTCGGCCCTGTACACCTACGATCACTTCCAGGCGTGCAGCGACCATCTCAAGGACGCGGGGGTACTCTCCTGCTGGGTGCCTCTGGACCTGCGGCTGGAAGATTTCCAGATGATCGTGCGGAGCTTCCAGGCGGCCGTGCCTCACTGTTCCCTGTGGATGGTCAACAACTGCCTCAACAAGCACGCGGTCCTGCTGGGGACGCGGGAGCCGATGCGGCTGGATTTGCGGCGGATCAAGGCGCTGGTCGAGCGCCCGGACATCGCTGCCGACCTGGGGCAGATCGGCATTCATTCCGTGTACGATTTCCTCGATTGTCTCGTGGTGGACGAAGCGGGGTTGAAGAAGCTGGCCGGGGAAGGTCCATTGCACACCGACGACAAACCCGCTCTGGAGTTCGGAGCGGCGATCAAGCGCGACACCGACCAATGCTGGCTCGCCGTCGTCAGTGCGATCGAGGATTGCTATACGCCGGCGCTGCCCTACGTGACCAACGCCGGGCCGTTTGCGGGCGAGCTGCAGGAGCCGCGCGCCGTGCTGCAGCAGTACGCCCGCGGCACGCAGTACACGCTGCAAGGCGTGGTGGGAATGCTGCAGGGCGACCCCGACATCATGCACGATGCGTTCGAGAAGGTCCGCCAGGCCAACCCGCAGGACCGTGACGTGGAGTACATTCTCGATGAGATGCGGCGGGAGGTCACGGCCCTCGAAGAGGCGATCCAGCGCACGCCGAGGGCGCCGGAGCTGAGAGCGCGCCTCGCCAAACGTCACATGCTGTTTCGTCAGTTCGCGCAGGCGGCCCAGCAGTACCGACACCTGCTCGAGCTTACGCCCGACAACGCCGCCGCCTGGAACAACCTGGGCTACTGCTATCGGAAGCTGGAACGGCTCGACGAGGCCGCCGAGGCCTTCGAGCATGCGATTCAATGCCAGCCCGGGCTGTTCCTGGCGTACGCGCACCTGGCCAAGGTCCGTGAGACGCAGGGGGACATCGACGCGGCGATTCGCGTCCTCCAGCGGGTCCTGCCTCTGCTGCCGCGCGGCCGGGGGGCGTTTACCTACGATGCCATCGCGCGGCTCTACTTTCTCCAGAAGCAGTACGTCTCTGCTCTGGGGTGCCTCGACAAGGCGATTGAGCTGGCGCGGGACAATCCCGAGGCCCAGCAGGAATTCCTCACGAAGAAGCAGCGCGTCCTGGAGGCGTCCCGCAGCGCGACCCGTTAGTGCCGCACTTCATCAATCGTGCGACTATAGATTGCTTCGCTTCGCTTGCAATGACGGGAGCAACCGGCATATGTCATTGCGAGCAGCGCAGCGACGAAGCAATCTCGACCCGCATAGTCGCGGAGCTTGCCAAATGCGGTCTTAGTGCTCTGTTAGACCCTTTATGATGGGTTAGACACGGTGTGGCAGCGTCAAGGCCGTAGGCCTTGGCGATGGTTCGTTCGGATTCGAGAGCCGCCATCGCCAAGCTGCGCTTGACGCTGCCACACAGAACGTCCGGACGATACTCATCATTTGCCGAGTAATGAAGCACCAGCCTCTCTCTTTGCTGAAGCGGAGGCGGAGGGCGTCACCCGTGTCAAGTTGCGCGCGGTTCCTCGTTTTTTTACATGTTTTTTACACGTCTTTTTCATTTCGTCGGCGGCTGGTTGTTTTACACAGTATTTACAAAACCGGACCCGGATTGTGCGTTATAGTATACAGAGCAACGCAATCGATTTGTTGTCCGCAGATAGTGGAGGTCAGGCGATGCAACCGACAAAGGCAAACGCAATCGTGACATTGACTCTTTCGTTTTTCCTTTCCGCCACGCCCGGCGAAGCTCAGTTGCGCCACATCAGCGTGCAACCGCTGGCGTCCAACGTGCTCGTTCCCCAGAGCCGCGCGCGGGCCTTCGCGCCCGAGCGGCAGACGGCCATCGAGATCACCAGGGTTGACGTCTCCATCGACATCGTCGAGACCATGGCCACGACGACGGTAGAGATCCGCCTGGAGAACAAAACGAATCGCAGGCAGGAGGCGGAGTTGATCGTTCCGGTGCCCGATGGGGCGGTCGTTCGCGGCTTTGCCTACGACGGTCCGCACGGGCAGATCACCGCCAAGGTTCTGCCGCGCGACGAGGCCCGGCGCATCTACGAGTCCCTGGTGGCGAAGATTCGGGACCCGGCGCTGGTGGAGTTCGTGGGGTACAACCTGATTCGCTCCAGCGTCTTTCCGGTCGAGGCCCACGGCAAGCAGAAGGTGCGGCTGACCTACGAGCACCTGCTGGCCGTCGACGGCCAGCGTGTGGACTACGTTCTGCCTCGCACCGAATCGCTGCGGTACGCGGTGCCGTGGCACGTGAAGGCGAGGATCCGGGCCAAGCGCCCGATCTCCACCGTGTACTCGGCCAGCCATCGTCTTGAGATCGAGCGCCGCAGCGCGAAGGAGCTGACCGTGGAGATCGCCACCGAGGCCTGCAAGGAGCCGGGTCCGTTTCGGTTGTCGTACCTGTTGCAGGAAGACGGTGTCACGGCCTCCATGTTCGCGTACCCGGACAAGGAGGTGGGCGGGGGCTATTTCCTGCTGCTGGCCGGCCTGCCCGCGACGATGCCCCAAGGAGATGCGGGCGCCGGCATCCGGCGCGAGGTGACGCTGGTGATCGACCGTTCCGGCAGCATGCGCGACGAGAAGATCGAGCAGGTCAAGGAGGCGGCCCTGCAGATTCTGGCCGGCCTGAAGGACGGTGAGGCCTTCAACGTCATCATCTACAACAACACCGTCCAGCAGCTCTCCGAGAAGCCTCTGATCAAATCGAAGAAGACCGTGGCGGCGGCCCGCGCCTACATCGCCGGTATCACCGCCACGGGTGGCACCAACATTCACGACGCGCTGGCGGCGGCCCTGAGCCAGCCGGCAAGCGGGGAGATGCTGCCGATCGTTTTGTTCCTGACCGACGGCCTGCCCACGGTGGGCCAGACGTCCGAGCTGGCCATCGGCAAGCTGGTCGCCGCCTCGAATCCGCACCGGCGACGCGTGTTCACCTTCGGCGTCGGCTTCGACGTGAACGCTCCCCTGTTGGAGAAGATCGCCTCGGAATCGCGGGCCCGCGCGGAATTCGTTCTGCCCAAAGAGGACGTCGAGGTCAAGGTGGGCAAGGTCTTTCGGCAATTAGCCGGTCCCGTGCTGGCCGATCCGGAGCTGCGCATCCTGGACGCCGACGGCGACGCCGCCCTCGGGCGGACGCGCGACATCCTGCCCGACAAGCTGCCCGACCTGTTCGAAGGCGACCGCCTCATCCTGTTGGGCCAGTACGTCGGCGCCGAGCCGCTCACGTTCAAGCTTCGCGGCAACTACTTCGGGAAGAAGCGGACGTTCAAGTTCCGGTTCCGATTCGACCAGGCCAGCCGGAAGAACGGGTTCGTGCCGCGTTTGTGGGCCAGTCGCAAGATCGCCGAGTTGATCGATGCCGTGCGTCAGATGGGCGCCGATCCAGCCGCGTCGG
>JAFGJQ010000254.1 GCA_016929015.1 Phycisphaerae bacterium | reverse complement strand
GGTGAATCGGCACCGGCCCGGATGGAGAGCGGGGCCCCGCCGCCGAAGCGCGGATTGATCTCGATGAACACGATTTCGTCACCAGGCGTCAGGAAGCACTGAATGGTGATCATGCCCCGGCAGCCGCCGAGCGTATCCACCAGCCGGCAGTGCTCGGCCATCATGCGTTCGTGCCGAACGGCCTGGCCCTTGGACACCTCACCGCCGCGGACCTCGTGCCGGCGTCGGGGAACCGCGCAGCGGGCGCGGCCGGCGAAATCCGCGAAAACGTCCACCGTGTACTCCACGCCGTCGACGAACTCCTGCACGATCGAGTCGGGATCGATGATTCGATAGTACGCCAGGTCCGTTGCGGTGCGGATCTTGTGGGCGCCCAGGCTCGAGCTGCCGGATCGCGGCTTGATGAACAGGGGGAACGAAGGTGATTCCAGGTCCGACGGGCCCAGCAGGCGCGGCATCGCAAAGCCGTGCTGCCGCAGAAACTCGTCCGTCCGGACCTTGTCCACACATACGCGAACCACGTCGGCCGACGAGATGACCACGCGCGTGCCCGCCGCGGCGAACCGCTCCCGGGCCTCCGCCAGCGGCAGCAGCTCCGGGTCGATCAGCGGGACCACGGCCTGCACGCCCTCCCGCCGGCAGTAGTCCAGCAGCGCGTCGCAGTACCCGGTGCTGTTGATGCGGGGAACCAGCGCGGTCCGGTCCGCCACCTGGAATGCCGGCGCCATGGGCTGGCAATCCGCCGCATGGACCTCAAGATCAAGCCCAACGTCGCCAGCCGCGCGGCGGAACTCCTGGATGAGCGCCACCCGCCGCCCGGCCGAGCTGAACAGAACGCGCAGGCGCGGGCGCCCGGCCTGCGACGCGGGTCGCGCCCGTTCCGGCCGCGTCATCTTCAGGACCCGCAAGGCCCACATCACCAGCAGCCCTACCAGCGCGTACACAGCCAGCGCATAGCGGGCTCGAAGCACCATGGACAGGCAGCCCATGACGGCAAAGAAAACCGCCACGGCATAGCTGACGACGACCACCCGACGGACGGTCATGCCCCGGTCGACGAGTTGGTCGTAGAAGTGGCTGCGGTCTCCGGCGAAGATCGGACGCCCTCCTCGCCATCGACGATAGATGGCCAGCGCGGTGTCGCCGATCGGCAGGGAAAACACCATCAGCCCGCCGAGGACCCACCGGAAGATCCCCTTCTCCGAGAACAGCAGAATCATCATCCCGCAGTTGTAGCCCAGCAGCATGCTTCCGGCGTCGCCCATAAAGATCTTGGCCGGATTCGTATTCAGCGGCAGAAAACCCAAAGCGGCCCCGAACATCGCAATGGCCATCACCAGGCGGACCGGATCGCCGTTCTCGCTGTATCCCCACACGGCCAGATGTGAGGCCAGCACGAAGAAACCCAGCGAGATGATGGCCGTCACGCCCGTGCACAGTCCGTCCAGCCCGTCGATCAGGTTGGCTGAGTTGCACGCCCCGAGCACAACGGCCACCCCCGCCAGCACCGAAAGCGGAACACCCGCCCAGCCGGGCAGGTCCAGACCGAGCGGCCGGAAGACCGAATCCGCCAAGTGAAAACCGGTATCCGTCCAGACCAGCACCACGGCCACCAGGAGGGCCGTCAGGGAGAGCCGCAGTTTTGGCGCCAGTTCTCGCAGGTCGTCGAGAAGTCCGATCGCGACGACCGCCAGCCCGCCGAGCAGGATGGGGCCAAGCACGTCCCAGTCGGCGACTCCCCGGGCCATGGCCACCACGAGGGCGACAGCCCAGCCCAGGCAGATGGCCAGGCCGCCCAGGTAGGGAATGGGCCTGGCATGCGGCTTGAGCACCTGGTCGGGGACGTCCATGACGCCGAGGCGGCGTGCCACGCGGATGGCCACCGGCGTGGCGGCCAGGGTAACCAGAAGGGCGAGCAGGCCGATCGTCCAATACTGCAACAGGATTGCACGGAACGCTACCATACTGAACGCCACATCATAGCTGCCGCATCGCGGATGGCGAGGCCGGCGGACCACACTTCGGGAGGATCTCGCTCGACAATCTTCAACGGACGACCTATAACCGGGGAGTTGCCCATACGATCTCGCCTCTCCAGCCTCCCGTGATCGCTCCCCACACACACGTACAGGGCGGGAACCGGGAAGACCAGCATCTTACAAAATACGACATCGGGAAAGAAAGGGGGGACCAAGCGGAATGCCAGCGTCATGCAATCGGTTGATGACGGACGTATCGCCCCGGGGGCCGGGCGGTTTCACGGGCCGACACCGGTGCCCTGAGACATCCCGTTCGTCTGTGGACAACATGGTGGGGTTGTCCTGCGTGGCTGGCGCAGCCCGCGCGCGGTACTCGCGGAGTGCCCGCAGTCTACCCGAGACCCAACGGCTTGCGGTTCCTTGCGGATCACGCTCATGGCCCAAAGGAGCACGTGCGCGCTTCACCGGCTTCGGCGTTTGGCAACGGCGGTGCCGATCAGACCGATGATCTCATCCGACTGCGGGTGGCTGTTCAGATCCTGGAGTCTCGTCCGCAACCCGATCGGAGCATCGTGCTGCACCGAGACCGCGCAGAGATACTTGACCTCTTCCACGGTCGCCCATCGGTACGTTACGCCATCCGGTTTCAACACTCGGGTATTGAACCATCCGAGATCGGGATAGTAGAGATTCTCTCTGCACATTGGGATCCGCGCGACGATTTCATCAAGCCGCTCGATCTGGCTGTCGATGCCCAGGTAATCCCGCTGCCCCCACCGGCTGATGTAGTGCCACATCTTGCCTCTGCTGTAGGAGGACTGCACAACGCGAGGGGCAGGGTTCATACTGTTCAGGGCCGCTCCGATGGCCCGAGGAACGGCGTACCAGTCCGTTTCGGGCCCCCAGCCGTATATGGGATCGCCCGCATCCTCTGCCCCGTCAAAGTAGACCCAGTCGAATCCCAGCTGGTTGAACCTGCTGGCGAACTGCTGCGCCACGATTTCGGGCAGATCGGTTCGCAGGTCGTAGGTCTTTACGAAATCGGGTTCGCCGGGCGGGCTTTCGTCCAGGACTTTCTCCGGGTAGGTGGCCGGATAGTAGCCGTCTCTGTGCAACTTGTGGATAAAGGTGTGACACCCCACGAGCAGGCCTTCTGCCCTCAGCTGCCTTATGACACCGGCGACGCCGTCTCTCGCCTTGAAGGGTTCACTGGGATTCGACCATTCACACCAGGAACCGAAGACGAGCAGCACAGATTGGAATCCCAGGCGATGGCAGGCTTGAATCACCGCGCCGGCATCAATGGTTCCATCGGACTCGGGATAAAGGAAGAGGTAGTCCATGTCGCCTGCCACATCCAGTTTCGCATTCATACCGACGGGAAGGTCATAGTACTGCTCCACCTGCCTCATTCTGCCCGCGAACTCGGCGTTCGCACACACGAACAGCCCGAATGCCTGATTGCGACCGTAGCCTGGACCGACCAGACTCTTCAGTGAGTACACACGCCAGGAGGATCGGGTGCGCTCGATTCGAGTCTCATCCGTGCCCGGAACCAACGCGAGCATCAGGCCGTCCCCCAATCGGGTGAAGTGCATGGTCTGGCCCGTGGGGATACTCGCCACGTCATGGGGGAGTTGCATGACGCGCACGTCGCCGAGATCGCCGGTCACCCCGACTACGCGGAAGTCGAGGAATCTGGGCATCTCGCGGACTTCCAGGATAACCTGCCCGCTGCCCTGAAAGTCGAACGTCAAGACGCGCTCGCCGCTGGATCGTACCCTCGAGACCAGGGTAGCTGGATGGGCTTCCGCACCGTTCGGCTCAGCGAATCCGTCGAGCATCCATCGAACGAACGGACCTCCGGCAGGACCCAGTATCCGTCCTGACGGTATGTGCACGAACTCCAACACATGTCCCGCATCGCCATCGAGCACGAGTCGCACGTCCTGCGTCTGGAGCGTGCAACCGGCGACGGCGGGGCCTTCGTACTCGTCGTCGTCTCCGTCATCATCCGGCGGAGGACCCAGGTCCGGGTCGTCATCTTCCATGCCGTCACCCCCATCCGTTGGCAGGCGAAGCTGCCGCAGACAGATCCCGACGCGGCCCAACGACGTCGTTGCGCTGACGGAGAGCTCGTAAGGATCTGTGCTCTGAGCGAAACGGTGCGCAACCTCTGCGCCCGTCGCGCTGGTTCCGTCCCCGAACGCCCACACATACGCCACCGTCTCGCCTGCGGCCAGCGTCGACGTGGTGGCCGACGCGTACACGAGGGACTGGTCGCCAGCCGGTTCCACTTCGTACTCGATGAAGACGGTCAACTGATCGGGCACAGCGTCCGGACTAGCGGCCACGTCAATCGTGCAACTCAAGGAGTATGCCATCGCGCCGTCCGGATCCGTCACGCAGACAAGCACGTCGCGAAGGCCGGGCGTTGTGTAGATGTGTCGGACGATGTCCCCCTCCAGGACCGTCCCGTCTCCCAGACGCCAGAGAAACGTGTAAGAGAGGCGTTCGTCGGCCGGCACGCCGAGCACGTTGAAGGTCCACTCCATCGGATCCGCTTCGTCGAGCGGTCGCGCGAGGATCCGGCGTTTGAATCCCGCCGTTTCGATATTGCTTTCGAGGCTTTCGTCCGCAGGATCCATCGCCACCGCAGGCGAGGTTGGCGTGCCAGCACGACTCCCTCCCGCCTCGAACCCGCCACCGCAGCCGGCAGCTCCGAGAAAAAGGCAAGCCGCCACGGCGCACGCAGCCGCGTGAGCCGCCAGAACGGCCCCCACGGCAAGCGCGGACCAGCCGTTCCTTTCGGCACAGCCCATAGGATTCTCTCCCGTACACTGCAGTCCCCACTCTTCCCCAACCCCCACGCTTATCAAGACGTGCAATACAAGGACGGCGGTGTCAAGCCTGCGGACTGCGGGGACAGGTTATCGCACCTCCTGATCGATTGGTTCGACGCCTGCGTGTCCGGTTATGCCGGCGGTGCCGGCATCTCTGCGCAGCGTGCGTCAGCCCAGCCCGAACGCCATCGTTTCCACGGTGGCTTTTTCGGACCACACTCGGGTCCGTGCTCTCGCTTGCTGCAATCGCGGCCGTCCCACCCTCCGTGCTGAACGCCGAGCGGGCCGTGATCGACCGCCGTTGCGTTCTGCGAGCCGGGTTCGTGGACCAGCCGGGCGATCACAAACAGCGTGACGACCCCACGCCGCTTGGGGGCAGAATCGCGATTGCCTGAACAATCTGGGACCCCTTGCCGGTCGGCACGTTCGGAGTATGGCTCGTGTTTCGTATAGGTTGGAACGGCCGCCTGCCCGCCGTCGCGCAGCCGCACGCCGGAGAGATACCGTAAGCAGATGACGAACAGCATGCCGAGCTTGTCGAGAGTGATGGGTTCGGGTTCGAGGGATTCGGACCGTCCGGCTTTACCGCGGGTGGGGTTGCGAGGGCTGCAGGTTTTCACCGCTGAGGAAGAAGGAACGCAGGCCTGATGGTGAGTGCCCTGTACGAACTCAGTCTCTGAGAGTTGGGCTGGCCGGCCGCAGACGCGAACAATGAGGCACCGTACTTGTGAAGTAATACTGGAGATGCCGGCTCTGAGCGAAGAATCGATCGGTCAACGTTGGCGCAACGCGGCGCGGCGCGATACAATACCCTGCCATGGGTTGGCGTGATCCAGCGAGGCGATCGAGTCACTTCCTGGTCCCGCTGGTGACACCGCCGAGTGAAGAGAGTCGTCGCCAACCAAGCACGCCTCGGTCGAAAGGGAGAATCATGAACCACTTCAGAACCCGGAGATCGGTTTTTGCACTGGCCGCGCTTTGCGTGAGTCCAGCATGGGCCACCGTGCTGATCGAGACCCGCCTCGTGGGCAACCCGGGCAACAGAGGAGAGTTGTCGGGGCAATCGGCGGGCGGCTACGGTCCCGACCGCATCTGCGGTGGGGTTGACTACAAATACAAAATCGGCAAGTACGAGGTGACGGCGGGGCAGTACACGGCGTTCCTCAACGCCGTGGCCGCGACCGACACCTACGGGCTGTACAACTCATCCATGGATTACGATGCGTACCCCTCTTGGTATGGCTGTAACATTAAGCGTACCGGCTCCTCCGGCAACTACAGCTACAGCGTGGCGTCCGACTGGGATGACCGGCCTGTGAACTGGGTAAGTTGGGGGGATGCGGCCCGGTTCGCTAACTGGCTGCACAACGGCCAGCCGACCGGTGTCCAGGACCCGTCCACCACCGAGGATGGCTCCTACTTCCTCAACGGCGCGACGAGCGATGAGGCGTTGCTGGCCGTCGTACGCCAACCGGACGCCACGTGGGTGATTCCTTCGGAAGACGAGTGGTACAAGGCGGCGTATCACAAGAACGACGGGGTGACGGGCCATTACTGGGACTACCCGATCAGCAGAGACAGCGTTCCGAGCAACGACCTGATCAACCCCGACCCGGGGAACAATGCCAACTTCCACCAGGAAGGCTACACCATCGGCAGCCCCTACTGGCGCACCGAGGTCGGTGAGTTCGAGAACAGCAAGAGCCCCTACCTCACGTTTGACCAGTGCGGGAACGTGTGGGAGTGGCATGAAACGATATATTACTGGGGGTACAGCAACTATCGCAGCGTGCGGGGCGGGTCTTTCTTGAGCTATGAAGACATCCCGCACGCGGCGAATCGCACCAGCACTATGCCGTCGTTCGAGTGCGGCGACATCGGGTTCCGTCTCTCCTGGGTTCCGGAGCCCGCAACGATCGTGATGTTGGCTCTGGCCAGCGCGGGGATCCTGCGAAGGAAGGGGTAGCGCGGCCCTGGGGGGAGGGAGTCGTGCTCGGCGGAACACGTCAACGAGATTCCCGCAAGCGCTGGACCAGTAGCGGCCGACGGTGTACGCATCCGATCGGCGACGACGGAGCCATCGTGTTTTGAAATCCGCGTGGTGGCAGAGCGGCTCGACTTTGCGTACGCGTTTGACGAGGAGATATTGCCCGATGGTGGGCTCGAGCCCGTACCTTGAATGGTTCATAGCGCTGCCGAGCCAACCACCTCCCATGACGTTCGGCTGGAGAATCTGCGCCGCCACGACAACCTGCGTGCGTGCGCGAAGCAGCTCTGCTGTCGGCGATTCTGACGGAGCGTATGACTTAAACGGAATACGCGGCTCGGGTGGGTCAGTCAGCTTGCAGACGCCGCCGCTTTGAAATGCATGCGTGCAAAGAACATCCGCGCGACCGCCCCAGGTCAATGCTGGGATCAGGGCGGGAAGGCGGAATGTCGAGTGACGCGGTAGACCAGGCCGGTTGACTCGAACCGGTATGCGCCGGACCGAAGCCATTTGGGCAGCGAAGTTGGTACCGTGCTGGCACAGAACAGGCGGCTGTCCTCGATGAGCTGTGCTGCCCCGGCCGCGTCCACCGTGCCAGAACATCCCTCCGTTGAGGAGTATCGCGGCTCGGGAACACACACGTCCGGACGAATGCCATCCCGCTTCTGCAAATAGGTCAACGGCGAACGCATGGTCTCGTCCATGATCAGTGCGGCATCCGCCGGAAGGGCCTGGAACACCTCGCGGGCGTATTGCTCCGCCCCGCCGTAGCCCGTTCGCCATGGGCACAGGAACCATGTGTAGGGCTCACGATACGGAATCTCACGGCCCGGAAGCACGGCATGCGTGGCCGGGATGCCTCGGGCAATCGCCGGCGCCACCGCGTAGACCGGAGGGCCGAGCGCCGAGAACCCCAGCACAAACACCCAAAGGCGGCGGGACGGCCATCGGTCGAGGACGCCGTCGATCCCGACCGCGGCGAACAGCACCAGAAACAGGTAGGCGTGTACGAAGAACGTGTATTGATCGGGAACTCGATAGCGAACCGTGAACAGCATGAACACGCCCATGGATACCGTCAGAAACCACCATGCGGAGCCCGGGGTTCTGGTGCGCAGCCTCCACCAGCCCCACGGCGCCACGAGAATCAGCGGTGTCGGGAAGTTCATCACCCCGTATATGACCACACGCGCCAGCAAGCCTAGAGAAACATTGGTGTTGAACACCTTCTGACCGTATCGTCCGATCAGGAGTGAACGCAGCGTCTCCCCTGCGCTGCCCAATCGCCAGTACTCCTGAACCGCCAGAACGATCAGCGGCAGCGCGCCGACCAGCCACGCCATCCCGGCCCAGATGAGCACACGGGCCGACGGCCGGCGGCGCCACTCCATCACGATCAGCACGACATAGGCCGGCCAGGTCAACAAGGCCATGTTGTGAGTGGACCAGCCGATCCCGTTCGCCAGGACGGCCAGCACCAGCCAGACCGGCTTTCTGGCCGTCAGATAGCTCACCACGGCCGCGAGCTCGAAAGACAGGCACATCGTTGAGAAGGTGACGACCTCCGCCCCCGTGCTGAGCTGCCAGAGCGTGTGCGACAGGAGCAGCATGGCCGTGCCCGCCACCAACGGCACAAGCCGACGCACGAAGTGCGTGAGCAGCCAGGCGAAGTTCGCCACCGTCACGGCGCCGGCCAGGGCCGCCACCAGGTTCGCGACCCAGGCTGCATCCGCACCGGTCAGCCGGTGCAGCCCGATCGCCACCGCGTAGTACGGCGCATGCGCCCGGGCCAGTTCCCGGGCGTCCGTGAGCGCCCCCGTGAGCACCCGGATCTGGGCGTCCCCCGAATCACCCCAGAGCAGACCGGGAGCCATCGTCGCGACGTAAAGCCCAAGCCCGGCCAGGGCCGCGAGACTCCATGCGCGACGGGTGGAGAACGTCCGTGTAGTGCTTTCGATCTGCGATGACACGTCAGACGGTTGGCAAGGCGCTCCGGATGACACTCAGCGCAACGGCGCGGATTCCTGGAGGCGACCGCGAGCCTCGCTTCCCCGCAATTGGATCGTGTCAGTGCCGGCTGCCGCCGTGACTCCCGGCCCCAGACCGGCAGGCATGGAGACCGGAGACGGATTCACGGTCGACCGTGGCGACTCAGCCGGTGTCTGCGGGGCCGGCGACACGGAAGCGGTAGCAGGCGGACGTCATCCGGCCGAGGTGAAACTTGAAAACGCACTCTCCCCCCTTTCTCTCGTAGAAGCGAATTCCATCTGCGTTGTCCGTATACACCACGTAGGATGGAATGCCCGCGTCGATCAGTTCACGAACCCACGCGGCCACCAATGCGGAACCGATGCCACTCCCGCGGGCGTCCGTCGCCAGCGCAATGGAAACCAGTTCGGCGGGGTCCGCAACGTGTCGCGATTGATGGCGCTTCAGAACCGCACGCAGAATCGAGAGCGGATTCAACTGAAGGCGAAGCATCCTCAGGACGGCGGCTCTTGCCCCCGGCCTCGTGCGGTGGGCACGCTCAAAGCCGCGGCGATCCGTCGTGCCGGCCAGAAACCCGACGACTTTTCCGGCCGCCCGCGCCACGACCAGAAGACCGCCGGCGCTCCCGACGAGCGACCGGTAATACTGACCGACGAAGGGCAAGCCGAGTCGCGTGGTGACCCCGTCCGGAAACGCCTGACAATGCAGTGCCGTGACCAGAGAGAGGTCGTCCGCTGGCGCCTGCCGGCGGAGAACGCAGACTTCCACCGACTCTCGCTTCGAAGTCCCGCTTGTGCTTTCCGGAGACATTTGCACCGCCACGCGGACGCCGCCGCGAAATCCCGTCGATCCTCGTTTCGAGCGCCGACCGCCACGACACGCGTTGCGCACCGGGCGGCCAAAGTGGCTCACCTCACGGCAGACCCGTCCCTGGGCGCCTCCTGCAAGAAATCCGGCGTCGCCTGGGCCGCGTTCCTCTCGCGGGACTCACAGTCCACCAGTCACCCGCTGCCGCCCGTTCCGCGAATGCGCCCCCCGGTACACTGCTCGATCGCGGCTGCCAGCGACGCATCGATCCGACGCCGGATCTGAATCGGACTGCCCGGCCCGTCGATGGAAAAATCATCAACCGTGATTTCGTTGTCCGCCGAATCGATCCAGGACGCCAAGCGAACCCGGGTACCGCAGCCGGAGACTCGCACGACCGTTTGCGGCAGCTTCTCCGCATAATATACCGATTCCCAACCTTCCGGGCGCGGCGACTCCCGGCCACTCAGCAACTCCGCCTCGAACCCCTGGGACGCCAGAACGCGCAGTCGCAGAGTTCCGGACTCGAGCGAGGCCTCGAACGTCGCGCTCCCCGAGGGTTTCCAGCCCAGATCCGCCAGATGCCAGCGCAGCGCGATGGGGTTTGCTCCCGCCCCAAGAACGTCATCGATGATCAGGTAATGATCGTCGATGCGCAATACGCCCCGCCGATGCACGACCGGGTTCGGCAGGCGCGTGTAGCCGTAGTGCTCGCCCTCGAAATATCCCACGCGTCCGTCTCCTGACGCCTCGAACCGGAGCAGACGCGACCGGATCCAGCGCAGCCACGTGAAACGCGGGCCCTTGATCATCTGCGACTGCCCCTCGATTTCCACCGTGTTGTGTGCCGCACTGGAGTAGAAGTAGTCCTGCCAGGGCGTCGCGCAGTAGTAGTGATACGAACCCGCATCGCGCAGCACGTTCACGCCGTTGATCCAGAGATCGAGATGCAGCATGTCGCTCTGTGACGGTCGATCGCGGTACGTATGGCACCGGATCATTCCCCAACTGCGCTTCCCGGCGAGCGTGTAGTACCCGCCGTCCGGCGCGGCGAACGCCCGGCTCCGAACGTGCGCCATGACCGGCGCACTGAACGCCTCCGCTCCGAACAGCCGGTACATCTTCTCATCCCATGCCCCCGGCCGAAAACACCTGGTGCGACGGAGCAGATAGTGCGCCGCCTGGGCAACCGGGCGGAAGTCCGTGTAGTCGCACGCGCTCAGCGGCAACACCTGGGCCCCGTCGTTGCTTCCGTAATTCGGAACCCGCCCGGTGTCCGGATCGATCATCTCCAGCAGCCAGTTCAACGCCTGTTCGACGCGGGCCAGTGTCTGCGGGTCGAGCGGCCGTCCGTGAATCTCCCCGAGCCTCGCCGCCCACAGCACGTCGTCCAGCATGACCCGATGGTAATTCATGCTGTGCTGGACGTACGATCCGTCCGGGTAGATCTGTCGCATCAGGTCGCAATTCAGGATTCGGATGCCCTTCTCGCGCCATCGCGCGGCCTGGCGAAATTCGGGAAACAGCAATCCCGCGGTCAGCAATCCCGCCGCCTCGCTGAGCGCGTGGTTGTTCTTCTGCCCGCGTGCGTAGTCGATGTTCCGATCGATATGCCGCGCCGTGTACCAGACCAACTCGGTCATCCGGTGCAGCCGTTCCGACGTCGCCGAACCGCTGTCCAGAGTTGCGATCGCCGCGAACAGCCACGCAAACATCCGGAACGTGCCTTCCTGACCGCATACCCACTGCGCCGTCAGGCCGTACGGGTTCTGCCGGTCCCACGCCTCGAACCATTCCCAGAACAACGCCGCGTCGTCCTCACGCCGGTCGCGCAGATACGCCCGCGCGACGTAGAACGCCCAGGAAAACCGCGACGCCTCCCAGACGCACTTCAGGTCGCGCATGCCGGGAGTGAACTGGCCGTACGTCGTCCAGTGCCGCCCCGTCGGCCAATCCAGACCATGCAACGGATCGCGGTTGAATTGCGGCGGCCGGCCGATCTCCAGGAACTGCCGCCCGAAGGAGAGCACACGTCCCTGACGCAATTCATCCACAACGTGCGTCACGCGCCGTGACCAGTCAGCTTCCTCACCCAGCGCGGCAATCGCGGCCTCGTCACTTGTCGACGACTCCGGCGAAAAGAAGAACCGCCGAGCACGTTCTCGCCAATGGCGAGCCGTCTCGGCGGCCTGATAGCCGGGGATGAACTCGCGTCGAAACGCCTCCGCCCCGATCTCCCCTCCGGGCAGCCGACGCCGGATGACCCCCAGCTTTTGCCTGGCAAGATGCCACAACCGCCGGGGCAGATTGTCCCAGCCGATCGCCGACACCGTGTAGTAATGATACAGGAGCCTGTTCATCGGACGTCGCGCGGCGCAGTCATTCGGCCAGTCCGCTCAGCCGGGCATACACGTCCGCATACTCTTGTGACAAAACGATGGTTCGCGACTCGGCCGCTGCCGTCATTGCCGCGAACGACGCCAGCGTAACGTTCACGATCTCCGCCAGCGGAATGAGGGGCGTGCCGCCCTCCGCAATACGTTCCGCGAACAGAAGAAACTCCCGTTCATGTCCCTTGTCCTGCCGCGCCGTCTTGAAGCGGCTGAAGCCCTTGAAACCGTACCCGGTCATCCTGCGGAAGTTGTCCAGATGCAGCACCCGGCCCTGCGAGAACACTTCCAGCAGTTCCTTCGGATACGTCTTCGAACCGTTCGCGAAGTAGTTCACCGTGCCGACCGATCCGTCCTCGAAGCCCAGCGTGATCGACATCTTGTCCTCGCGCGTCGCGGTCCCCGCGCCCATCATCGCCGCCGACACCGTCCGCACCGGACTGCCCGCCAGGCTCATCAGCAAATCAATGAAGTGGCATCCCTCGCCGATGATCCGCCCTCCCCCCCGGACCGGATCCTGCACCCAGTGTTCCGGCGGAATGAATCCGGCGTTCACCGTCATGTTCACTGCCAGCGGCTCGCCGCGGTTGGCGAGCAACTCCCGCATCCGCGTCGAATGCGGCGAGAACCGGCGATTGAACCCGACCATCACCTGCAGGTCCGGCCGTTTCGCGTGCGCGTCCAGGACCTGCAGCACCTCGTTAACGTTCATGGCAAGCGGTTTTTCCACGAACACGTGCTTGCCCGCCGCCAGCGATTCGCACACGAACCGTGCGTGGATGTTGTGGCCCACCGCGATCATCACGCCGTTGACGCGTTCGTCGTCCAGCACGAGCTTGTAGTCCGTCACCGCCTGCGGCACGTTGAACTTGTTCGCCAGATGCCGCGCCGCCGCCGCGTTCAGATCGGCCACGTGCGACACGTGTATGCCCGCTTTCGCCAGGGCCGGCATCATGGTCATTTTCGAGAAATTCCCCGCCCCAATCACGCCGATTACGGCCTTGCCGGCCGGCGACGTTGCCGCCTGCCGCGACACCAGCCGCGTCTCCCGCCGCACCTCCGCCGGGTATTCCAGCACGACGCCCAGCGCGGACCGATCGTCGCTCACGATCTGATACGCCGCGGCCGCATCGGCCAGCGCGTAGCGGTGCGTGATCAGATCGGCGACCTTCAGCCCGCCGCTTCGCATCGCCCCCAGAACGGCTTCGAAGTTCCGTTGCTCGGTCCAGCGCACGTAGCCAAGGGGATAATCCTGTCCCGCCTGCTCGTAACTCTCGTCGTACCGGCCGGCCCCGTACGAACACGAGACCTGGAACGTCAGTTCCTTGTCGTAGAAGTCCGCCCGCCGCAGGTTCAGCCCCACCACGCCGACCAGCACGATCCGCCCGCGCTTGCGGCACATCTGCGCCGCCTGGTGCATGATCTCGTCCGTCTTCGCCGACGCCGTCACGATCACGCCGTCCACGCCGCGACCCTCGGTCCAGGCGCCGGCCGCCGCGACCGGATCGCCGCCTTCACCCGCCGACGCCGTCCGCGCCCCGTATCCCTCCGCCGTCCGGAGCCGCTCCGCGTTGACGTCGACGCCCAGCACGTCGCACCCGCTGGCTCGCAGCAACTGGACCGTAACCAGCCCGATCAGGCCCAAGCCGAACACGACGATCCTCTCGCCCATCGCCGGCTGTACCAGTCGGATGCCCTGCAGGCCGATGCTCGACAGCACGGTGAAGGCTGCCGCCTCGTCGTCCACTCCTTCCGGGATCTTCGCGCACAGGTTCTTCGGCACGCACACGATCTCCGCGTGCGGTCCGTTACTCGCGACGCGGTCGCCCGGGGAATATCCGGTCACGCCCGCCCCGACTTCCAGCACGCGCCCCGCGTTGCAGTATCCCAGCGGCAATGGCTCGTCCAGCCGGTTGAACACCGCTTCCAGCGTCGGCAGCAGTCCGTCCGTGCGGATCTTGTCCAGGACCTGCCTGACCTTGTCCGGCTGGCTGCGTGCCTTGGCGATCAGACCCGCCTTGCCGAACTCGACCAGCATCCGTTCCGTGCCGGCGGAGATCAGCGTCCGCGTGGTCTGGATCAGAAGGTGCCCCGGCCGAACGGGAGGGCAGGGAAGTTCGGCGATCTCGAGAATGCCGTTACGCAGGTTCTGAAGAATTTGCTTCATGGTGCTTCGTTATCTCATCCAGGCCCGGGCCCAAGACCTTGCCTCGTTCAACGAGTCGCGGAGATCCCCCGTTGTCGGCGGAGTTCATCCAACGCGGCGCGGTGTTTCTCAACGTCGCTGGGCATCGATCCTCAGAGGATGAAGAACACCTACCGCGAACGCCGGGCGGCGTCCGGTGCCAGAGAAGTAGGACGGGCGTGCAACGGAGCGAATCACGCCGATTCTGTCCCGCCTCCCTGCCAGGGAAGTAGCCGGGAAGCGGGACGAACGGGCGTCAGGATGACACTGGCTTCAGAGGGACCCTTGTGTTTCTCACCACAGTCAGCCCCTCGGCAAGGATGCGCCGATCCTCGGCAGTCACGGCTTCTTCTCCCGACGAGGGGACAATGGCAGTCTGGCTCCCCAGGGCCTGTTTGACGGCATAAACGAGCGGACGCGGCGCGAGCAACGTCAAACCCAAGAGCGTGTGGAGGGCCAGACGGGGCCCCATGCGGAACCCCAGCCGCGAAAGCGTCTTGGCACGATCCCAGACCGCCCTGGTCATCTTGGGCAGGTTGCGCGTGTGGCCGACATAGCGGTAGACGTAAAGTGGATCCCGAATGTTGCCGAAAGTCGTCTCGCGGTGCGAACGCAGAAACAGCTCGAAGCTGGTGCTGTAGATTGCCCGCGGCTCCACGCGCCAGTGCTTCCACCAAGCCGCCTTTCCCACCAGTGAACCATAGGTAAGCGGATAGCGGATCGTCGGCCAGCGCTTGATCACCGCGTCGCTCGTCACCGGTCGGCGGACGTTGACGGGTTGCAGGTCGATGTCCACCTGAAAGATGCCGCAGCCGAGCACGTCGATCTGCGACTCCCCCTCGAGAGCCCCGACTTGCCGCTCAAGCCGGGTCGGCAGGATCACGTCGTCGGCGTCCATCCGCGCAATCCACTGGCCGCGGGCCATCTCGATGGCGCGGTTCAGGGTGGCTCCGTGCCGCAAGTTCCTCTCGTTCCGCGCCAGCCGTACGCGCGGGTCCTCCAGCCGCTGCAGGTACTCCCAGGAGCCATCCGTCGACGCATCATCGACCGCCAACAGTTCCCAATCCGTCAATGTCTGGGCGAAGACCGACGCCACAGCCTCCTCGATCCACTGCCTGGCGTTGTAGACCGGGAACACGATGCTGACCGCGGGCGTATGGCTCATCCCGCATTCTCCCTCCCCGGGGAATACGGCGGGTCGGTCTTCAGCCCGGGCGCGGCGTCATCAGAGGCTGTTTTGCGTGGCATTGGCCGCTGCGGACACGGGACGCCACTCATCCGCGTGAGCAGCTTCAGGACGCGCTGCAACTGATCCTCCACCTGAAAACGGCGCCGAATGTAGTCCTGCGCCTGCCGCCCCATCCGCTCGGCTGCCACCGGATCCCGTGTGAACCGCTCGACGCACTCGGCCAAGCCCGCGTCATCGTCGACGTCGAAGAACAGCCCGGTCACCTCGGGCAGGATCATGTCCAGAATCCCGCCCACCGGCGTCGCGGCGAGGGGCTTGGCGAGACTCATAGCCTCCAGCACGGACCGGGGATGGCCTTCGCTGTGTGTCGGCAGGACGACAACCGTGGCCGCTTGCATGACCTGGGGCATGTCGCGCCGCAAGCCAAGCCACTCCACCCGGTGCGCGACGTCCAGATTCTCGGCCAGCCGACGGCACTCTTCCAGGTAGGGCCGGTTCTTGCCGATCGCCTGGAAATCGCCTGCGATCCACAAGACGGCGTCGAAGCCATTCGCGAGCAGGCGGGCAAGCGCCTGGATCGCGGTGTGCTGCCCCTTGGCCCGCATGATGCCGGCGGGGAGCACCATTCGCACGGCCCGTCCGGCCTGGGGCAGTGGCTCCGCCGGAGGCAGGACAGCGCGGCGGAGCATATCGTCCATGTCAATCGGGTTATGGAGGACGTGGATGATGCCCGGGTCAACGCCGGCGCAGTGCAGCGCATTACGCGTCGCATACGAGACCGCCAACACTCCGGCACAGTGCTTGCGCATCAGCCATCTGCCGTACCAAGGCACCATGTCGGGCGTGTACCACCCCCGCAACTGCAGCATGACTGGCAAATGCCGCAGGCTGGGCGAGAGCGCGATCATGGCCGCGCTTTTGAAGTTCGGACAGAGAACCACCGACGGCTGCATCTCACCCAGGACACGCGCGGTCCGCGAGCGGACCGCGAGCAGTCTGGGCAACGCCAGGACCAGCCGCGTGAGGCGGTACAGCGCCGACTGCCCGCGTCCGCCGATGACGGTCGAGCGGGCATCGGGCAGTAACACGCGGTAATCGATGCCGGCCTGATGCACGGCGGTGGCATAGTCCTCGCAGCGTCCATCGGGATCAACGATGGCGACGTCCACGTGCCGCTTGAGCCGCTGAGCAAGCTCCACGTCGCTGCGGGCTGCGCCGCCATAGTGAGGTCGGAAGGAGAAGATGACAACCCGCATCGCGTCTACCCTGGTCTGTTCATTTTGCCGCGCTGTACATGTCGGTTACTGCACGGCCAAACCCCGGGGGATCCCGCGACGGTCGCCACGGGCCGACAACGTCAACCGCGAG
>JAFGJQ010000253.1 GCA_016929015.1 Phycisphaerae bacterium | reverse complement strand
TGGTGCTGGCATCGTTCGTGGTCTGGCGGGCCTGGCGGGCGCAGGGGGCGGATCGCTGATCCGGATGGAACCTTTTGCCCGGCCGCGTGTCCAATACCCAGGAACACTTGGCGGAGTCTGCGTCCACCGAGATCCGCAGGGAGATGACTATGCCCGGCTTGTCTGCTCACCCCGTGCATCGAATCCCGTCACCCCGCTACCCAACCCGCCCCGACGTGCGGGCCGATCCAAGCCTGTTGGAGGAATTGCCGCCCGGCTGGCTGTCCACTCCGGACGTGGCCCGGGTGGCCGCCGCCCTGGTCACCCTGGGGCTGGGCGGCTGCGATGACCCAGCGACGAGCAACACCCCGTCCCGGTCCGCCCCGGGTGCGGACGCCCGGAAGGCGGCGCTGGTGGCCCCGGTATTTGAGCACGGAAACGGGATGGTCGAAGGACGGGGAGCGATGGGGTGTGTGGCCGTCGCCGCCCCGGCCTACCTGTCCGAAGAGGACGCGATTCAGGTCATCACGGAGGAACTGTCCCAGCACGGGCTTGACCTGACGAAACGGAACGAGCCGCTTGCCGACGTGATCATACACGGTCGAAAAGTGGAGTCTGCCTTCGACTGGACGCGCCAGACCCACGGGCTGCACGTCGAGGATGCGACCGGTCCGCTGCGAATCGATCTTCTGGACCCCGTTCGACATGTCGGCGTCGAGTTCGTGAACGCGACCGAGTATGAGGAACTCGGCGGCCCGGACGGAAGCGGCTGGACGGTTGATCTGAAGGCGACCGCCGGACGGGTCGGCGATGCGGTCCGTACTCAAGGGGAAAACCTCTGCGTAGGCTTGTTTTACGATCCGGTACGCATGTACTCACCGCGCGTTCTGTACCCAGGCGGCCGCGAACCGGTGGATGAGAACGGGCAGCCGCGATGGGCCGCCACGCCCGAGGCGGCGAAGGAGGAATCCCGGCGGCTGCTGCGCATGCAGGTTCGAGACTTCGTGGACTGGCTGAAGGGCCAGGGAATCCTCTGATCACGAACGGCGATGAGAAAGCGGATCCACCGGCGCGGACTGCCGCCGCAGGAACCGCCCCGGAATCGTCACGTGCCGCTCACGGAAACGTGCATCTGCCGCGTGCGGGGACCGTCGAATTCGGCGAAGTAGATGCCCTGCCACGTGCCCAGCACCAGCCGGCCGTCTTGCACCAGGATGGTCTCGGACGCTCCGAGCAGCGACGCCTTCACGTGCGCGTCGCTGTTGCCCTCACCATGCCGATAGCCGCGGCGGCCTTGCGGGATCAGCTCCGCCAGGGTCAGCAGCACGTCGTGCTGCACGTCCGGGTCCGCATTCTCGTTGATGGTGACCGCGGCCGTGGTGTGCGGAACGAACACAATGGCGTGGCCCTCTTTCACGCCGGATGATCGAACCACCTCCGCGACCTCCCGCGTCACGTCGACCAGCTCGCATCGCTGCCGCGTCCGTACCGTGCAGACCGCGATCATCGCGCACCATCCGTCCTTCCCGGCCGCCAGTATAGTCACAGCGACGCCGCAAATCCCTGGGCCAAGAACCCTTCTCGGCCCCACCCATTCGGGCGGAGTACCGCGATCGCCCACAGCTTGCCACGGCGAGTCGCCCGCGGCGATCCACAGCCTATCGCCCGCAACCCCCCGGGGCCTAAGTCGTTGTCCGGCAGCGGGGTACGCGCAGAGTTGACACAAGCCGCCGCCGGGCTACAGTACTGTTCCTGAAACGGACGTAGGGCTCATAGCTCAGTTGGCAGAGCGCATCGCTGATAACGATGAGGTCCGAGGTTCAAATCCTCGTGGGCCCAGTATCGCAAGACTTTGGAGCGTCGGCGTTCGTGAACGCAGCCGACGCAAGCCCCTGAGACAGCGGACGGCAGGAAGCGCGGAGCGCGCTCCGCGCAACGTCCAACCTCAGGGCCACAAATCCCACCTGTGTGCCGTCGTCGCGTAGTCCGCGGCCAAGCGGTTGCCTATCTCACACATCGAGACGTGCTACCGGGCGGTCTACGGGGCGCATCTCTATGGCAAAGGCAATTACTCCCCTCCATATTACGATCATCCGCTGGGAAGAGATGCGGAGACGGCGGAGATCATCTGCACGGACTGGTCATCCGCCGACGCTGCACCTCTGCGAACGGCGAGGTGATCGCCCGCCGAGTCTGGGAGACCGTGGTCCAGAATGGCGACTGCCCGGCCGAGTGCTTCCAGGCCAACGAACAGATTGCGGGGCCGTTGCCGTGTTCCGATCCTTCCCAGCCAAGGAACTCAAGGCCCGGCGACTCCGCGCAGCCAACGAAGCCGCAACTGAGGTCAAAAGGCGTTCTTCGAGATGGGGACCGGTCTCAAGTGAAACGCTGCCCTTGCCCGCGGCGACGAGATGGCCGCTAAAGTACCACTGTCCGACGCGGAGCTGGCCGATCGCAGAAAGCGGGTGAATGTCGAGTTCGACCGCACCGTCTGGCGTCGCGCGCTCTCCTACTTCCTGGAGTGCCCCATGTGCCAGTCATTCTGGACGGCCCTGGCCATCTTCCTGCTGACCACCCCGCCCGCCGCCTGGTGGCCCGCCGTACTCCCCACCGCCCTCGCCTACACCACCGCCAGCGCTCTGTCGTTGGCCCTGCCGGAGACGCTGGTCAGCCGGTTGGATCAAGGTTCGCCGGATGGGGGAACGAAGACGATGTTGGCCGGGATTGCCTAGGATCCGCCGCGGGCTGGCGAGGCCCAGGGAGGGCTCGGTATGGGATGCGCAGACCGCCAAATCGCTCTCTGACGGAAAGGTTCTTGACTTCGGGCAACTGTGGATTGGCGGAGCTGCGGTTGGACGTGGGCACCCGGCTCTCGCGGCCGCCGGCTGCGGTTGGCTTTCACCGGCGTATTGATATTCCGACTATCATGGCTGAGTGACGCCGGACTCTGGTTCGGCTCGCGCGGGCGTGCTAGAATGCCGCGATCATGGGCCATCCAGCAGACACGGCAACGCTGCGCGAGTATCTTCTTTCGACCGCGCCCGACTACGGACGACGGGCTGACGTCCTATGGAAGGACATCGCTCCGCCTCTTCATGAGCGTCAGACGCGTACGGACGAGAACATCGGCGGCGGCCTGCATGCCAAACGGGTGGAGGAATACATCTGGCGTCTGATCTGCGAATCCAGACAGTTGGACGAGTTTAGGCCCATCGAGTTGTTCATCCTGTCGTGTGCCGCATGTACACACGATTTCGACAAGGGGTTGAAGAGTTGCATACCGGATGACTCGTCCCACGGCATAGGCTCAGGCGTGTTCGTCCTCGAACATAGGGGGGAACTGATTCTGTCGAATCAGGAGGCCATCGCCGTAGACAAGCTTGATGCCATGCACGGCCGGCAAGGGAATCGCTACGTTGAGGCGCTGAACAACCTGCCCGACCCCCTGAACACGACCAGCGGCCCGATCGACCTGCGCCGGCTCGCCGTCGTGCTTAAGGCGGCGGATGGCCTGCACACCGATGCCTCGCGCACTTCGGACCTCACCGTCGACCCGAACCGACTGGAGTCAAAGCCACGATCGAAGCACCTGGCCCGTGGTTGCTTCACAGGCTGGCGCGTGGATGGGAGCCGAATTATCATCCAGGCCTTCCCCAGGACACCAGAAGAGCGAATGGCTGCAAACACGAGCTTTGAGCTCCTCAACGAGAACGAGTGGCGACCGATTGCGGGCGAGCTTCATCGTCACCATTTTCCCGACCACCTCGAGCTTGATATCCGGGCCGATTACTTGACCGGGCCCCGGCGCGCCGCGTCCCCCAACAAGGCTGAGCCGCGCAACATGCCCGGCATGGACTACTACCATGAAGAAGACGCCGCGGGGTTCGCCGGTCGCGACGACGATCGAGAGAAGCTGGAAAGGCTCATCTACGCCTATCCGGCCGTTCGGCTCGTCGGACCATCCGGCGTCGGCAAGAGCTCGCTCCTGCACGCGGGCCTCAAGCCGGCCGTCGAGGGCCTGTCCGGCTGGGCCTGCATCATCACACGGCCTTCTGAGGAATGCCTTTGCACGCCGGACGACTTCCGGTCCGTTCTGCCCGACCTGCCCTCGGACACGTCACTGGCCGCCCTCTGCACGGCCGCGCTGAAGCGCGTGCAAACCCTTTTGGTCGTCTTCGACCAGTTTGAGGATGTGGCCTACTTCGGCTCGTTCAACGTGGATGCCGCCGCCTCGGACCTGCTCGCCGCCGTGCGGGTTGACCCGAAACGCGTGAAGCTGTTATTTGCCCACCGCGATGACGCCGAAAGCCTGCTCGGCGAGCTTTGGCAGCGCGTTGGCGCGTCGGCCCGTGGTCTGCCCACGCACCACCTTCAGCGGCTTAGTCGGAACGGTGCCCGCGATGCGCTGCTCCGATTGCTCGAGCGTGAGGGGATTCAACTGGAGCCCTCGTCCATGATAAACGTGGTGCTCGACGAGCTCGTCGCATCAACCCGGCGTGAGGCGAGCCTGGACCGGGCCATCGTGTATCCGCCCTTCCTCCAGATGGTCGCAGCGCGCTTACGCGACCTGGCGATTGGCGGGCGGGTTGAAGAGCGCGACTATCGCGCTCTCGCAGGTTCGGAGGGCAGTGCCGTCGATTGCATCATCGCGGAGTATCTCGAACGAAGCCTGGATGACATCTCGTCGCCCGCTGATTGGTCCGGATCGGACGATGAATGGAAGCGGGCGACAAGGGCCGTCCTGACGGTGCTGGCTCGTAGCACCGGCACACGGGGCGTGGCCTCAGAATCGCGCATCGCCGCCGAGGCCGGTGTGGAAAACGAACAGCTTGCAGCACTGCTCCCCGCGCTGGATCGCGGGCGTCTGATCCGTCGCCTGGCCGGCGGTGAGTGGGAGGTAATTCACGACGTGCTCGCCCGCCGCATCATGGAGAAGTGGGTCAGCGATCAGGATCGCCGGTTCAAGCACGCGCGGGAAGCTCTGGAATCCCGCGCACGGATGCTCCACGAACACCATGCATTGCTCAGCACCACGGAGCTCCGCGAACTGTGGCTGCTGCGGGACCGGATCCCCCTGGATTCCCTATCCAGGACTGAGCGCATCGTCCTGTTCGTCAGCATGTTCGGCTCACAACTGCAGGATGTGTACTCGTACCGAGAGGATGCCATACGGCCGTGGCTCAGTCAATTCACGCCGGATTTACTCGGCGTTCCCGGCTGGTACTGGATGTCAGGCTTGGACAGCGCGTCGATTGACATGTTTTGGCGCGATGTGGCCGAAACAGGGGATCCCATAGGCATTCGATCGGCCCTGGCCTGCATCTGCCTGCTCCCCACACGCGAGGACCTGCCGCTGCTGAAGGAGTGCCTAAAGGACAGCGAACTGCGTGTTCATGGGGCGGCGGCAGAAGCGATCGGCAAGCTCGGCACGCGCGAGGACCTGTCGCTGCTGAAGGAGTGCCTGAAGGACGACGACTCCGGTGTTCGTGGGGCGGCGGCAGAAGCGAT
>JAFGJQ010000022.1 GCA_016929015.1 Phycisphaerae bacterium | reverse complement strand
ATAGTTCAGGCGGCGTCGCCGGCAGTACTCCGCCCGGCTCAGGCCGCTCGCCTCCAGCGACGCCACCATTCGCTGCCAGTAGCCCACGCGATCCGACATGATGCACCTCCAGTGCACGCATCATGCCAGATCGCCGCCCCCCGACGCCAGATGCAATTCACCGAGCGCTTATGTCCCCCCGCCCCCCTGACGCAGTCGTCGCCGGCCACTGCCGGCGCCCTCCCCGGAGCCTGCCCGCCGTGGCGGATGCCTTCGTGCCGGAGCTTGCCCGCCGCGGCGGGTGCCTTCCTCTTCGTCTTTGCCTTTTCCTATCCTGAGCCCCCGCTCGCAAGCAACCCGCCCCACGGCGATTCAAACCAGTAGTCATCCCCTGCGCCATCTCCGCAGTGTTCAATCGTCCCTTGCGGGACTGGGACATGGGTGGGCCAAGCCAGGCCGTCTTGAAAAACCAGTGGCACACACACTGATCCTGTCCCGGGGGGGCGGAAAGAATATATGGGGCGCTGCAAGCCGCGAGTGGCACTCTGTGTCGCCCCGATGGGGCTCATATCGTCTGGGGCGCACGTTTCCAACGGTTCACGCCGCTGGCTAGCCCCTGACGCCCCGATGGGGCTTGACCCGATCATCCTCGCGCCGGACTACGGCCGAGACATCTTTCTTGTTTTTGCGTTTTTGCGTTTTCCCCCGTTCCGGAGCCTGCCCGCCGCGGCGGGTCCCTCCGTGCCTGTTCCTTCGTTCTTGCGTTTCCCCCAAGCATCGCCGCCGGCACAGGCCGACGGCCAGAGGCGGAGGCGCGGGCGGTCAGAGCAGGCCATATTTTTGCATGCGGTAGCGGAGCTGGTCGCGGGAGAGGGTCAGGAGCCTGGCGGCCTGGGTCTGGTTGCCGGCGGTGCGGTGGAGGGCCTGGCGAACGAGCTGCTCTTCCACCTTGTCCAGGTCCACGCCGCCGGTGGGAAGCTGGAGGCCCTGGATGGCCTCGCCCGACTGCTCCCGGACGCGGCCGAGCACAAAGTCATCCGCCTCCAGAACGTCACGCTTGGTCAGCAGCACCGCCCGCTCGATCGCGTTGCGAAGCTCGCGGATGTTGCCCGGCCACGAGTACGACGCCAGCTTCGCCTCCGCGTCCCGCGTGATGCCGGTGATCGTCTTGCGGAACTCCGTGGCGAACATGGCCACAAAGTGGTGCGTCAGGAGCCGGATGTCGTCGCCCCGGTCGCGCAGCGGGGGCAGCCGGACGGGAATGATGTTCAGCCGGTAGAACAGGTCCTCGCGGAACTTCCCGTCCTCGACCAGCTTGTGGATGTTGCGATTCGTGGCGGCGATCACCCGAACGTCCACCGCGATGTCCGCCAGCCCGCCCACCCGCCGGAACTGCTTTTCCTCGAGGAAGCGCAGCAGCTTGGCCTGGAGCACGGGCGGCATGTCGCCCACCTCGTCAAGGAAGACGGTGCCGCCGTCCGCCATCTCGAGCAGGCCCTTCTTGGTGGCCTTCGCGTCCGTGAAGGCGCCGCGCTCGTGGCCGAACAGCTCGCTTTCCAGCAGCGTCTCGGCCATGGCCGTGCAGGTGATGTTGACGAACGGGTGGTCCGCCCGGTCGGAGTTGTAGTGGATGGTTTTGGCGAGCAGGTCCTTGCCCGTTCCGCTCTCGCCGCAGATGAAGATGGTGGAGGCCCCGCTGGCGGCGATGTCGCGGACGGTCTGAAACAGCTCCTGCATGGACCGGCAGGCGCCGATCACCCGGTCCATGCCGAACTTGGCCTGCATCTCCGCGCGGAAATCGCGCACACGGCGTTGCAGCCGGGTCCGCTCGAGGCCACGTTCGATGGTCATCATAAGCTCGTCCATTTTGAACGGCTTGCTGACGTAGTCGAACGCGCCCAGGCGCATGGCCTCCACAGCGTCCTCGACGTTGCTGAACGCGGTGATCATGATGACCACGAGGTCTCCGTCCAGCGGCTGCATTTCGGTCAGGACGTCCAGGCCGGAGATGTCGGGGAGCTTGTAGTCCAGGGTGACCAGGTCGTAGGTTTCGCGGGCGAGTTTGGCCAGTCCGTCGCGTCCGGTCTCGGCCTCATCGACGAGGAATCCCTCTTCGAGGAGCTGCTGCCGCAGCGACCAACGGATGAGTTTCTCGTCTTCGATGATCAGGGCCCGCGTTTTGCTCATAGACTGACCGGCAGCTCGATGACTACCTTCGTACCCTTGCCCTCCCGGCTCTGCAGGCGGATGCGTCCGTCGTGGGCGTCCATTATACGCTTGCAGATGGGCAGGCCAAGGCCGGTGCCCCTGGCCTTTGTCGTGAAGAAGGGCTCAAAGGCACGTTCGGCTTCGGCCCGGGTCATCCCGCCGCCCGTGTCGGCCACCTCCACCCGGGCCACGCTGTTGTCCCGCGAGAGGCGCACCGTGATTTCGCCATGCTGGTTGCAGGCCTGGGCCGCGTTGAGCAAAACGTTTGTGATCACCTGCTGAAACTGTGACGGGTCGATGAGGGCCTCCACGTCGCAGTCCAACCCTTCGCGGTGCATCTCGATGCCGTCGAAGGCCGGCTCCTCCCGCAGCAGCGTAAGCGCTCGCTGCACGACCGCGCCGACGCCGTGCACTTCCCGCTCGGGCGGCTTGGGCCGGGCATAGACCAGCAGGTCGCGCACGGTCGCGTCCATGCGGTCGATCTGGGCGAGAATCTCGTCCACGACGTCGCGGCGCGAGTCGTCCGGCGACAGATCACCCGCGATGACCTGGATCGCACCGCTGATGCCAGCCAGCGGATTCTTGATCTCGTGGGCCAGGGCCGCCGCCAACTGCCCGATGTTGGCCAGGTGCTCCGACTCCCGAAGCCGCTCCTTGACCGTCTCGCGTTCCGTCTGCCGGACGCGCTCCGCGTATCCCTCGCGGAAGTTTTCCATGATCACGGCGGTCTCGATGTCGACGATCTTGTGGACGGATCGCACCTTGGCGAGCTTGTCGTCCGGATGCAGCGGCAGGTCCCACACCGCGTCGACCAGCGCCCGCCGCACCAAGTGCATCGCCGCGACCATGAAATGCTGAGGCAGCCTCATGCGGGCGTGCACCAGGCCCACGCGCACCCGTCGCTGGTAATACTCCTGGTCGTACGGCCCCTCCAGCAGGCCGACCAGCCAGTCGGCGATGGTCGACCGAACTCGCGCCTCGCTGGCCCCGCTCTCGCGAATGGCGGACCGCGCCGCCGGATGCGCCTGGAGCTTGTTGTAGAGCTGCTCGGCGATGTGGTCGATCCGGGCGTCGAGCGGCTCGGCCAGCAGCCGCAGGTTCGCCTCGTCGGCCGGGCTGAAGTCAATCAGGCTCTTGAGCTCTTCGAACAGGGGCTCTGGCATGCCGTTCCTTCCCTGGTTTCGGATTCCGCGATCGAGACGCGATCGCTCCGGACACACGGAGCCGGCGTTTTCTAGGCAACCCCGGTGCCAGCCGGGGCAGCACCCGGGGGATTCCGCCCGTCGGGTCTGCCGCAAAGCTTTGCGGGGCAGGAGGTCGCGGCCGGCCGCGGTGTAACCCGGGATGCAGCGGGCGCCGGCCGGCTGGAGTTGCGCAAAATCACGCACGGAGCGGCCCCGGAAGCCGAATGGGCCTGCCGAACCGTCTGTACAGGCGGCCCGCACCGGGGCCGTGCGGTGTGTGGCGAGAAGAGGCTTGGGCTGCCTGAGAATGGACAAACGCGAGGGTTTGAGGTATCAGCTATGGGAGACGATTCAGTTATGCAGCATTCGAGTCACACTTTATGTGTTTCCGGCAGCGTGGATATGCCGTGCAGAAATGCGACAACGCCGAGTGCGTTGAGACGTGAGGCCCATTTGACAGGACCGCACCCATGAGTGACGACTGGCGCGCCCGTTGCGGCGACAAGCTGATGCCCGTGGCTGACGCGATGAAGCGAATTCGGCGAGGGGACCACATCTTCGTGGCGGGCGGGGCGGGCACGCCCACCGCGCTGCTGCTCGGACTGGTTGAGCAGAAGGAGCAACTGGCGGGACACGAGGTGGTGCACATTCTCACGTTGGGCCCGGCCCCGCACGTTGCGCCGGAGATGAAGGGGATTATCCGGCACAACGCGCTGTTCATCGGCAGCAACGTGCGTGAGGCCGTCCAATCCGGGCGAGCGGACTACACGCCGATCTTTTTGTCGGAGATTCCGGGGATGATCCGTTCCGGCCGGATCCCGGTGGACGTGGCGTTCATCACGGTGAGCCCGCCGGGCCCGCACGGGTTCTGCAGTCTGGGCGCGGATGTGGGCGTGAACCGGGCAGGCATCGGGGCCTGCCGCACGCTGATCGCGGAGGTGAACGTGCAGATGCCGCCCACGCACGGGAACACGTCGGTCCACATTGATCGGATCGACGCGATGGTCGAGACGGACCGGCCGTTGCCGGAGCTGTCGTTCGGCACGCCGGACGAAGACGCGGACCGGATCGGGCAGTTCGTCGCGGACCTGGTGGAGGACGGCTCGACGCTGCAGATGGGGATCGGACAGATTCCGGACGCCGTGCTGCGCCACCTGGGAGACAAGCGTGACCTGGGCATCCACACGGAGATGTTCAGCGACGGGGTCATCCCGCTGATTCAGAAGGGCGTCATCAACTGCCGGGCGAAAACGCTGCGCCGGGGCAAGGCGGTGGTGAGCTTCGTGATGGGCACGCAGAAGCTGTACTCGTTTGTCGGGGACAACCCGCTGATCGAGTTCGAGCCGTGCGACTACACGAACGATCCGTTTGTGATCGCCCAGAACGACAAGATGGTGGCGATCAACACGGCGTTGGAGGTGGACCTGACGGGGCAGGTGTGTGCCGACTCGATCGGGTCGCGTTTCTACAGCGGAATCGGCGGGCAGGTGGATTTCATCCGCGGGGCGGCCCGCAGCCGGGGCGGCAAGCCGATCATCGCGTTGCCCTCCACGGCGCTGGACGGCGCCGCGTCGCGCATTGTGCCGCACCTTCGCGAAGGGGCCGGCGTGGTCACGACGCGCGGCGACGTGCATTACGTGGTAACGGAATACGGCGCCGCCCAATTGCACGGAAAGACGATCCGCGAACGGGCGCTGGCGCTGATTCACATTGCCCACCCGAAGTTCCGGCCGTGGCTGCTGGCGGAGGCGAAGCGGAACAACTTCATCTATCGCGACCAGGCGGAGTTGCCCGTGTTCATCTCGCTGTACCCGGACCGGTTCGAGAAGCGCACGCATCTGCGCGACGGCACGCCGATCTTTCTGCGGCCCATCAAGCCCACGGATGAAGGCGCCCTTCGCGATCTGTTCTATTCCCTCAGCGAGGACAGCGTTCGGCAGCGCTTCCTGACGCTGAAACGCACGGTCACGGAAATCCAGTTGCGGGAGCTGTGCAACCTGGACTACGACAAGCACATGGCCATGCTGGCATTCCTGCCCACTCCCGAGAGAGAGGAGGATGTGTTGGCCGGCGTCGCCCGCTATTCGCTGGACCCGTCCAGCGGGTTCGCGGAGGTCTCGTTGGTCGTCCAGGACCGGTACCAGGGCCGGGGCATCGGCTCGACGCTCCTCGACCATCTGGTCCAGGTGGCCCGCCGCCAGGGCGTGCGGGGCTTCACGGCTGACGTGCTGGCGGAGAACGTGCGGATGCTTCGGTTTTTCCGGGCCGGCGGGTTTCCGGTGGAGACGGCGTTGGCCGGCGGCATCTCGCATGTCCGCATCCCGTTCCAGGAGCCGCTGGCCGGTGCCGAATCCGGGCCGGCCGCTCCCAGTGCGAGTTCGGACGAGACGGAACCCGACCAGTAGTCACCTTCGCCGGTGGCCGCGATAGGCACGGTCGACGCCGATCACGGCGTTGGGTATAAGACGTGCGCCGACCGGCGGTAGGTCCGTATCGCGACCGGATTGCATTACGGGAGTGCAGCCACGTTGCGCCCGGCGCGCTCGAGGTCGGCGGTGTGGGAGAACCGATGGACCGCCCGCTTTTCGACCCCACCCGGATCACCGGCCCGGCACGGCCGTCGAAACCCGACCCGGACGCGTTGTGGACGGTTTCCCAGCTCACTCAGCGCATCAAGCGCACGCTCACCGACCATCTGCCCCCCACGCTGCACGTGGTGGGTGAGATCAGCAACATCAAGCGGCACTCCAGCGGGCACGTCTACTTCACGCTCAAAGACGCCCATGCGGAGCTTGCGTGCGTTCTGTGGCGGTCCGCCGCCGGCACGCTCAAGTTCAAGCCGGAAAACGGGCTGGAAGTCATCGCCACCGGGCAGATCGACGTCTTTGAGCGGGCCGGACGATACCAGCTTTACGTCCGGAAGCTCGAGCCGAGAGGGCTGGGGGCGCTAGAACTCGCGTTCCGCCAGCTTTGCGAAAAGCTCCAGGCCGAGGGCCTGTTTGACCCCAAGCACAAGAAACCGCTTCCGCGTTACCCCCGGCGAATCGCGGTGGTGACGTCTCCGACCGGGGCGGCCGTTCGGGACATTCTGCGGACGCTGCACCGCCGGTATCCCTGTGCGGAGGTGTGCGTGTTTCCGGTGGCCGTCCAGGGACCGGCCGCGGCGGTAGAAATCGCCCGTGCCATCCGGCGGATCGACGCGCATCACCGGCAGATCGGCGGCGTGGATGTGCTCATCGTCGGCCGGGGCGGGGGCTCGCTGGAAGACCTTTGGGCCTTCAACGAAGAGCCGGTGGCGCGGGCCGTTTTCGCGTGCCGCATTCCGGTGGTCAGCGCGGTCGGGCACGAAGTGGACGTGACCATCAGCGACCTGGTGGCGGACGTACGTGCCGCCACGCCCACCGCGGCGGCGGAACTGGTTGCGCCGGACGTGACGGACGTGCTGCACACAATCCGCCAGTGGCATAGTCGTCTGACGCGGGACATCGGTCACGCGGTTTCGCTGGCAGGCGCCACGCTGCACGCCACAATTCAGCGCCCGCCGTTCCGCGAACCGCTCGAGGCGGTCCGCCGCCGCGAACAGATCATCGACGACCTCGCCGCCCGGATGACGCGTCACCTGGCCGATCGCCTGCACGAGGTCCATCGCCGCGTGGCCCGCGGGGAGGTGGCCGTTCAGCGGATGCACCCGCGATCGTTTCTGGCCGAAACGTCGCGGCGGCTGGCCGACGCCGACCACGCCGTTCGGTGGGCGCTGTCGCAGGTAATGGGCCGCCGCGAGCGGGACCTGGCCCGCCGGGCCCAGGAACTCATCGCGACCCGACCGGACGGGCGCATCGCCCTGCTGGCCGACCGGGTGGAGCGATTCGGGCGGCGGGCGGCGGACGCCCTTGTCCATCGGACGGAGTTGGCCGGCGCCCGCGTCCGGTCGATCGAGGAGCGGTTGCAGGCGACCAGCCACCGGGCTACGCTGGCCCGCGGGTTTACGATCACCCGGCTCCGGAAGGGGCGCCGCCTTGTGCGGGATGTCTCGGATGTCCGTCCAGGCGACCGCCTTGTGACGGAGACGGTGGGCGGCGAGATCGAAAGCACCGTGGCAGACACGAACCAGATGGAGTTGTTTGAGTAGCATCGCATCCGCCGCCCGGTCAAGCGAACCGAACCGGGGCACCGAGTACCGACATGGCCAAAAAACCGCCGACGTTCGAGGAATCGCTCAAAAGACTCGAAGACATCGCCCGGGAGATCGAAGAGGGCAAGATCGGTCTCGAAGACTCGATCGTTCGATACGAAGAGGGGATGAAGCTCGTCCAGCAGTGCCGGGCCATCCTGGCCGGCGCCGAGCAGAAGATCAAGCAGCTTCAGCCGTCCGCCGACGGCGGCCTCGAATCGGTCCCGTTTGAGCCGGGCGAGGACGGCGCGGATGCGGAGAACGACGCGACGGACACCCCGTATTGATTCACTCCCGCTGCCCGTTATGATCGCTCCCATGAACGAAACCGCCGAACCACCGGCCACCGAAGCTCCACCGGAACCGCCGCGCGAACCGGAGGTCACCAACGCCTCCATCGTGGAGGCCGTGCTCTTTTCCGCGGACGGCCCGCTGCCGCCCGCCCGGATCGCCCAGGTGCTGGGGACGGGCACGGCCGGCGACGTTCGCCGGCACGTGGAGAGCCTGAACGAATCGTATCGGCAGCACGGGGCGGCGTTTCGGATCGACGAGGTCGCGGGCGGCTACCAGATGCTGACGCTGCCCGTCTACCACCGGTGGCTCTCGAAGCTCAGCGCCAACCGCGGTGAAGCGCGGCTGAGCCAGGCGGCCCTGGAGACGCTGGCCGTCGTGGCCTACAAACAGCCGGTGATCCGGGCGGACATCGAGTCCATTCGCGGGGTGGCCGTCGGCGACGTGCTGAACCGCCTGCGGGAGCTGAACCTGGTGAAGGTCGTCGGGCGGGCCGAGGTGATCGGCCGGCCCATGCTCTACGGCACCACGAAGAAGTTCCTCGAGGTGTTCGGGCTGGCTTCGCTCGACGCCCTGCCGTCGGTGGAGGCCCTGATCCCGCCGGAGCGGCAACGACCCGCACCGGCGTCCGAGGCCGCACCCCAGGAGAACGCCGAGGCCCCGCCCGAGAACGAACCCGATGACACGCCGGCGGCCGAGAGCGTCATCCCGGACGCGCCGGACGCGCCGTAGCACCGGGCGCAGCCGCCTCCATCGCGGGACTTCGACCCCCGAACCGGATACAATGCGTGCGGAGTTGCAGCGATGGCCGCGAACCTGACGCCGCAATACCTGCAAGCCGAGGAAGCATACCGGGCCGCCCGTACTCCCGAAGAGAAGCTGGCCGCATTGGAGGAAATGTGGCGTGAGCTGCCCAAGCACAAATCGTCGGAGAAGCTTCAGGCCGAGCTGAAGAAGAAGCTCTCCGCCACCCGCAAGGAAATCCAGGAAGGAACGAAGAAGGGTCACAGCAAGGCCGACCCGTTCGCCATTCCGAAATCCGGGGCCGGCCAGGTGGTGCTCATCGGTACGCCGAACGCGGGCAAGTCGTCCATTGTGGGCGGCCTGACCAAGGCGCACGTCACGATCGCGGAGTTCCCCTTCTCCACCGCGCTGCCCGTGCCCGGCATGGTTCCTTTTGAAGACATCAAGATTGAGCTCGTCGACACCCCGCCGGTGACCGCGGAGCACGTGCCGACCGGATTCCCCGGCCTGTGGCGAATGACCGACGCCCTGGTTGTGGTTGTGGACGTGGCCGGCGATTCCGTGCTGGAAGACGCGGAGACCTGCCTGACTCACCTGGCGAACCGGCAGATCGAGTTGGCCGACGGCCAGCACAAGCACCTGGACGACGCCAGCGCCGTCCTGAAGATGCCGGGGTTCGTTCTGGCCAACAAGGTCGACCTGCCCGCCGCCGCCGACAACCTTGGCCTGCTGCGGGAGTTCCTCGGCGACAAGGCGCGCATCGAGCCGATTTCGACCCGTGACACGGAGCAACTGGCGCGGCTGCCCCGGCTGCTGTTCGATCTGATCGACGTGATCCGCGTTTACGCCAAGCCGCCCGGCAAGAAGCCCGACCTGGACGATCCGTTCATTCTGCCGGCCGGCAGCGACGTACACGCCCTGGCGCACAAGGTCTACCGCGGCCTGGAGCACCAGGTGCGCTCGGCCCGCCTCTGGGGCCACGGCGTGGTCGACGGGCAGAACGTCCACCTGGACCACGTGCTGCACGACAAGGACATTGTCGAACTGCACATGTAGGCCCGCCCCGCCGCTGCGTGGAGGAAACGCAAAAACGCAGAAACAGGAGAGACATCTCGGCCGTAGGCTGGCGCGAGGATGATCGGGTCAAGCCCCATCGGGGCGACACCACGTGCCACTCGTGGCTTGCCGCGCCCCAGATCTTGTTTCGGCCCGCAGGGACAGGATGAGTCTCCCGCGTTGCGACCAGGCCCGTTCACGGGCCTTGCCCGCCGCAGGCGGGTTCGTAGGCCGGTCCTTCGAGGGCCGGTGGACGTGCCCCGCGCACACCACCCTTCTCTCCCTCACCGCCGCAGCCCGTTTCAACGGGCTTCCGGCTCGATGGCGCTCCTCCCGGCCGCATGGCCGACCCGAGGATAGACCGGCCTTTCAGGACCGGCTTGGCCTGGCCCACCCAGGTCCCAGTCCCGCAAGGGACGACTGAACGCTGCGGAGATGATGCACGCGGCCATCCCTTGCAGTGGGTCGGCGTGGCGCGTGGGTCGGCTGCGGCACGTGCGTAAGGGGAGGCCCTCGGTTGACTCCTGGGTCGGGTTTGGGCTTTGTGCCCGCCGGGGCATGTGCTACACTCCGGCCAAGCGGTCTGTCCCTGGCCGGACGGGGATGGGCGGCCCCGGCGCGCCGGGACCCCGGCCAGCCGGGGCACTCGGCGGAATACCAGGCACCAGTCAGGCAATCAGCCGAGTGCGCCAGTGCGGGCGGCCGGGCGCATTTCGGGTGACGGTGAAGAGGAACGACGACATTCAGGCGTGGTGCGATAGGGGGCCGCTGGCCCGGGCACGAGGCGTGGCGGAGAGTTGGATCAGGTGAAATGCGTGATGTCGCGCTTTTCCTGCTCCGCTTTTCTTGGTTCCTGCGCTAGAGTAAGCGGCGAGTTAGTTCCCAGCACACTACTGCGCGCTCCGGACGAGGTAACAGGTACATGCCTTTACCGGGTGGACCTTCGGGCAAGGCCGGCATTAGTTACGAGGCGAGGTGGACCGTCGCCTGCATGGCGAGCGTGCTGCATGGCCGGTATGACTCGATCCGCCTTGAGCCGCCGGGACCCGAAGGCCAGGGTATCGAGTTTTGGTTGCGTAGCGGGGACGGGCGCGAGTACCACCAGGTAAAGCGGCAGGTCGCGTGGCGCGGCTACTGGACACTGAGAAAACTCCACGAAGTGGGCGTGCTCGCGGCTTTCCGGGGCCACCTTGCAGACGACAGATCCGTGTGCTTCTTCGTGTCGTCGCAGGATGCGCACGACCTGCGTGAACTGGCGGACCGAGCACGAAGTGCAGCCGATTTTCCAGAGTTCGACCGGGAGTTCGCCAAGGGGGAATCGGGTTCCCGGTTCTCGGAGGTTTTGACCTATTGGACTGAATGTGAACGATTGGAGGCCTTCTCACTTCTCAGGCGAATCCACGTTCGCACAATCGACGAGGAGACGCTGCGGCGGCTTGCGGAGCTAGAACTGACGCTGCTCGTTGAAGGTGACACCGGCGCCGCCAGCGACGTCCTTTTCGCGTACACGCTCGACTCTGTGCATCAGGAACTCGATAGCACGCGGATTAGCGATCATCTGAGGCGCCAGGGTTTCAATAGGCCGGTTTGGGCGGACCCACAAACGCTATCCGATGTCGTTAAGAAGGCGAATGAGCGATATACGGCCCGCCTTCAGCGTGAGCTGATTCGTGGGGAGCTCATACCTCGGGATGAGGCCGCGCGTGTGTCGGAGGCGCTTGGGGAGGGCTCGGCGAAGCGTGGCGCGGTCGTAACCGGTGGAGCCGGGTCGGGGAAGAGTACTGTCCTCCTTGAGGTGATCGAAAGCCTGCGGCAGCAAGGCGTCGCGGCGCTCGCCATCCGGGTTGACCAACTGGAACCCACGCAGCAGCCGGACGAAGCTGGACGCCAGATAGGGCTGCCCAGTTCGCCCGTCACGACCCTGGCCGCGATGGCCAGAGGCGAGCGATGTGTTCTTATTCTAGATCAGCTCGATGCGGTCAGTCTGGCTTCTGGCCGCAACCCAGAATTCTTCGAGTGTTTTGACGAGATGGTTCGCCAGGCGCTGACGGCGCCTGGTATGCGGGTGGTGATCGCGTGTCGCCGTTTCGACTTCGATAATGATGACCGCCTGCGCCGCCTCGGCAGCTGCGACGATGCATTCGAGCACGTGGAAGTCGGGACGCTTTCCGACGACGCGGTTCGCCGCACTGCGGAAGCCCTGGGGATCGAACCCTCGCGTCTTGCGGATAAGCAGGTCAAGCTGCTTGCGGTGCCCAACCACCTTAGGCTCCTGTGCGAGGTCGCCCAAGGCGCAGGCACGAGTCTGACCTTCCAAACGGCAAACGAGCTCTACGGACTGTACTGGCAGCGAAAGGACCAACTCCTCCGCACGCGGCTTGGTCCGACGGTCACGTGGTCACCCGTCGTCGACAGGTTGTGCGCGTACATGAGTGAAAGACAGGCACTGTCCGCACCCAAGACGACTCTGGACGACGTGGCTGCGATCCGCGATGCCCTCCTATCAGAGCATGTGCTCGTGCAAGACGGAGCGCGGGTCAGCTTTTTTCACGAGGGCTTCTTCGATTATGCGTTCGCCAGGCGATTCGCGGCCACGGGCAGCGATCTGCTTGCATTGCTCCGCGTGGGGGAACAGCATCTATTTCGGCGCGCTCAGGTACGCCAGATTCTGCTGCATGAGCGTGAGATCGATTGGCCGCGATACGTCGACAACCTAAGAGCTCTTCTGCAATCGGCGGACATCCGGTTCCACATCAAGCAGGTCGTCTTCGCGCTGCTCCGGCAATTCACCGCTCCCAAGGAGGAGGAATGGCGAATTCTAGAGGCGCTTCAACAAGATGGGGGCTACCCTGATCAAGACGAAGTCTGGTCCGCGATTCGAACATTGTCGTGGTTCAGACTCCTGGACTCGCTTGGCGTTGTCGAGGGTTGGCTTCTGCAGAGTGATTCAGATACGATCGATCGCGCAGTAGTATTGCTCAATGCCGTCGCTCGCGACGCGGCAGAGCGTGTTGCTGCACTTGTCGAACCGTACGTTGGAACGTCACAGGATTGGCGTAATCGGCACCGCTACCTCGTACAGTGGGCCGACTTGCACGCCGGAAGGCGGTTCTTTGACCTGTTCCTACGGCTTCTTGATAGTGGCGACCTGGACGGTCTGGGTCGCTCGGGGCAGGGCGATTTTTTCAGTTTGCTATACGAGCTAACCCCACGTCGTCCGGACTGGGCTTGTGAAGCGATCGGACGATTCCTGACGAGGAAACTGCAGGAATCTCTCAAGGCCGGCAACTCGAACCCCTTCAGTGATACGAATAAGCTACAATGCAGTCAGGCATCCGACCGTGTGCTGATCGGTTCGGCCCAGGGTGCTCCCGGCGCTTTCGCGATGCACGTTCTTCCCGTGGTACTGCGCGTGCTCGATCTGAATGCCGACCGCAAAGGCGAGAAGCCGTGGGAGGACAGCGTTTGGCGGTGGCGGCACGCAGAGCAGGGACACACCGTAGCCGATCACCTGCTTTACGCGACTGTGGAAGCGCTCCAGCAACTAGCTCGTGCGGCTCCTGATGAATTCAGTCGCGTCGCGGCACTACTGCGCGATTCAGAATACGAGACAGCGCAATCCTTGCTGATGCGTGGATACGCCGCCGGTGCCGAGCGATTCGCCGATGAAGCAGTCAGTTATCTGTGCGAATCGCCGCGACGCCTGCGCTGCGGTTACTTCCGTGCTGGTTCCTCGCACGGCGCCTCTCGATACTTGATCAACTCTGCCACGCCGATCTGTTCAGATGAACACCTCGCGAATCTGGAGACGATGCTGCTCGCGTACTACACCGACTGGGAAAGCAGCGCAGGCGGCGCGCGATGCCGCGGAGAAACACAATTCGAGCTTCTACTTGCGATAGACGAGAAGCGTCGCAGTCCACGTGTCCGAGCGCGAATCGGCGAGTGGCAGCGCAAGTTCGGGACGGAGGCACCAAGCGAGCCTGCGAGGCGTGGCCTGTACATGGTTTCTTCTCCGATTCCCGCGACTGCTGCAGAGAAGATGACTGACAAACAGTGGCTTTCCGCCGTCTCGCGTTATTCGGGCGAGAAGGAAGAGTGGCGCGATGGAAGACTCGTCGGGGGTCCTCGTGAACTCAGTCAAACGCTAGAAGCACGCGCCCGAGAAGAACCCCAGCGTTTTGCCCGCTTGGTTGTCCAGTTCCCGGAGGAAACCAACGCGGCTTACTTCGACGCGGTGCTTTGCGCGCTTGACGGGCGCGCGGCAGGTGAGGAAGAACTCTTTGAAGCCTGTCGGCGGTGCCATAGGCTTCCGAAACGACCAGCCGGCTCAGCTTTCTGTCTCCTTGTGCAAAAACTCCCAGGGCTTCCCTGGCCGGAGGATCTGCTCGACGCGATCGCATGGTATGCAACAGAAGATTCCAGTCCGGATCGCGAGTTATGGCGAATCGAGGCGTCCAATGGGCAGTGCTACTACAGGGGCGACATCTGCATGGCTGGGATGAACTGTGTACGCGGGGCGGCGGCACGCGCGGTCAGCGCCCTGCTGCGCGAGGACGCGCGGCGGCTATCGCGATTCCTGCCGAGTCTCCGGCGAATGGTGCGAGACCGTTCGATTGCTGTTCGGTCGTGCGTCGTCACGTCGCTTCTTCCCATCCTCAATCATGACCGCGATCTCGCTGTGGAGCTGTTCTTGCAGCTGTGTGATACAGAGGAAGTCCTCCTGAAAACGCACTATGTTGAGGAGTTCATGCATTATGCGACTGCGACGCACTTCAGTCACCTTCGGCCAGTCATCGAACGCATGCTGCGCTCAGGCGACGCCGAGGTTGCGCAGACCGGCGCGAGGAGGGCGTGTGTCGCGTCCCTAGAACTCGACGACACAGCTGAGTTGCTCGAGCAGTGCTTGACGGGGTCGGTACCGTTGCGGGCTGGCGCGAGTGAGGTCTTTGCTGCGAATTTCGGCCAAGCGCGATTCCGGGGAGTCTGTGAAGCTCGTCTTCAGACGCTCTTCGATGATCCCAGCGAGAAGGTCAGGGAGTTGGCTGCAGCATGCTTCGGCCACCTTGAGGGCGATGCGCTCGGCGGATGCGCGGCGCTCGTGGAGAGATTCCAGAGCAGCGCAGCATTCGCGATGAACCACGGGCACCTGATTGGAGCGCTGGAATCGACAACGTCACATCTTCCTGACGCGACTGTGGCTGTGTGCGACCGTTTCATTGAGATCGCGGGGGCAAGGGCTGGCGACATACAGACCCACGACGCCGCCCATGCATATCGCCTGAACAAGCTGATTATCCGCGCGTACCACCAAGCAGGCAGCGAGGACATCAACAGGCGCTGTCTGGACGTGATCGACAACCTGCTCCGCGTGCGAGCGCTGGGTTTGCAGGAGGATCTGTGTGAGTTCGATCGCTGAGGCGGATGACCGGCCCCCCAAGGGCCGGCGTACCAGCCCGCCATCGGAGGGGAAGCCCCGTGAACGGGCCTGGGGGGGCGATGTGGCGGACGGATTGGGCGTTTGCGAGTGGCGTGGCGTGTCGCCCCGATGGGGCTTGTATTCTCTGGGGGCACGGCATTCCAGGGGCTGGCGCCGCCT
>JAFGJQ010000252.1 GCA_016929015.1 Phycisphaerae bacterium | reverse complement strand
TTCCAACTCAAAGCGCTATCTTCGTTGGCTTCGTCATCGGCTCCTCGACATACTATTGATGTATGCCTGCGTCGCCTCTTCCTCGCCACCTCGATTTCATCTTTGATTTGGAACCGGAATCACTTCTCCCGGCATGCCTTTTCCGCCGCGTCGATATCCCTATCCTTGATGGAAAGGTCGCGTGAAAAATCCTGGCAGCGCACGCAACCCGACGCGTCGGTCACGACGCTGAACCTCTTCTGGCAATGCTCACGCCATGCGCAGATCGCGCAGAACTTCTTCTCCGTCCCCATGATCCTTTAAACTCCCTAAGCCGGCGTTTCCCGTCGTATTTATTTAGTTATCTTATCTTGATATGGGTTTGAAGTCAAGAAAATAGATAGAATTGAAAAGAGATTGGTACGGCAAACCGGGGCCGGCGGCAAACCATTAAACCCGCGCCGCCGGCCCCGATCAAGGAGGGTTATCTTTATTCCACGCGCCTGTCTTTCCAGAAGAGCAGGTTGGTCCGGTTCGCCATGCCGGGCGGATTGATGTTCACCCGCTGGGTCTGGGCGCCGGCGAGACCACCGCCGCTGGTCGTGACGTACAGGTCCGGCGTTCCGGCGCTGCCGGGTTTCAGCGAAACGACCGGGGCGGAGGAGATCCCCGTTCCGATGGTCATGCTGCGGGGGGGGTCGGTGACGCCTGGGATCGCGAGCGCCCCGGCGCCCGACGTGGCGCCGATGCCGTAGAGTTTCGCCGTTCCGCCCTGCAGGCAGGGGTTGTTGCTCTGTTCCGGCGTGAACGTGGCCACGTAGAGCACCCCGCCGAATACCGTCACGTCCGACAGCATCTTCTCTCCCTGTCCCGCCAGGTTGATGTAGTAGCCGTACGTGTTGGGAGCGGCCCAGTCGTATACGCTGTCCTCATTCGTAAGATTCTGCAAATTATCAATATCACGCGTGCTCGTGAAGTCGGTGTCCTTCACGGCGAAGATCTTCTCCTGCGCGTTCGCGGCGGTGGGGTCCGTCTTGTCGCCGGTGCCCCAGTAGACCCAGAAGTTCCCCTCGCTGTCTTTGGCCACGGCCGCCAGCGTGTAGATCGGCCGGATGCCGGACGAAGCGGTCGCCTCGTATAAAAGAGACCCCGTCCAGTTGGAGGTGTTGCAGGTGTCGCCATCCGCCGCTTTGCAGAATTTGAACCGCCACATGTTGCTGCCGATGTCCCCGATGTAGGCCGTGTCGATGAACCCGTCGTTGTCCGTATCGACGATCGCTGGCGGCGCCGGCAGGGGATCGTCCATGTTCGTATTGTCCGCCCGGGTGTAAGACCACAGGACTGTGCCGTCGTAGAGATCGACGGCCAAAAAAGCCTTGCCGCTGTGGATCTGGTTCGGCGCGTAGACCCCGCCGCCGATGAAACCGAGCCATCGTTCATTGCCGTTGATCTTCACTCGGCCGGTCAGCATCCGGCTCCAGGGGGCGCCCATGTAGGGCGCCTGGGCTGCGGTCAACCCCAGCCGCCATTTGAACGTGGGGGCCAGGCTGCTCGTCATGTCGAGCGCGTAGTAGCCGCAGTAGTACTGGTAGGTGGACGAATACATCGAATTGAAGCCGGAGTCGCAATAGGGGGAGGAGCTCCACATATTGGGGTTCGTGCCCGAGGTGGCGCCCCGTCCCTCCCCGAAGACCAGCAGCGTGTGCCAGTCGGAGGCGGATTTTACCGTCCCGCTGCTCGCGGTGGCGGGAATCCACACATCGGCCACCGTGACCGGGCCGTCTACATAGTAGGTATGGCTGAGCGTCGTGGGGTGTGTGGCATGGGCGATCAGTTTCAGGCGCGGCAGAAGGTTCGGCGCGATGAAGCTCCAGGCCTCCGTGCCATCCTGGGTCTTGAAGGCGTGCAACTGGCCTTCGTTCGCACCCGCTGTGACGATCCTCAGGCCGTTAGCGGAAGAGCGCTCGTGGTTTGCACGGTGCGTGTGAAATGCGCTCGGAGTGGTGGTATCCCGAGAATCCTCGTAATAGACCGAGGGGGTCCCCACCGTGATCGGCGTGGAGCGGAAGACGTCCCCCAGTTTCCAGCCGTATTTCGCATCGCCCGCATTGTAGGCGGTGTCGCCGCCGCGGATGAAGTTGACCACCATGTCGCGTTGGGCATCCGTGGCCACTGCGAGATCCTCCTTGGTCACGCTTGTCGTGGTGAAATCCACGAGCGAGCCGCCCTTGTAGGTCTTGATGTTCCGGCCGGAGGCTGCCGTGGTTTTCAGAACTTCGCCCGCGTCCCACAACTGGGCCCCCACCGAGCCGTCCTCGTTCACCTGGAATTTCTTCAAATGGCCGATCCAGAGCGGATCGTCCGTGAGCGGCAGGAAGGAGCCCTCGTAGATAAAGTTCTCGTCGATCGTGCGGTTGGACTGGATCGACGACTGCGAGAAGGAGTAGGTCGCCTCGCGGACGATGTTGATCGCCACCTTCACGGAGGCGACCAGCTCGTCCGCATTGCCGGCCAGGAAGGCGTAACCCGACAGGTCCAGATAGCCCGGATCGTCGGCACCGGCGCGGAAATTGGAGACCGTATTGCCGGCCGGCAGGGGAACCTCGTTGGGCCGGTAGGGCCGGGTGGAATCGTAACAGGTTTCTGTCATGGGAGCGCTGTCCGTAACGCAGCTCGTCACGCCGGTCGGATAGCAGGCGCTTTCGGTCACGTCGCAGCAGACGGCAGGGTCCACCTTGGCGCCCGTGGCCGGGTCCGTTTTGCAGCCTTTGGCGATGCTGTAGCCCGTCACGCTGCCCACGTTGGGCGCGTTGGGGTTGTCCGTCCCGCCGTAATAG
>JAFGJQ010000251.1 GCA_016929015.1 Phycisphaerae bacterium | reverse complement strand
TGGTACTTCAGCGTGGGGATCCGCGTCACGGCAAAGTCCGCCGACAGAGCGTGGTACGCATCTCCGCCGGCCAGCACCAGCACCTCGTGCCGCCGGAACAACTCCGGCAGGACCGCCCGGGCCCGCATCGCGTGCCCCCGTCCGAACCCATGCACTCCGTATGCGATCTTCACGGTCTATCTCAACCTCCGCATTCTGAACACGTTGTGCAAAGACGAGATTAAGAGATCGTCGCGGAATCGTGAAGATTTCACAAGAGGCCACAAAGCGAATGTGCCGCTGTCACCTGCTCTGCAGATACGTCTCCCATCCGCCTCGCCCGGCCGAGGTTCCCGCTCGGCCGAGATCCCCATCTCGGCCCCCCGCCGCCGCTCCGAAAACTCAAGACCCCCGCGGCAGGCGGGCTCAGGCCTGTGCGGCCTGCTGGATGAGGGTCGCGATCGTCTCGGGTGACAGCTCACGCAACGATGTGACCACGCGGTGGGCCTTTCCCAGCGACTCGGCCGGGTGCATGCCGACCAGCGCGATCGCGGTGCAGCCGGCCGCCCGGGCCGCCTCCACGCCGGCCGGTGCGTCTTCGACGACCGCGCATAGCCCGGGAGGAAGCCCCAGCCCCTCGGCGGCCCGTTGGAACACCTGCGGGTGCGGCTTGCCGCGGGTGACCTCGCGGGCCGTGACGAACGTCTGGAAGTAGCGACCTATGTTCAGGCCGTTGACGACCAGGTCCACGTTCTCCGGCGGTCCGGACGAGCCGACGGCCATCCGGAACCCGGCGGCGTGGCAGGCCCGGATCAGCTCCACCGCGCCGTCCACCGCCGGCACGGCGTGGCGGATAAGATCGCGATAGAGTTCCTCCTTGCGGTCGCTCAAGCGGCGAATGGTCGGGGCGTCGTCATGGCCGAACAGCGCCGGCACAACATCCTGATTCTGCCGGCCGAACGTGGCCCGGAACTGCGGCTCCGTAATGGGCCGGCCGATCTCCTCGGCCAGTTGTTTCCAGCTTTGCCAGTGCGGCCCGGCGGAATCCACCAGCACGCCGTCCATGTCGAAGATGAGGCCGCAGGTCATCATGCGATGCAACTCCGCAGGTTCTTTCGGATTCCCGGGCCCGGGCCGCGGGGGCGTCGTATCATACGGAAACGGCCACGACCGGCCAGCGGGGGATTGCGAGCCGGGCATCCCGGTGGTATCAGATACGGCATCGACCCCGGTTGGCGCGCGGGGTCGGGCGAATTGGGTCACTCTGACAAGGAGATGCACGATGAATCGAGCCATGCGAGGCCTGGTCGGGCTGGTGATCGGCATGACGGTGGTCGTGGCCGGATGTGCCCAGAATCAGGAGAAGATCGAGTCGCTGGAGCAGCAAAACGCCGACCTTTCGGCCCAGGTAAAGCAACTGGAGGACCAGAACGCTCAGTTGAAGAGCGAGATGGAGAACAGCAAAATTGCGCTGGCCCAGGCGGATGCCCAGCACGCGAAGATGAAGCAGAGCCTCGATGAGGCGAAGGCCAAGCTCGAGAAGCTGGCCGCCGACATGGCCGGGGCCCAGGAAAACGCGCTGAAGGCCAAGGCCCAGCAGGACGAGGCCGCCGTCAAGGCCGCGGTCCTGACCAAGGCGGTTGAAGAGGCGAAGGCGTCGGCCGACGAAGCTGCGAAGAAGGCCCAGGCGATGGAAGCGGAGTTGACCGAGCTGAGGAAGTTCCAGGAAGCCCAGTTGAAGGCCAAGGAGGCCGCCGGCGGACAGCCTGGCGCGCCGAAGCCGTAGGCATCGCGGCATCCGGCGGTTTCGTCGCGAAGCCGCACCGCCGGATTCTCTGACGTGATCGTGTTGACTCGCGCGGGCGAAGCGGCCTCATCGGCCGTGTCGCCCGCGCGTCTTGTCTGCCCGCGCGGCAGCCCCACAAGGCCGCAGATTACGGAGCAATCAACTCGATGTTGTGGGCGCGGCGGCCGCCGACTTCCCGCAGGCCCAGGCGAAGCGTACGGCCGGACAACTCCGACGCGTTGTCGAAGGCGTACTCCACGACGAGCGTCCGTCCTGGATACATGCCGTTGAAGACGCGGTACTGCCGCGTGCGACCGGGCGCCGCGACGAAGCCGCGGAAGCTGATGGCGCGGTCCGTCCGATTCAACACGCCGTGGCGAACGATGAGCCGGTTGCCGCGCTTGCTGGCGTAGCCCCAGACCTCGATGTCCTTCAGGCCGATCTCAACCTGGAGCGGGACCTCCAGGTGATAGCGCGGTTCCGAGTCGAAGTCGATGTCGGCGAGGATGGTCTTGACGCCCGCCGACTCGTTCTGTGCGTAGCGGATTCTGATTTCCTTGCGCAACGTTCCCCCCGGCGGCAGGGCGAACGAGAACTTGGCGGGTGACACCTCCCAGTCATCCGGTGTGCGCAGGTGGAGCTCGCCGGAGACGGCCTCCCGCACCGGTGCGGCCAGCACGATGGTGTGCTGGTGATAGCCGATCCGGAACTCCACCTTGGCGGGCTCCAGCTTCAGGTTCGTCAGGAACGCAACGAGCCATTGCTCCACCCCGTCCACGTACACCGGGACCGGCGAAAGGCGCACCTCCTGCCGGCCGTCCTCCGCACGCTCGAGCGGCGTGGCACGGCCCCAGAGGTCGATCTGCCTGTCGGCCGCCCCAAGCTGCAACACGTGGGTGCGGCCCTCGGGCGGCGCCGTGTCGTCCCAGAGCACCAGCACGGCATCCTGCCCGGAATCGAAAGCGTAACACGTCACGTCCGGATGCAGGTGCAGAACGGACGCCAGGCGAGCCTCGGCGAGCAGATCGGCCGCGGTGCGAAACGCGACGAACTCGCGGGTCGGCTCGGTAGTCACGCCGTCAACGGTGGTGCGAGCCGCCCACGGCTGCGGCAGGAAGACGCGGTCGGCGCCGCCTCGCAGCGTGCAGACCACCCGCTTCACCAGGTCGGCAAGCACCGCGGTCGGGTCGTACCGATCGGGTGGCAACGGATCGAGGAAGACATCCAGGCTGCGATACCCCAGCGAGCGGTACGCGCCCATGTGTTCGTGAATCCACTCGGGCTGCACGTCGTTGGCGATGGTCAGGCTGAGGTTGTCGGCGGGCAGTTTCCCGTCCTCCGGCGCGTAGTGGGCGTCGGCCGGCGTCGTGAGATCGGGCTGCGTGATGAGCCGCCGCATTTCCTTGCGCAGGCTCTCGCAGGCGACCGCCTGCAACTTCGAATCGATCATCGAGGCGTCGTTGTCCCCGCCGACCTGCCACGATTCGAACACGCTGGCGTACCGGGCCACCACGTGCGCCATGGGGCCGCGCCAGCCGACCGGATCATCGGCGAGGATTTCCAGCAGCGGGCGAGGGAAATCACCCGCCGTCCGGACCAGCTCGGAGGGCGGGCCGGCAAACACTCCCAGCGTGGTGACGCCGGCCTTCACCAGGTCGTGCAGCAGCGCGTCCAGCGCAACCGTCTCGTCCGCAAACCCCACCTCGTGACGCGAGCGGGCCCACAGCGGAATCTTCACCGACCCGACGCGCAGGGTCTGGAGCAGGGCAAGCTGATCCGTCGTGACGCCCGGACCGTCCAGCACCACGCCGAAAGGCGCAGAGACCGCCGTGTCCCCCCGGTACGGCGCGTGCAGAAAGGCAAACGTCTGCCATCTCTGTACAAGGACCGCGTCGTGCACCCCGACTCGTAGCGTGGCGTGATACAGACCCGGCTCCAGGTCGCGCCAGGAAAGCTGCGCGGGTTCCACGGTCTCCGTCGTGCGGATTTCGACGGCTTCGGTCCCGAGATCCTGCCCATGCACGTCGGTCAGCGTCACGGTCGCCACCAGGCCCGTCGGATCGCTGTCGGTGACCGTGGCGTAAAGCACGGGCGTGCGCGGGGCCACGAACACGTTGCCGGGCACACCCGTCTCGATGGCCGCCCGCGGCAGACGGAAGATGAGAATGTCGTCAAACCAGGCGCCGGCGTCCACGTCCACCGGCTCGATGTACCGGTGGGGAAGCGGACCCGTTCGCCACGTGCGTTCCTGCATGACGCGCACGGTCAGCCCCAGGCTCGACGCCTCACGCGGGGCCGTGGGCAGGTGAACACTGACCGTCTGCCAGTCCGGCGACGTGCCGCCCACCAGCACGCTGAATCGCTGCGTGTCCGCGATGGGAAGGTGGTCCCGATCCACGTAGAACGCCGAAATCCGGGCTCGGGCCGTCGCCAGTCGGTCGGGCCGGATCCGGGCCACAATCAGATAGTCGCTGTTGGGCCGCACCGGGGTCTCGTGGGCGGGACCGATGTACCGGCAGGCTACGTCCCGACCATTGAGCCCCAGGTAGAACGACGGCGGCGCATCACAGCCGACGGCCGGATCGAATCGGCCAACCACAAAGTCGGGCAACGTCTCGAACGGGACCCAGTACTTGGGGACCGGGGTGAAGTTGTCCGGCTCGTCAAAGTCGAAATGATGGACCAGCCGGTCCCCGTAGGGCGAAGGGACGGACGGCGGGGCAGCCGCCGGAGCGAGCGGCCCCGTGCAAAGGGCCAACAGGGCCAATGCCCGAACGGTCCGCGCAGGGCGGGTCCGCCGTCTTCCATCGGGAAGCGCCGTCATATGCGGGTTATCGGCGAACCGGGAGGGAGCATACAGTTAGGGACGCCCGCAGATGTCCTCCCCCCAGGACAAGAGGACAGAAACCTGAAGGCGGGAAAACAAGGCCCCCGAATGGCCGCTTCCGACCGGCCGAACCGCGCGGCAGTCCCCCCCCACCATCGGATTCCTGCCCCCCGTTGGATTGTCCCCCGATCCGCCGCCCACTAGCATATCGGACTCTATGACTACGCTCTATGACAGTCGTCGTTACCTGACCAATTTCGATTCGGTTCGGACCGGCAACATTCTCACCGACGTGCTGGTGATTGGCAGCGGCATCGCCGGAATGCGGGCCGCCATCGAGGCCGCTCGCTACGGCGAGGTGATCCTGATCACCAAGGGCTCGCCGGAGGAGTCGGCCACCCAGTACGCCCAGGGCGGCATCGCCAGTGCCATGTCCGCGGAGGACTCCGCGCAGGACCACGCCGCGGACACCCTGCGCGTGGGAG
>JAFGJQ010000250.1 GCA_016929015.1 Phycisphaerae bacterium | reverse complement strand
GGCTGTCGCCGGACGGAAGGCGATTGAACAACGGTTCGGAATGGCCGTTCGCGACCACCGCGTGAGTCGCGTCTGGCTGGGCCCGCTGCTGGCGGAGATCATCTGCAACGCGCACCGGTTTGCCGCGTGTTACAACTGGGCCCTGGCGGACTATCGGCGGCGTTACCGGATCCGCAGTCCGCAACGGCCGATCCCGGACCTGATCGTGGACGGCCCGCGCTGCGAGCTGGCAGCCTGGGCGCAGGAGGCATCCGGGCGCCGGCAACGGGCGTTCGTGGAGCGGTGCGGCGACACGGTACGGCTGTTTGCGGGCGAGCAGGAGTTGGCAGCCTGGTCGGCCGACCGGGTGCGCTGCTGGCAGCACATACAGGACAGCCTGGAGGACCTGCGGGGCTGGCGGTTCCGTCCCAGGGCGCTGACGCTCACCCTCTGGGCTCGGCTCTGTGCATGCGACCTGTTCATTCACGGAATCGGCGGGGCGAAGTACGACCGGATCACGGATCGGCTCATCGAGATCTACTTCGGCGTAGCTCCTCCGGCCATGGCCTGCGTATCGGCGACGTTGTGGCTGGATCTGCCCCACGCGGATGTGACGGCCGGCGACGTGCGGGCCGCCCAGCAGCGCCTGCGGAGTGTTCGCTACAACCCGCAGCGGCATCTGCCGCACGAGGGGGAGCTGGCCCGGTTGGCCGACGCGCGGGCCGATGCCGTCGAACGGGCCTCGCATCTGCGACGGGTCGACGGCCCGCACAGCCCGGCCCGACGACGGCTTTTTGAGACGATTCGGGCCGTTTCCGCCCGAATGCTGGAATGCCGGCCGGAGATCCTGCGAGAGATCGAGAACCAGGTGGACCGGCTCCGCCACGGCCGGCAGGAAACGGAGATTGCCCAACGGCGGGACTACTTCTTCGGCCTGTACCGGCCGGACGAGCTTCAGGAACTGCTGGATCGACTTCCCGCTGTTGAGGCGTTTCGGATATAGTGCGGCCCGCAGTCCTGGGGACCGAGAAGCCGGTTGTGCCGGTATCCGGCCGGCACCGGTGCGATCGCCGCTGTAACAACCTACGGGAGTCGAGTTTCCATGCCTGACGAACGATCGGAACCAACCATCGAGGTGGACAGCGACTGGAAGGCGGAGGCGGCCCGGGAGAAACAGAAGCTGATCGAGGCCGAGAAGAAAACCGCCGGAAGCGGCGGTCGGACCGATCCGGCCTTCGTCGAGCTGCTGAACCTGCTGGCCATGCAGGCACAACTTGCGTTGGGCGGCTATGAGGGGCCGGACGGGCGGGCCATGCCTCCGGATCTGGCCGCCGCCCGAGCCCACGTGTCGCTGTTGGAAGCGCTTCAGCGGAAGACGGAGGGCAACCTCAGTGACGAGGAACGCCAGGGCTTGAATGATCTGCTGCACAACCTGCGGATGCACTACGTGCAGTTGGCGCAGTCCATGGGAGCGGCGGGTTCAGGCCGGCCGGGCGGCCCGGCCACGTCGGGAGGCGGCCTGTTCTGAGGCATCGTGACGGTCCGCGTTCGGGGTTGAACCGCTCATGCTTATTCTTCCGATTCGGACGGAGACGCCGATCCGCGGCACGCCGTGGGTCAACTACGGCCTGATCGCGGTCAATGTCCTGATCGTCATCCTCTTCGGCACGTCGTCCGATCGACGTTTTGCGTTGGAAAGCTGGATTCTGCAGCCGGCCTGGCCGAGCCTGCACCAGTTCTTCACGTATCAGTTTCTGCACGGGGACCACTTTCACCTAATCGGGAACATGCTGTTCCTCTGGGTATTCGGGAACAGCGTGAACGCAAAGATGGGGCACGTGCCGTATCTTCTGTTCTATCTGTCGGGCGGGATCCTGGCGGCCCTGGGGTTCGCCCTGACGAATGACTCGCCGATGCTGGGCGCGTCGGGGGCGATCGCCGCGGTCACGACGGCCTATCTGGCCCTGTTCCCCCGCAGTCATGTCACGGTCCTGTTCTGGTTCTGGATCATCCGTTTCTACGAGGTCCAGGCCACGATCATGATCGGGCTGAAGATCATTCTGTGGGACAACATCATCGCCCCGAGTCTTGGCGGCCCGGACAACGTGGCATACGGCGCCCACCTGGCGGGCTACCTGGTGGGGTTTGCGGGGGCCATGATCCTTCTGCTGATCCGGGCGGTCCCGCGCGACCAGTTCGACATGCTGGCACTGCTGAAACGCTGGAACCAGCGGCGGGCTTTCGCCGCGGTGTTGTCCGATCCGAAGGTCCGCGCCCAGGCGGAGTTGGGCCGGGTGGCGCGAGTGGACAACCGTTCGGCCGCCGAGGTTGCGGCGGACGAGGCCCGGATGGACGAGATCACGGATCTGCGAACGCGCATCGGCGACTGCATCGCCGCCGGGGATGCGGGCTCGGCGGCGACGCTGTACGAGCAATTGATGACGATCGACGCCAGGCAGTGTCTGCCGGAACGGGTGCAGCTTGCGGTGGCCCGCGAATTCTACGCCACGGGGCGATTTCCCCAGGCGGCCGCCGCGTTCGATCAGTACCTCAAGCGATATCCCCACCAGGCGGAGGACACGGAAATCCGCCTGTTGCTGGGCATCATCCTCGCGCGGGACCTGCGGCAGTACGAAACGGCGGAGCCGTACCTCGCCCAGGCGGCGGAAAGGGCAGGAACGCCTTCACGACGCGGTTTGGCGGAGCAGTGGCTGCGGGACGTGCGGGCGGCCCTGGGCCGACCGGCCACGGGATGATGTCCGGATCCACCGCATGAACCAGAACGGCCGCGGCGCCGGCCTGACCGATGTGGTGCAGGTTAGCGGACGTGTGCAAGCGTCCCACCGGTGAAGCACCGGCCTTACTTAAGCCCACGCGCCGGGAGAACCGATCTATACAGAGATACGGTGAGGCTATGCCGCAGGAAATTGCGTACATCAACGGTCGGTTCTGTCCCCCGCGCGAGGCGATGGTCTCCATCGAAGATCGCGGATTTCACTTCTCTGACGGCATATACGAAGTGGTGGCGGCCCACCACGGCCGGCCGTTCCGCCTCCCGCAGCACATGGCGCGGCTGCGCGAGAGCGTTCGCGGCCTGGACCTGCCGTTTGACCCGGACACGTACGGTCTGGAACGCGTGATTCAGGAAGGCCTGGCCCGCAGCGGGTTCGAACACACCCTGGTCTACATCCAGATCACGCGGGGCGTCTTGCCGCGGCAGCACGTCTGCCAGGTGACGCTGGAGCCGACGGTGGTGACGACATTCAAGCCAATGCCGCCCGTGCCGGCCGAGCGCATCGAAAAGGGCGTTTCGATCAAAACGGCGGAGGACATCCGCTGGGGCAAGTGCTACATCAAGGCGATTTCGCTGCTGCCCAACGTTCTGATCAAGAACCAGGCGGTGCGGGAAGGGTTCTTCGATGCCGTTCTCGTTACGTCGTCGGGCGAAGTGCGCGAGAGCTGCTCGTCCAACGTGTTCATCGTGAAGGACGGCCTGGTTCGGACGCCCCCGGCCGACGAACACATTCTGCACGGCATCACCCGGGGATTCATTCTGGATTGTGCGGCGGAACTGGGCGTGCCCACTCGCGAAACGCGGATCATGGAGAACGAGCTGTTCTCCGCCGACGAGGTCTTCTTCACCGCCACCACGTACAACGTGATGCCCATCACGCGGATCAACAACCGCCCGATCGCCACCGGCCGCCCCGGCCCGATCACCCGCCGGCTCTACGACCATGCGGCACGCATCATCGACGAGCTGAGCCCGATTGCCGCCGTGGCCTGATCGTCCGCCGGCCGTCGTCAACCGGCCGCCCGCCCGGGAACAGAACACCCGGTTGGTGCATGTCCGTCCTTGCGAACCGCCCGCCCTCCATGGACACTGCTTTCTCCTCGGTCCCGCCACAGTGAAGTGTGGCTGCAATTCATGTTGCAGAGAATTCGTCCGCCGGCTGGCGTGGAGGGCTTGACTTTACCGAAGTACAGTCTAGACTGTATCGTAGTACAGCAGTACCGCCGGAGGTGGCACCCGCATGACGGCGAATCGAGATCAATGGTGCGACCCGCAGACGCGGGCCCTGTTTCAGGCGATTCTGCAGTTGCGAACTGTGGATGAGGCGGCGCGGTTCTTTCGCGACCTCATGACGGCCCACGAGCTGCAGGAGATGCGCAACCGCTGGTTGGCCGTCCGGCGGCTGAGCGAAGGCGTGCCTTACAAGACCATCGAGGAAGAGACGGGCATGAGTTCGCGGACGCTGGCCCGCATCGCCCGCTGGATGCAGGAGGGCGAGGGCGGCTACCCGATGATGCTGCGGCGGATGAGCCGCTTGAAACACCGATCCCGCAAAGCCGGCCGATCGCCACAGGACGGAACCAGAACATGAATGACGCACCTCCTCCATTGCGGCTGGTGCTGCCCAAGGGCCGGCTCCAGAATGCGGCCATTGATCTGATGAACGGCATCGGCTGGTCCGTTTCCGAGAACGGCGGGTATCGGCCCACCTGCGGCGACAAGCGGATTGTCATCAAGCTGCTCAAGGCCGCCAACATCCCGGACCTGATCGAGCTGGGGGCCCACGACGTGGGCTTCACCGGGCAGGACTGGGTGTTCGAGACCGGGGCGGACGTCGTGGAATTGGTGGATACCGGGCTGGGCCGCGTAGACATTGTGGCCGCCGCTCCGGTGGGGTTTGATCCGTTCGTCCAGGTGCGCGGCCGGCCGATCATCGTGGCCTCGGAGTATCCACGGATGGTGGAGTCGTTCATGAAGGATCGCGGCGTGCCGTACCGGTACGTGCGCACCTACGGAGCGACGGAGGTCTTTCCGCCGGAAGACGCGGACCTGATCGTGGACAACTGCCAGACCGGCAGCACGTTGCGGGCCAACGGGTTGGAGATTCTGGGCAAAATCTATGAATCGTCGCTCCGTGCGTATGCCAACCGCAGGGCACTAGACGACCCGGTCCGAAAGGCAATCATAGATGAGATGTGCCTGCTGCTGCGCGGAGTCCTGGAGGCCCGCAAACGCGTGCTGCTGGACCTGAACGTGCCGGCGGACAAGTTGGAGGCGGTGGTGGCCGTGCTGCCGGCGATGAAATCGCCGACCATTCAGCCGCTGTATGGAGACCAGGGCTACGCCATTCGGACGGCGGTACCGGTCAACGAAGTGAAGGACGTGATCCTGAAAGTGGCGGCGGCCGGGGCGACCGACATTTTGCAGACGAAGGTGGATAAGGTAATCGCGTAACGCCGTCCGGCTTCGGGGTCCGGACGAAACGGCGATCATTGGGGCCATCCGCGAAGGAATCAAGCACCATGAGGACGCGGAAGTTGTGGGAGTTGTCGGACGGCGAGCGGCGAGACCTGCTGATGCGGGCCCAGCCGGACCTGACGCGAGCAATGAAGGCGGCGGAGTTCATCGTGCAGCGGGTGCGGGCCGGCGGAGACGCCGCGTTGCTTCGCTGGACGGCGGAGTTCGACGGCGTGGAACTGACGGCCGAGCAGTTGCGCGTGGCACCGGAGGAGTTTGACCGGGCGATGGACGCCACCGCGCCGGAGCTGCGCCGGGCCATCGACCTGGCCATCGAGAACATACGCCGGTTTCACGAGGGGACCATGCCGCAGCGGACCCACACCGTGGAGATGGGCGACGGGCTCGTTTGCACGGAGCGGCATACGCCGATTGACTCCGTGTGCCTGTACGTGCCGCGAGGGCGGGGTTCGTTTTCCTCGGTGCTCTGCATGTTAGGCGTGCCGGCCAGGCTGGCGGGCGTGCCGCGGATCATCGTATGCACGCCGCCGGGGCCGGAGGGCGAAGTGGACAGCGCCACGTTGTACGCGGCCCGGGTCATCGGCATCGACGAAATCTACCGGGTGGGCGGCGCCCAGGCGGTGGCAGCCGTGGCCTTCGGAACCGAAACCATACCGATGTGCGCCAAGATCGTGGGCCCGGCCAACGTCTACGCCACCGCGGCCAAGCGGCTGCTGGCCGACGAGATTGACCCCGGCCCGGGTGCGGGACCCAGCGAGTCGATCATTCTGTGCGACGACTCGGCCAACCCGCACAACGTGGCGCTGAACCTGCTGGTCGAGGCGGAGCACGGCGAGAACTCGTGCGCGCTCCTGGTAACGCATCACGAGCCGCTCGTGCATTCGGTGGCCGAAATCGTGGAGCAGGAACTGGGGCAACTGGCGCCGCAACGGGCGGAATATGCTCGGCGCGTGCTCAACACGTACGGCGGTGCGGTGCTGACCCGCAGCCTGGACGAGTCCATCGCGTTTACGAACGAGTTTGCCGTGGAGCACCTGGCCATCATGACGCGCGACCCGCAGGCCGCGTGCGACCGCATCACGAACGCGGGTGAGATTCTGATCGGGACGTTCCCGATCATCTCATTGGCGAACTACGTGGTGGGCGTGAACGCCATTCTGCCCACCAGCCGGTATGCCCGCACCGAATCACCGGTGTCCGTGCGCGACTTCATGAAAGCGGCGTCAATTGTGGAACTGCGCGAGCCGGCCTACCGGCGATTCGTCGATGCAGTCGTCGCGTTCGGCGACCACGAGGGGTTCTGCGCACACCAGCGAGCGGCGCAGCACTGGCAGCGCTGAAGACAATGACCCGGTTGCAGGAACCGCCCTCCGCCGTCGACCCCCGGCAGGGACCCGCAGGCATTCGAGAGAGCTACCGCGATGAGCGATAACAGACCGTTTCCACCATTCCGTGTGAGCCGGCAGACCGGTGAGACCCGGCTGACCCTGGGCGTGAAGCCGGGCTGGACCGGCCCGGCCCTTCTGGCGATTCCGAATCGCATCCTTTCGCACTTTCTGGATCACTGGTGCAAAGGTGCCGGCATCTCATTCAGCCTGGAGGACAACGACTGGTCCGGCTCGTGGCAGTTTGACCACGTGTGGTGCGAGGACCTCGGGCAGCTCGTCGGCCGGGCGGCGGCGGCCATTCACGACCATCGGCAGCCGATCGCAGGCGTGACGGGCCGGGCGAGCCGGCGCAGTTGCATGGATGACGCGGAATCCGCGGTCAGCGTGTCGTTTGAAGGTCGGGGCGCCGTGCGTTGGGCGGTGCCGGCGGGGGCGGACATCGACGGCTGGGTGGACGCGTGGTACGAGCCGGGTTCGTCGCAGGCGTCCGCCGCATACGGCACAAACCTGCGGCAGTTCCTCGACGGGTTCGCATTCGGCGGGGCGGCCACCGTGTCCATCGAAGTGATCCGCGCGGGCAACCTGCACCATCTGTACGAAACGATCTTCCGCAACCTGGGCGACTGCGTGGGGGCTGCGCTCGGCACGGCCGAGCTGCGACCGGGGCAGACCAGCGGGCTGGCGGCCGTTCCGCGATACGTCGTGGAGGGTCTCTGATGGCCCTGCGCGTCGTGCTGGATGCAGACGGGGTGTTCCTGTGTGAGCGCCCGTACTGGCGCACGTCGTTGGCGACGGCGCTGGCCGTTCTCGGTGTGGACGGCCTGCCGCGCGATACGTTCCGGGCGCTGGACCGTGAGCTGTTCGACGTGCGTTCGGCGCAGCAGCACGTGAAGGCGATCGGCATCAACTCGAACTGGTACCTCTCCGGGGCCCTGGTCGGCTGCGCGCGGGAGGAGTTGGTCCGGCGGGATCTTTCGGAATCATTGTCGCGAGGTGACGTGAATGCCGCCGCAGACCGCTGGTCGGCCGCCCTGGCGGCGTACGCCGAATCGCTCGTGCATCGATGTGATGGCAGTGGCTCGCCGGTGGACTGGTTGGACCGGCAGCCGTGGTTCGAGCCGGTCATTCCGCGGTTCCAGCAGATCTTTCACGAGTCCGACCGCCGGTTCGACATCACGCCCCGGCACCAGGTGTTGGGAGACGTGCAGGCCAAGCGCGAGGCGTTCTCCCGCCTTCGCCGGAACGGGGTCCGTGTCTGCATTTGCACGGGGCGCGGGCAGAACGAAGTGCTGGAGGCGATCCGGCAGTTTGAGTTGACGGATGAGAGCCACATCGACACGCTGGTGACGCACGACGAGGTGGACGCCGCGGAGCGGGCGACCGGACAAGTTGCATTGTCGAAGCCGCACTGGTTTCCGCTGGCGGCGGCGGTGGTGGGGTTCGCCCCCGCCCTGGATGCGTTGAAGAACGGCGGCAGTCTTCGCGCCCCGGACGGCGAGCGAGCGGTCTTCGCCGGCGACGGAATGGCGGATTTCCGATCGACCGCGAACGCTCGGTCTCGCGGGCTGGACGTGGGTTTTGTGCTGGTGACGTCCGCGGCCCTGTCGAAGGACCGGGTGGACGAGATCCGCGCCGCCGAGTTCACGATCGGCGTCGTCCCGCGATTCGAGGCGTTGCCGGACCTGCTGGCCGAGGCGGTACGATGAACCTGGCCCTGATCGATTACGGCGCCGGCAATCTGCGCAGCGTGGCGAACGCATTGCGATACCTGGACTGTGCCTTCGATTTGTGTGACAGCGCGACGGCACTGAAGGGGGCGACACGAATCATCCTTCCCGGCGTGGGGCACTTCGGCGCCGCCATGCACGAGTTGAACCGCCGGGGACTGGTCGAGCCGCTGGTGGAGCGGGTTCGGGCCGGCGTGCCCCTGCTGGGCATCTGCCTGGGGCTGCAACTTCTGTTCGAATCATCCGAGGAGGCGCCGGGCGTGCCGGGCCTTGGGCTGCTGGCCGGCGGCGTACGCCGGCTGCAAACAAAGGTTGTGCCGCACATGGGCTGGAACCGGCTTGTGTTTCAACGGGCCCACGCGATCACACGCGGATTGCCGGACACGGTGCACTGCTACTTCGCCAACAGCTTCGCGGCGACGCCGGCGGATACAGGCGTGACAGTGGCCGAGGTGCGACAGGACGATGACACGTTTCCGGCCATCGTCGCGGACGGCTCGCTGGCGGCCACGCAATTTCACCCGGAAAAGAGCGGCCCGGTCGGGCTGATTATGCTGCGGAACTTCGTGCAATGCTGACGCGCCGGATCATCCCGTGCCTGGACGTGAAGGACGGCAACGTCGTCAAGGGCGTGCAGTTCCAGAACCTGCGTCCCATGGGCGATCCGCTGGAGCTGGCCCGCCGGCACGTGCTGGGCGGAGCGGACGAGTTGTGCTTTCTGGATGTGACCGCGTCCATTGAGGCCCGGCCGCTGCTGATCGACCTGATCCGGCGGCTGTCGGAGGTGGTGTTCGTGCCGTTCACGATCGGAGGCGGCATTCAATCCGTCGCAGACGCGCGGGACATTCTTCGAGCCGGGGCGGACAAGATCGGTGTGAACACGGCGGCGGTGCAGCGGCCGGAGCTGCTTCGCGAACTGGCGGAGGAGTTCGGGGCGCAATGCGTGGTGCTCTCCATCGACACGTGCAGCCGTGGCGAAACGTGGTTCGTGACCACTCACGGCGGCCGGACGCTGACCGATCGGCCGGCCCTGGACTGGGCGCAGCAGGCGGTTGACCTGGGTGCGGGCGAGATTCTGCTGAACGCCATCGACACCGACGGGCAGCGGGAGGGGTTTTCCATCGGCATCACGGATGCGGTGTGTCGGGCGGTGACGGTGCCGGTGATCGCGTCCGGCGGCGCCGGCGGGGCGGAGGATTTCGTTCAGGTGTTCCAGAAGACCGGCTGCTCCGCGGCGCTGGCCGCCTCGATCTTCCATGACGGCTCGTGGACGTCGAACCGGCTGAAGGAAGTGCTCCGCGAGCGCGGGATTGAAGTGAGATTGGGATGATCATTCCGAGTATCGATATCTCCGGCGAGCGGGCGGTGCAGCTCCGGCAGGGGCGCGATCATCTGCTCACGTCGCCGCGCGAGCCGGGAGACCTGGCGGCGGAGTTCGCCCGCTTCGGCCCGGTGGCCGTCGTGGACCTCGATGCCGCCCGCGGCCTGGGTAACAACCGAAATGTGGTGGCCGCCTGTTGCCGGGTCGCGCCGTGCCGGGTGGGCGGCGGTATTCGCACGGCCGAGCAGGTTCGCGACTGGATCAAGGCCGGTGCGGAGCAGGTGGTTCTCGGCACCGCAGCAAAGCCGGAGTTTCTGAAACAATTCCCGCCGCAGTGGCTGGTCGTGGCGGTCGACGCGCGCGGGCAGGAAGTGGTCGATCACGGTTGGACGCAGGGCACGGGCCGGTCCGTGCTGGACGTCGTGCGCGAGACGTCGCCGTTTTGCGGCGGGTTTCTGTTCACCCAGGTGCAGGTGGAAGGCTGCCTGGCCGGCCCGGATTTGGAGACGGCCCGGCGACTCCGCGAGGTGACGGACCGGCCCATTACCGTGGCCGGCGGCATCCGCAACGCGGACGACATCCACGCCCTGGAAGAGCTGGGAATGAACTCGCAGATCGGCCGGGCCCTTTACGAAGGCTCGCTGGATTTGGCGGACGCCTTCGTGGCCCAGGTGCGATTCGCCGCCGACGGACTGGTACCTACCGTCGTGCAGAGTGCGGCCACGCGCGACGTGCTCATGCTGGCCTACAGCAACGCCGAGTCGTTGCGGGCGGCCTTGCGCGAGGGACGCGGCTGGTACTACTCGCGTTCGCGCCGGCAGCTCTGGCGGAAGGGTGACACCTCCGGCCACACGCAGAAGCTGCTGCGGGCACGGTGGGACTGCGATCGCGACACGCTTCTGTTCGTGGTCGAGCAGACGGGTCCGGCCTGTCACACCAACGCGGACACGTGCTTCGGCCCGGCCGCGTGCGACGTGCTGCGGTCGTTGGCCAGCACGCTGGACGCGCGGCGGGCGGAGATGGCCGGCGGGCCGCCGCAGACGTACACGCAGAAGTTGCTGGCCGATCCGGACCGGCTGGCCGGCAAGCTGCGGGAGGAGATTGAGGAGGTCATCACGTCTCCGAACCGAGAGAACCTGATCTGGGAGTGCGGCGACGTGCTGTATCACCTGCTGGTGAAGATGACGGCCGCCGGCGTGTCCGTGGACGAGGTGTTGCACGAGCTTCGCAGCCGGTTCCGGCCGTAACCCCCAGGCGGCGGCGAGGGTTGCGAACCGCCGCCCGCCCCCTTGCAACGCCCGGCCACTGGTGTAGAATCCGTTGTTCGCGGTTGGGTCCGCGGGCAGGCCAGCCGGCCTTCCGCCCGCCGCGACGACACCCACGGGGCCGTAGCTCAGTTGGGAGAGCGCTTGCATGGCATGCAAGAGGTCGTGAGTTCGACTCTCATCGGCTCCATTCCTCGT
>JAFGJQ010000249.1 GCA_016929015.1 Phycisphaerae bacterium | reverse complement strand
GTCTCGAGCAACCGACCCAGAAATTCGCGGACCTCACGGGCGAGCATTTCGGATTCACGATATTGAACAACGGCCGCTACGGATGTGATGCGCTGGGTGGACGGTTGCGCGTAACGCTGCTGCGTAACCCGAACATCCCCGACCGGGAGACGGACAACGGCCGTCACCGGATCAAACTGGCGTTCGTGCCACACGGCCCTGACGTATCGAACGACCAGCTTGTGCGCCAGGGGATCGTATTCAACCGACCCGCCCTGTCGACCGTCGTTTCGCGCGCGCGTCCAACCGGGACAGGGGAGTCGAACGTGTCGATCGCCGGCTCGTCATCGGTCATTTGCACCGCTTTGCGGCGGGCAGAGCATTCCGACGGGTATATCCTGCGGCTTTTCGAGACCTCGGGCCTGCGCCGACGCGTTACGGTCAGTGTGGGCCGCGGCTTGCGCAAAGCACAACCGGTGAACTTCCTGGAGCGGCCGATGGGCGGCCCCTGCCGTGTTTCAAGAGGCAAAGTCACGCTGACTTTCCGGCCCTATGAAGTCAAATCCCTTCTCCTGTCCTGTGGCGGCTGGTACTGACTCGGTTCAGGCACGTTGGACTCGCCACGCACACAGCAACCCTGAGCCCTGAACATGGCGGCAGGCGGGTTCGTCCGCTTTTACCAAACGAGTCACGCCCGTTGGCCGATGCGAAAAGCCTGCACACAACACATGTCACCCACAGCACCGAACGCAACGCTTTGATGAAGACAAAGAAGTTTTCGTTCCCCCATCGCGTCTCAATCGAGTGCCCGCGCATCGATGCCGGGCGATTCGCTGCCGGGGACTTCAGTTCCAGATTCTGGAGACAGGCATTTCAGACAAGCGCATTCTACAAGCGCGGTACGCGGATTTACGAGAAGGAATGGGGGCAACTCCTTCCGGCAGCGCCGATCCCCGTTACGCTGGCCCTCGGACGCGGCACGGACGCTCTCTATGTCGGCATCAAGTGTACCGAGCCGGAACCGGACAAAACGAAGCTGCATTACCTGGAAAACCGGACCGAAGTGTGGCTGGACGACAGCATCGAACTTTTTTTCGACCCCCGCCATATTCACCGGGAATTTTATCAGCTCATCATCAACAGCGGCGGGTTCTACCATGCCTTCCATCGCAAAACGGACCGTGAAAAGGTCACGTGGAATCCTGGCATTGCAAGCCGTCCCTTTTCCTGGGAGCACGGATGGGGGATCGAGCTCGCCCTTGCGCTCGATTCCTTTCCGGTCCACCTCAAGGATACATCCGTCTGGGGGTTGAATGTCGGACGCAATTTCGGCGTCGCGCAGCGGGACGACCGGGTTGAATCGTCATTGGCGCCTTTGCATGAGCATAGCTGGGACCGCCCCAGCCGGTTTGCGGACCTGCATTTCGCTCACAAACCCGCGTACGTAACGTCCATCGTTCTTAACGGGCGAAACCTGGTCAATGCCGATACGCTCTTCATTTCACCGGAGCTGCGCTATGGCAATAACGACCTGCGCATTACGCTGGGAAAACAACCTGCGGGTCCCGTACAGATCCGAAGCCGCGTCGGCGCCGGGCGGACCACGATAACGGCGAACGGGAAATCCCTGCGCGCGGTCTGTACGGTCCCCCGCACGTTGCCGCCCGGAGATCGGACCTTTGCGCTGCAGGTCAAGGACGGGAATACGGTTCTCTTTAACGGGTCCTGGCGTATTCCGCTGCCGGCCCTGATCGAACTACGGCCCAACCTGCTGTTCCCGGCGCAAAGCGAGATTACCATTGGCGCGGCGTCTTCGTTCCTCCGGAACAAGATGCTGCGGGTGACCACCGGCGCCCGGTCGGTCGAACAGCCGGCCCGCGGGCGTCAACGCCTCCAGCGTTTCTTTCCCAAACCCTCCCGGAAACGGACAAGCTACACGCTGTCCCTGGTGAAGCCGGATGGTTCTACTGTTACACAAACCACCACAACATTCCCTTCGATTCCGCCCTACCTCGTGCCTGACCACCCGCGCCTGGCCGGACCGCATCCGCGACTGCTGTTCACGGAGAATGACCCGGCCGCGGTCCTCGACCGGATCCGCGCGAACGAAGCCCGTTCCGCTGACTACGATGCGCTGAAGGCAAAGGCGGAGAGATTCGTCGATGCGTATAAGCGCCCGCCGCCGAAATCGGCGGCGGGCCTGACATGGTACCGCTGTTACGAACACGGCGCCCGGCTCGAACATTTGCCCGACGGGCGGCACCGATGCCCCGTGGGCGGCGAAATCCACCGTGACATACGGCTGGACTATGCGTGGCTGTTCTGGGAACACGGCAACAACCTGGCCATGGCGGTCTGGCTGGCGTTTATTCACCGGATGGAAAACAGGCCGCGCTTCCGGGATACGGCGAAGGATCTCCTGCTGTGGTACGGCGCGAACTATCTCACGTTCGATTACTGCAACGGACCCGGCGCGGATACGCTGAGCGGGGGAGGCATACGCGACGCGATTCTGTCCGAAAGCGGTTTGATCAGCATGATGGGAATCGCGTATGACCTGTTGCACGACGACTTGACGACGGAAGAGCGGCGCACTGTGCGGCGCAATTGCTTTGAACCGGTCTGCGAGCAGATGATGCGTTATCCGGGCGGGATGGGGAATTGGAAAACGCACCTCAACAATGCCCTGGCCATCATCGGCACCGTGACGGGGACGCCGGAATATCTCGGCGTCGCGGTAGGGAACCGGCGCGGCTTTCTTTTCGACATGCGCCGCGGCGTCACGTCCGGCGGCTTCTGGCACCAGGGCGCGATCGGGTATCACTTCTACGTCCTGTCCGCCTACCTGTGGCTGGCGGAATTTCTGATCAAATCGCACGGCAGCAACCTGTATGGAAACAACCGTTTTCGGAAGATGTTTCTGGCGCCGTTGCGGTTCGCCTATCCCGATCTGTCGCTGCCCGATATCGGGACCGGCGGCGGCGGGAACCTGGCGGCCTTCGCCGGCCTCTACGAATTGGCCTTGCCCAGGATGCCGGAACTTCAACCGTATGCCGGCCGCCTGCGACCGTGGTTCACGCCGCAGGAAGGCGACGAACCGCTTCTGCATCTGCTGCGGTTGACCTCGCCGAAAACCATGCCGTCGCGGACGGTCCGCGATGCGGATAGGTT
>JAFGJQ010000248.1 GCA_016929015.1 Phycisphaerae bacterium | reverse complement strand
GCGGCGCCCACCGCGAAGAGGTGAAGGTCCGTAAGCAGGAACGCGAGACCCCAGAGATCGTGCCGCATCGACAATCAAGCCCCGCAGGGGCCCAACCGCACCCCGTCACTCACGCTGGCCAGATTGTCCCGGTGCGGCCGATCGATCGCCCACAACGTATGTCGCGTCGCGTGTCGACGAGAAGGCGGCGCTCGTGTTTCTCTGAGTCATGTGCGCGCAACGCGGCTGGCGTTCACCCCGAAGGGGTGAAGGTCTGTAGCCAGGGGCGCGAGCCCCTGGAAACGTGGCGGACCGACAATTAAGCCCCGTAGGGGCGATAGATCCTTGACGCCCTACTCCCAGATGTATCGCTCGTCATAGGCGATTTCGTGGCGGCGAAGGAATGCGAGAAACTCCTCCTGGAAGGTCATTCGCCGGTGATGCTGCTGCTGAGAAGAGATGTACCGCCGGACCTCGCTGTCATTTGATCGACTCACGGAGAACGCGCCGTATCCGCTCTGCCAAGCGAACGCGCGATGCTGTTGGAAGGTGGCGTGCACCCACTTCGAGGAGTTGGTCTTCATCAGCCGGAGGAAGTCAGCCGCGGAAGGGTGGGCGGGCAGCGAGACCAGAAGGTGGACATGGTCTTCGGTTCCGCCGGCGTCGAGCAGCAGGCCCCGTTCGGCCTTGATGATTCCGCCCATGTAGTCGTAGAGACGCTCGCGCAGATCCGGGGTGATCTGGGGCAGCCGGTTCTTCGTGCTGAAGACAAGGTGGTAATGCAGACAGCTGAGTGTCTGGCCCACGGTCGTTTCTCCCTTCTGTCGCCCCTTCGGGGCTGATTGATCTCGGCCACTTTTGTACCAGGGGCTGGCGCCCCTGGCTACAAACCTGCGCCCCTTCGGGGCTGACGAGTATCCTTGGGATTTGTATCAGGGGCGCGAGAACCTGGCTGCAGACCCGCGCCCCTGTGGCGCTGTCTGGTCGCGGCGGCCAATGTCGGCGGTCAAGGCTTGTTTCGCCGTGTGCGTGCGGCGATCGGGATCAGTTATCAGAGATTGGAGGAGGCCAGAGGTGTTCGGCGGGGCGTGCCTCGGTCCGGGCGCGGGCCACGACATCCTCGAGCCGGTGCAGCACGATTTGTATCCGTTCCCGGACGTCCGTGGTCTCGAGGATCTGCTGCTTGACCGGGTAGGCCTCCGGCGCGATGAAGTAGAATGCGATGGTATCCACGAGCGCCTCGATCGACCCGCGGCCGGCGAAGACCTGTTCCACCGCGTGCGAGTCCGCGATGCCCAGCTCTGTGGCCTCTCCCAGCACGCGCCGCAGGTCGTAGCGTGACTGATCCGCCTCGTCCGGCTCCGGCAGTCGGCCGGGCCCCACTGAGGCCAGGACCGCGCGCCGGTACGGCCCCGTTGCGTCCTCCAGGCGAATCTGCGCGCGCGTGCGGCCCAGCAGGATCAGGTTGAATCGGCCGTCCTCCAACGGCTCGTGCTGGAGCACGCTGCCGACGCACACGGTCGGGTGGATGGCGGCCTGGTTCGTGTGGTACAGCGGTTCATAGCCCGGACGCAGCAAGGCCATGGCCAGGTGCCGATCGGAGGGTTCGTGGCTCAGCAGGTCGAGCATCATGCGCCGATACCGCGGCTCGAAAATGTGCAGCGGCAACAGCCCGCCCGGCAGCAGCACGCAGTTGGGCAGCGGGAACACGGGCAGGGCCTGCTCCCAGATCTGGTCATCCAGCTCGTCCATCATCCGGGATGATAGTCCCGGGTCGAACAGTCGACCAGCACGGCCGGCTGCGCGGGGGTGCGGAGGTCATTCCTGGGCGGACCGGTAAAGGTCCAGTGCGGAAGGGAAGGGGCTGAGAGCACGCTCGAAGATGCCCAGCGAATACGCAATCGTCATGCCGTAATTGGTGATCGGCACGCCGGCGGCCCGGCAGGCGAGAATGCGGGAGAGCATCTCGCGGCGGTTCCAGACGCACGCCCCGCAGTGGATGATGAGACGGTAGGGGGTTACGTCCGCCGGGAAATCGTGTCCCTGCACCGTCGTGAACGCGAGCTTGCCGCCGACGTACTGCGTCAGCCAGCGCGGGATCTTCACTCGTCCGATGTCGTCCGCAATCGGGTGGTGGGAGCACGCCTCGGCGATGAGCACGGAGTCTCCCGGACGCAGCCGGTCGATCGCCAGGGCGCCCCGCACGAACTCCGACAGATCGCCTTGGTGCCGCGCGAACAGAATCGAGAACGATGTGAGTCGCACCTCCGGCGGCGTGTCGGCCGCCGCTTTCAGGAACGCCTGGGAGTCCGTGACCACCAGGGCGGGCGGTCGGTTGAGACGCGCGAGCGCGTCGCGCAACTCCCGCTCCTTGACCACCAGGGCGCACGCGTCGTTGTCGAGCAGATCGCGGATGGTCTGCACCTGCGGAAGAATCAGCCTTCCCTTGGGGGCTTCCTTGTCGATGGGCGCGACCAGCACCACCAGATCACCCGGGGCCACCAGGTCGCCCACGATGGCCGGGGCGTTGATGAAGTCGTCCGGGACGGTCTGAATCAGCGCGGCCCGCAGGTCAAGCACGCCTTCGCCCCGGCTGGCCACCATCCGCACGCACGGGACCTTCTCGGCGGTGAGCGCGTCGATCCGTTCATCCGGCGGCGACCACAGGTCCGTCTTGTTGAAGACCGCGATGGCGGGCGTGCCGCGCGCCCGCAGCGTCTCAAGCACACCCTGCTCGAACGGTCCCCAGCCGCCCTGATCGCAGACAATCAGCCCGACGTCCGTTCGCTCAAACACTTTTCGAGTGCGCTCGACGCGCATGGAACCCAGGTCGCCCGCGTCATCGATGCCGGCGGTGTCGATGAAAAGAACCGGGCCGATGGGGAGCATCTCCATCGGCTTCTCCACCGGGTCCGTCGTGGTGCCGGCCACGTCCGAGACGATGGACACGCTCTGCCGCGTAATCGCATTGAGCAGCGACGACTTCCCGACGTTTCGCCGGCCGAACAGGCCGATGTGCAGCCTCATGCTCTTGGGGGCGGCCTGGGTCATTTCTGCGGTCCTCCCGGCGAGCCGAGCCTTGTGACCGATTCCGCGGAGACGAGTCCGTCAAACTGCTCCGCGGTCAGCAATCCCTCGCCAATCGCGGTATCTCGCACCGTGCGGTCGGCCTGCCGCGCCTGTGCGGCCAGCCGGGCCGCCGCTTCGTAACCCAGAAGGTCCACCAGCGCCGTAATGGCGGCGGTCGAGTTCTCCACGTGCCGGCGGCACCGGGCCTCATCCGCTTCCAGGCCGTCGATACAGAGGCGGCGCAGAAGCGAACACGCCCGGGTCAGCAGGTCGAGACTGCTCAGCAGGCTGTCGGCGACGAGCGGCAGGAACGGGTTGAGTTCCAGGCTGCCCAGACCGCACGCAGTGCCGATGGCCTGGTCGTACGCCATGACCAACAGGGCCGCCTGGGAGACCGCCTCGGGGATGACCGGATTGACCTTGCCCGGCATGATGGACGAACCGGCCTGCCGAGGCGGCAACCGCAGTTCACCCAGCCCGGCGTCGGGTCCGGACGACAGCAGCCGCAGGTCGCCGGAGACCTTGAGCAAGTTGGCCGCGCACGCCTTCAGAAGACCGCTGACCTCGACAAACACGTCGGCATTCTGGGTGGCTTCCACCAGGTTCTCCGCCCGGGCCAGCCCCAGGCCGGTGATTTCGCGCAGCACTTCGACCACACGGAAGATGAAGGCCCGCGGGGCCCCCAGCCCCGTCCCAACGGCCGTTCCGCCCAGGTTGACCACGCGCAGCCGTTCCTCGCACTTGTAGATCCGCCATCGATCGCGACCGAACGCCTCGGCGTAGGCCGCCATCTCCCGGCCCAGTGTGATCAGGACGGCGTCCTGCAACTGCGTCCGCCCGATCTTGACGACGTGGGCGAACTCTTTTTCTTTGGCCTGGAACGCCTCGACCAGCAGGGTCAGTTCTCGCTCGAGTTCGCGAATGCCCTGGATGGCGGCCACCCGGAGAGCGGTTGGATACGTATCGTTGGTTGATTGATGGCGGTTGACGTGATCCAGCGGGCTGATGGTCTCGTACTCGCCCGGGTTGCGGCCGAGCAGTTGCAGCGCCCGGTTCGCCAGCACTTCGTTGACGTTCATGTTGGTGGACGTTCCGGCCCCGCCCTGAAGAGCGTCAACGCGAACGTGATCGTCCAGCCGGCCGAGCATCATCTCCTCACACGCGCTCTCGATGGCTTGCGCTACGGCATCGTCCAAACAGCCCAGTTCCCGATTCGTTCGGGCGCAGGCAAGCTTGACCGCTCCGTACGCGTGGATGAGGCGGGCATGCACCGGCCGAAGGGCCAGCGGAAAGTTTTCCATCGCCCGCAGGGTGTGGATGCCGTGGAGAGCGTCGGACGGCAGGTCGCGTGTTCCGAGAGAATCGTGTTCCACACGCTGGGCCATGCTTGTGTTCCCCTGCGCCGTTCAGAAATACAGATCGTGCTCGGCGTTCTGTTCAATCCGACGCAGGCGATCCGCCAGCTCGGCTTTGGCCGCACCCTCCGGCATGGCCGCGAGTTCCTGCTCGATGAGCCGCCGGCCGGCCGCCTTCGTTTCCGGCGATGCGTAGTCCGTCAGATACTCCATGAGAGTGGTCAGGCCGTTCGGCGTGCAGAATCTCTTGATGAAGCCGGGGATGGCGAACTCCATGAAGTGCTCGCCTGTCCGGCCCAGCCGATAGCAGGCCGTGCAGAAGCTGGGCAGGTATCCGTCCACCAGCAGCTCACGCATAACTTCGTCCAATGAGCGGATGTCGCCGATCTGGAATTGCTCGCGTTCCATGCACTGGGCGTCACCGGCCTCGGTGTAGCCGCCGATCTCAATGCGCGTGCCGGCGTCAATCTGCGACACGCCGAACTCCATGACCGTGCGGCGGACGTCCGCATTCTCGCGAGCGGTGAGAATGAGCCCCGTGTAGGGAACGGCCAGCCGCAGGATGGCAATCAGCCGCTTGAAGTCGTGATCGCTGACGAAGTACTTTTGCTCCACGGCGACGCCCGAGGCCGGTCGCAGCCGTGGAAAACTGATGGTGTGCGGCCCCACGCCGAACCGCTGCTGAAGGTGCCGGGCGTGCGTTACCAGGCCCAGTATTTCGAATCGCCAGTCATACAGGCCGAACAGGACGCCAAGTCCCACGTCGTCAATGCCCGCTTCCTGGGCGCGGGAGAGGGCGTCCAGCCGGTAGAGGTAGTTGCCCTTGCGCGTGTTGGCCGGATGGTATCGGCCGTATGTTTCGTGGTGGTACGTTTCCTGGAAGACCTGGTACGTGCCGATGCCCGCTTCGTGGACGCGGCGGAATCCTTCCACGTCCATCGGCGCGGCGTTGATGTTCAGGCGGCGGATTTCACCGTTGCCGTGGCGCGTGGTGTAGACCGTGCGGACGCACCGGGCGATGTGCTCTGCGCTGTACCGCGGATGCTCGCCGAACACCAGGATCAAGCGCTTATGCCCTTTGTCTTCCAGTGCCTGAACCTGCCGGCGGATTTCCTCCTCGTCCAAGGTGCGGCGGACCACCTCGCGATTCGATCGTTTGAAGGCGCAGTACACACAATCGTTGACGCAATCGTTGCCGATGTAGAGCGGGGCGAACAGCACGATCCGGTTGCCGTACACCTCACGCTTCAGCCGTCGAGCGGCATCGAAGATCAGGGCAACGCTCTCCGGATCGTCCGCGCGAAGCAGAACGGCCGTCTCCTCAACCGTCAGCGCTTCCTTCGCCAGGCTGCGGTCGATGACGGCGTGAACGCGTCCCGCGTCCGGCGGCCGCGGCTTGAGCAGGTCTTCCAGATCGCGGTCGTGGATGAAGTCAACCGCGTTGCGGCTGAGCGTGAGTTGTGGCAGAGTTCCCGTTGTCACTTTCGTCATGCCTTCCAGGACGCCGCGCTCCGGCGTCGAAGGTAGCTGGCTGAATCTCCCCGTCCCTGCCCGATCCGGCGGCCCAGGCGGATTATACCGTGTTCGACGCTGCCGAGGCACTCGGGCGCCGCCTCCTGAATGTTTGCCTTCTCCGGATAGATGTCGTACCGACTCCGATACACTGCGGGCGTCAGGTTGGGCATCACCACGTTCCCACCGCGCGTCAGCCCGAGTTCCATTCCGTTACGACGGTCCAGCGTGGCCAGGGCTGTTGTGGCGGGAATGTTCGCCTCCGGACAGATCAGCCGTGCCAGCGCCATCACCTTGCAGGTCATTTCCTCGTTGTTCGGTACCTGGTTGCAGACTCGAAACCGTCCTGCACCCTGCCCCAACGGCGTGGCCGGATGGGGGATGAACGGCCCCACGCCGATCATGTCCAGATCCAGCCGTGCGAACCACTCAATGTCATCGGCCAGATCCTCGAACGTCTGGCCGGGGATTCCGATCATGACCCCGCCGCCAATCTCATATTCCAGTTCACGCAACTGTCGCAGCAGGGCGATCCGGTCCGACCGCCGCCCCGGCAGTGAGGGGTGGATCGCCGCATAGAGCCGGGCGTTGGAGGTCTCAAATCGCAGCAGATAGCGGTCGGCACCCGCGGCCCGCCAGGCCGCCAGTTCCTGCTCGCTTCGTTCGCCAAGGCTGAGCGTGACCGCCAGCGGTGTGTCTGACTTGATCCGTCGAATGACATCCGCAACGAAGTCGTTTGTCAGCCCGGGATCCTCGCCCGACTGGAGCACCACGGTCCCATATCCGAAGTCGGCGGCCTGCCTGGCGCACGCGAGGATCTCGTCCTTGTTCATGCGGTAACGGGGCAGGTCGCGGTTGGGGGCTCGCAGTCCGCAGTACAGGCAGTGACGCACGCAATGGCTTGAGATTTCCAGCAGCCCCCGCAGGTGAACCTCGTCCCCGACATACTGCCGGCGCACGGCGTCCGCCTGGGCCCAGAGCGATCCAAGCCGCTCGGGATTCGTCTCCGCGAGCCATTGGAGCAGTTCGTCGCGATTCATGCGGATCCGCTGTTGTACGACCTTCCGGGCCGCAATGCACGTCCCCGGGCGAGCTTCACGTGCGACCCGTGTCGCTGCCCATGTGTATCCTTGTGAAACGATTCACAGCGTGAAAACATTCACAGTGTAGCCCCTGCGGTATGTGGTGTCAAGTGGCCTGTCGGCCAATTCCGGGGAATCTCTTCAGGCGGGGTGTTTGGCGCGGAAGGTCTGCCACGCGGGGCAGGCGCTGGGATCCACGCAGCAAACGTCGCGGATGTACTCATAGTACACGTTTGGTGGGTCGCCGTGCTCAGCGCGAAGCGGGCATTTCAGGCTGATGCGGGGGCGTGTCTTGCGGAGTTGTCCCACGATCAGCGACTGGATGTACACCTGGTTCTTGCCGGCCACGCACTTCATGCGGCGGTTCAACTCGGCCTCGAGTTCGGTGAGGTTGGCCTCGGCTTCCTCGGGGGTGATGGGCGGCTGTTGGCCGCGGGCATCCACGTCGGTTTGCAGGGCCCGGCTGATTGCCTGTTCGAGGACGGCGGGCTCTACGGGGTACTCGATGAAGGCGGAGGCCCCGAGCTTCATGACGGCGGGCTGCATCAGGCCGGAGCCGGCCATGCCGATGACGATCGTGGGCACGGAAACGTGGCTTCGCTTCATAGCGCGCAGCAGTTCCAATCCATCCTTTTTGTGTACGTCGAGCCCGACGATGACGAGCCGGGGACGCTGTTTGTTGATGGCGCCAATGCCCTTGGACAAGTCGCTGACCGATTGCACCTCGTGGTGCGGGGACGCGGCGGCCTCCAATGCCTTTCGTGCGGAACGATCGCCGTGGATGATCAGGATACGAGCCATCAACATTGCTCCGGACAGACGGAGTGAAACCATATCGGGTCGAAGCTGCCGACACCGCGCCAGCCACCCCATAGATGGTAGCGCGGCAGGGCGGCAGGATCAAATGGGCCGCGGATGGGCGAGGTGGGGCGCGGGACGCCGCGGCGGATCCCGATTGCCGGACGCCGGCGGGGCCCTTCGTTTTGCCCGCCGGAGTTCCGTGGGGTATAAACAGGTGGGCGATACGAGAGAGACCTGAGTTCCGTCGCGGCACGTCCAGTCTTCCGGCGGTGTGCATTGTGCGATGTCGAATGACGACGTAATCATCGTCGCGTGTCCTTCCTGTTCGCAGAAGTATCGTGTGCCGGAGGCGCAGATCGGGCAGCGGGCCGTGTGCAAGAAGTGCGGTGAGTCATTCCGCATTGCCGTTGATTCGCCGATTGACGAGGACACGTTGTTCGGCTGGGTGATGGAGGATTCAGACAGCTCCAGCGAAAGCGTAATGGGCAGCTCCTCGATTTTCGGCGCGGCTGCCGCGGAGCCGCCGCGGCCGCGTCGAGCCGCGGTACCGTCCACCCCTCGCATTCACCTGGCGGAGTTGACCGGCGAAGGGGCGCATTTCGCGTTTCCGGCCTCCGCCCTGATGGACGTGGGTGTGCGTGACTCCTTTCCGCTGTATTGCGTTCACTGCATGCGTCGGGAGAACCTGAACGTGCAGCTTCTGGTGTGGGCCGACGTCCTCCCGCCGGAGCAGCGTGGCGCGGCCATTCAGGCGGAGCGGCAGGTCGTCCGCCCCCTGGCCTACCTGCGCCGGGAACATGGATCGGGATGGGTGGAGACGGTCGTTCCTGCGACCCGATTTCCGGCCCCGTTTGACGAACCGTTCGCGTACTTCGTGTGCGGAGAGTGTCGCTCCGCGCCGCCGGTTGCCTGCCGCGTCACTCGAGAGCAATCGGTCCTGACGTGTCGTGTTGTTCTGACGAACCTGAGCCTGGCGGTGGATTTCTTCCGCAACAACGGCGGGCGGGACACGCCGCCGTATCGCCGCCTGCTCATGGCCGGCCGGCAACAGCGGGATCGCCAGTGGACGGCCCTCTCCGTGGACGTGCGGGCACGCGTGTCGAAGTGGTTTGCCCTGCACGAGGGCGAGCAGTTCCTCGGGTACTTCGCCGATCGAACGGGAGGTCGTCCGGTGACGGGGGATGAAGGGCTTGTGCTGACGGATCGACGCATCGTACACAAGTCCGGGCATGCGCTTCGCGAGTTCTTTCTTGTTCGCGGCGGCATCCTGGAAGTGCAGGCGGATCCCAAGTGGGCGGTCGTGACGGTGCGACAGGGGAAGGAGGCGGCGGCCAGCCTGACGGTGGCGCCCCTGTATGCGGGCAGCATGGCGAAGTCGCTGCAATCGCTTCAGCAGCCCTGGACCATCCGGGCGCGTGTGACCGGTGCGGAATCGAGCGACTGATGGTCAGGGCGTGGCGGTTGGCTCTCTTCACTGCCCTCGGGCGTGATCAGACCTTGGCCGTGACGCGCTGGCCCTTCTGCATCAGCCGGGCAATGGTCTGCGGGATTCTGTCCAACGACACCTGATGGTCAATGCAGCCGGTGGCCATGGCCGCCTTGGGCATGCCATAGACCACGCAGGTTTCCTCATCCTGGGCGATGGTCCAGCTTCCCGCCCGGCTCATGAACTGGAGCCCGGCTGCGCCGTCGCTGCCCATGCCGGTCAGGATGACTCCCACCGCTCGCGGTCCGCAGGTGCGGGCTGCCGACTCGAACATCACGTCTGCCGACGGCCGATGGCCGGAGACCTTCGGGCCGGTGTCAAGCTGCACCGAAAGATTGATGCCGCACCGCACAAGCTTGAGGTGGGAATGGCCCGGCGCCACGAGGACCGTGCCGGGCTCCGGCACATCGCCGTCTGCCGCCTCCCGTACGTTCATGGCGCAGACGGCGTCGAGGTGCTTGGCGAACGACGGCGTGAATTCCGGCGGCATGTGCTGCGTGACGAGAATGGGCGGGAAATCGCTGGGGAACGCCGGGAGCATTTTGGCCAGCGTGGGCGGCCCGCCGCAACTGACGCCGATGGCCACCACCCAGCCTCTGGCCTGACTGGGCGGCAGGGACGGTGCGGAGCTGGACGATCGCGAGGTGCGAGCGATGGGCTTGCGCCCCTTCGCACGGTAGGCCCCGACGATCTTCTCATACAATTCCTTGCGGAATTCGGTCTTGGCCGCGATGCCCTTGGTGGGTTTCGAGACGTAGTCGAAGGCGCCACGCTCCAGCGCATCGAACGTGATCCGGGCGCCTGCCTGGGTCAGTGTCGAGACCATCAGGAAGGACACCGGCACTTTGCCCGCCGCGCGATCAAGCACCTGGATGCCGTTCATCCGGGGCATTTCCACGTCGAGCGTGACGACGTCCGGGCGCAGGCGGGAGATCATCTGCAGCCCTTCCACGCCGTCGCGAGCTACGCCCACCACCTCGACTTCCGGGTGGCGAGCAAGGGCTGCCTTGATGACAGTCTGAACGAAGTTGCTGTCGTCGACGACGAGCACTCGAATTCGGGGACCGGCCATGGTGCAGTCTCTCAGTTGCTGTGCCTGGTCGCGCCGGAAGAGTCCCGTGCGGCCCAGTTACGATTCTAGGGCCCGCCGTTCGGCGGAGTCACCGGTCGGCCGACCAGGGCGTCCGTGAAGCGCAGGCCGACGTACCGGACGGAGCCGTCGCGGCCTTCGTGCCGGACCTCCGCATTGATCTCGAACCGGGTCTCACCCAGATCGAATCGCAGTCGCACGACCTCGCCCAGCCGTAGCGGCGGGTCCACCATCAGCCGAACGCCGTCCTCCGACACGTCCACGAGCGTGGCCTTCGTCAGAGAGCGGTATGTCGCGCCGACGGTGACCGGAATGCCGTGCAGGACGGCCTGCCGGCGTTCGAACTGCCGACGTTCCATGCCATCGGGCGGCCCGCCGGTCGTCGGCGCCGTGGCAACACGGCGCTGGATGGCGTCCAGCAGAAGCTTTCCCGTGGCGGTCGTTGTGCGCATGACAGGCTCCTTCCGGTGCCGATGCACCGTCATTTGCGAGCCGACCCAGCCGTGCGGCCACTGCGACCCACATACAAGTTTTCGGTTTGCCGGTGCCTTGAAATGAGTGCGTGTTCCGGGAAGCTGTCGGCCGCACAGGGACTTGTGGCACTTGTAAGCGAGAATCGAGGCCGATAATGCGGCTCGCCGAACCGCATCCTCAGACCAGCAGGGCTGTGACGCTTCCCGGCCCCAGTTCGACGGCCAGCGAACGCCCGCGGTGCCGCGGCGGCGCCTGTTGCGGGTCCGACGCGAACAGGACTTCGATGGGCCCCCGCCCGGCGGGCAGTCCGGAGATGGACGTTCGCCGGGCAGAGCGGAAATCTGTGTTCGCCAAAACGATCAGACGCCGGCGTTTGCGCTCCACGCGAAATCCCAGAGCCAGAACGAGTTTCCGATTGGTGGTCAGCTTCAGGGGCACGTAGTTCGACGCATCGGCAAGGTCAGCCGCAAACCGCTCGCGAACGGCCGCCACGTCCTCCAACAGCCGCACCATGCCGGCACCACCCGGATTGCCCCAGTGCAGCACGAAACGGTCAAAGAACGCCAGTTTGCCGTAGTATGGGTCGTCGGGCTTCAGTGCGCAGCGCGTGCGCGGCCCGGCATCCAAGCCCAGATTCATCGGCTGCCGTTCCAGCACCTCCAGGCCGGAGTTGATGAACGGTGCCGCGTTCGGCAGGAAGTGATTGACTGCTGCCGCCATGCGGGCGAGCCGCCGTCCGCCCGTGCGTGTGACGGAGCGTGGCGTATCCGGCGTCTCCGCGGCAGCCCAGATGGGCAGCCTGGAGGCCGGCAACACGTCTTTCACCAGGTCGTGGAAGCGGCCCTCGGCCGCCCGCGGCTGCATCCACCAGGCCGGTCCGATAATCATGTTGTAGCCGGCCTTGCGGGCTTCGGCGCTGTGGTCAATGCCCAGTTCCTCTGCGATGAAGCCGAAGTCCGGGTCCACGCGGCGCGCGGATTGGAGGATCATGTTCTCCAGGTCGTCCGGCAGGGCGTGTCCCATGTCGATGCGGGCGCCGTCCACGCCGAATCGCTGGTAGAACGGCAGGATGCCGGCCAGTTGTTGCCACAACTCCCGGTTGGGCTTGCGGCCGGCGTATCGACTGGACTTCATGACCTCGCTGTAGAGGTAGGGGGGTTGGGCGTCCGGGTCCGGCAGGCAGCGCTCGACGGCCGTCGGGTGGTCCCAGTAGTAGCGCAGGAACGTTACGTCGGACCAGGGTGGCTGGCGGTCGTTGACGACGTCGGAGAAGCCAGGCGGAGTGATGACGCCAAACTCGCGTCCGATTTCGGCGAGGAGGTTCTTCGGCGGCTTGGCTTTCATTCGCCGGGCGAAGCGGGCCCAGCGGTTCGGGTCGGTCACGTTCGGGGCAAAACGGAACTTCGCCCGATGGGTCCGCATGGCGGGCAGGGCGTGAATGCGCGGGAGCTCTGCCGGCGGCGGGGTGAGGTAGTCCGCCCCTTCCACATAGGGCTGCGCGTAGTTGCGTTCTTCCCGCCGGTCGATCCAGTAGAACCAGTCCGGGTGGTCGAGAATCCAGTCCGCGTCACGGGCGGCGGTTCGCGGGGCCAGGTCGATCAGCACGCGCATGCCCATTGCGTGAGCGGCCTCGACGAATGCGCCGAACTCCAGATTCACATCGGCCGGGTCGTCGCTCAGCAGTCGATCGTGAAGGGTGGGCTCCAGCTCGAAGAAGTTTTTCGCGGAGTATGGGCATCCGAGCTCCCCCTTGCGGTACAGGTTGCTGTGCTTGACGACGGGCAGCATGTAGACGGCGGTGATGCCCATGCGCTTCAGCAGGGGCAGAATCAGGATGGATTTCAGGAAGGTACCGGTTTCGGTGAAGCGGCGGTCGGAGAGGTCGCCGTCGCCGTCGTGGTCCCACGCGGTGGTCATGCGGACAAAGAGGCCGTAGAAGCCGGCCGTTCGCAGCCAGTCGCCGCCGCGTCGCTGTTGCCGTCCGTCCCGGACGCGCCCTCCCTTTTGTCGCACGACTCCCTGCACGCGGGAAAGGCTGCGGCCGCCCATCCGCGTGTTGCCTCGCCGCGGCAGAATCTCCCGCCGGATGCAATCCAGCAGAAACGCCCGCGGGTCCAGCTCGAGTTCCGTCTTGCCGACCTTCCGCGCGTCGGCGAATCCCCAGGCGTTCCACAGGGCGGGAACGCGGTATCGGAGTCGTCGAGCGGGGCGAGACTCCAGGCGTCGTACGAGGCTGTCGAGGTAATCCGCACTTCGATCTGCCATGTTCTTCCTTTCCAGGATGAATCCCGGTCAGAGCAGCATACACACACAGGCACGCGATTCAACGTTGCCGATGGGATCCATAGACGCCGGCCGACGGGCGATCTACAATAATGCCCCCATAAAGGGGCTCGATATGGATATGGCTTTGCTTCTCGCTGAACACTCAACAAATTGGGTCTTCCTCGTCCTCGCCGGCGTTGTTGCGGTCATTGTCTTTTCGTGGCCGGCGTACGTGAGACGCGTGTTGCGGGCGGCGGAAGCCTCGTGCCAAGGCGATGCTGAGCGTGCCCTCCGCCTCCACATGGAAGCAGCACGATCGTGGAATCCCGCTGCGCTGCTTTCCCGAATTCTCAAGCCGGGCATTCTCGAGATGGGGATTGCGGGAGCTCATCATCAGTTGGGTGAGTTGGATCAATCGCTCGTTTGGCTGGGCCGCGCGCGTCGCAAGTGTCGGCTATCCTGGGTGCGGGGGGCCATTTATGGCAGCGCGGCGCGGATCCACGCGCAACGAGGTGACCACACGGCCGTCGAAGAGGAGTTACGGTGTCTCCAGGGCGTTCTGCTGGCTGATGCTCACGCAGCCTCGAAGGTGTCGCTTCCTGAGGTGACTGCCGGCGTATACGCGGAACTGGGCTGCCTGGATCGGGCAGTTCAGGTCCTGGCATCCGCGCCGGCGACGGACTACGGACGGCCGGAGGTCCGGTTCACTGCCTTGCAGACAGTGCTTTCCCTTGCGTGGGACGATGCCTTCCTGAGTATCATCCCGCCGTCGAGACCACGTACGAAGCAGAAGGATGCCCGCGAAGGCCTTTCGAGAATCCGGGCTGTTTCGGCCGACGTCGCCAAGCTGGGTTCCTTCGGCCATCTGGCCGAGCGGCTGATCGCGGCCGGACGCTGGGAAGTGGTGCGGTCCTACATAGCGGCGCTGGGCATGCCGCCGGCGGCAAGTCCGCCGCTGCGGGCGCTTGCCCTGGGGCTGCACGCGATCGAGGCGGGGCACGACCGCGACCGCCACGTCGCGGAGGAGCGTTTGCGGGAACTCGAAACCCTCCGGCTTGCGCATCCGCGGCATCTGGTCCTGCAGAACGACTGTGATTACCTGGCGGCTATCGCCTGGTGCGAACTCGGGGAACCTGCAACGGCTTTGGCTTCACTGGACCGCGCGCGTCTTGAAATCTGCTCCCCGCACAGCCGGGCCGAGCGTTTGCACCTGCGTGCGGAAATCCTGGAATCACTGGGACGCTCCGCGGAGGCGGATCAGGCCCGCCGGGAGTCCCTGGCCCTTTGCCCGCTCGCCTCATGGAATCGTTCGCAGGACGATGCCGAGTCGTTGCCGGAGCAGGTTCGCGAAAGCATCGCGACCGTCATGCATCGACTTCGCGCGGAGGTTGTTGCCGCGGGTGCGGACGGCGAGGGTTCGTCGGTCGGCCCGGGGTCGGAAACGCCGGCGGCCCCCGTAGCGTCCGCCGTGGGCCCGTGGGCCTGGGCGCTGGCCGTATTTGCGTTCGTCCCGGTGCTGGGGGTGGTCCCGGGGGTGGCCCTGCTGACGCTTGGGGCGTATCTGTTGTTGCGGCGACCGGCGTTGCCGCACGATCGGCGCGCGGGTATCGCCGGACTGGTCCTCGGGCTTCTCTCGATGGGGTTTGCGGGGCTGTACGTGGGACACTGGGTTGGACTCTGGAAACCGGCTGCGTCGTACCAGACGGACATGGAAGAGTCGCCGGCCCTGACAGACGAGCACGAAGCGGATGCCGGTCTTGCAGATCAGGAAGGCGTCGAAGACCGGTTCGCCTCGGAGGAATACGAAGACGGTTCGGCCGGTGGGGATCGTCCGAAGGTTTCCATCACCTGGCCGGTCGGCATTCTCTATTTCGTCGTGTTGATCCTCAGCATCATGTTCCATGAGCTGGGCCACGCGCTGTCCGCGTACTGGGCGGGCGACCCGACCGCGCGCGATCGCGGCCGGCTGTCGTTGAACCCCATTCGTCACCTGAGCCTGTTCGGCAGCTTCATTGTGCCGCTGGTTCTGATCCTTCTGCCCGGCGATGCGTTCATCGGCTGGGCCAAACCCGTGCCGGTGACGCCTGGCCGGATGCGGCGGCCGCGACTGGGGCGGCTGGGCGTCTCGCTTGCCGGCGTCTCAACGAATCTGATCCTGGCGTTTCTGGCCGCGAACGTGCTGGCCGCACTGCTGATTGTGCTGGGCCTGGTCTGGCCGGGTTTTGTGCCTGTGCGAGCGGCCATTCCGTTCACGCTTCCTCTCCTGGTTGGTTTGCCGCACGAAACGGTCTGGACCTACGTCATCGAGGCGGTCAAGGCGACGGTGTTTGTGAATGTGTTCCTCGCGTGGTTCAATCTGTTGCCGGTTCCGCCCCTGGACGGCTATGGCGCGATTCGGTCCGTCCTGCCGGTGAGGCTGGGTGCGTGGCTCGATCGGATGGCCGGGTTCGGGACGGTGCTGCTGCTCGGCCTGGTTGCACTGAATCTGCTGACGTATGTGCTGGTGCCTGCGATCGTCGCCGCGATTGTCCTGCTGCATCTCGGGACCAGGATTGCCGGGTGGTGATCGCGGATCCATCGGAGCCCGGGTCAGACGCCGAACGATTCTCCGCGGCTGATGATCAGCAGGGCGTGGACGAAGTTGATGACGAAGTACAGCGTGCTGGCCCCGGTCAGGAACACCACCACCGTGATGAATATGGTGACGAACGTGCTGCCGCGCAGCATCGAGTCGCTCCGCATGGTGGCAATGATGTGCGGACGGGCGAGGATGGCCATCGAAATCAGCACCGCCGCAATGGTCGGCCAGATCGTGATGGAGTGGACGAAGCTGTAGATCCAGGTCGCCCGGGACACCGGCTCGGAAAGCTGGCCCTTGCTGCCGTGGATGAAGTGGCCGCGCAGGTAGTATTCGCCCGCCTCAAACTTGCCGTTGCTGGCGTCGCCCTGGAGGTACCAGTAAATCACCGTGTAGGCCGCGAAGTTCGCCAGCCCGATGACGATGATCCAGAGGAGCAGCTTGTTGCGCGTTCGACGAGGCATACGGCCGTCCCGTGTCTGGTTCTCTACTGCTCCTCGTCGTGCGCCCGATGCACGGTCTGCTGGGCGGAGGCCGCCTTCTCCTCGAGTCGGGCCCGCACCTCCGGACGCAAGTCGATGCCCAGTTCCCGCAACTGATCGTCCGAGACCGGGCCGGGCGCTTCGGTCAGCGGGCAGACCGCGCGTTGGGTCTTGGGATACGCGATGACGTCGCGCAGGCTCTCCTTGCCGGCCAGCAGCATCACCCAGCGGTCCAGCCCGAAGGCGATCCCACCGTGCGGCGGCGCGCCGAACCGCAGTGCTTCCATCAGAAACTGGAACTTGATCTTGGCCTCTTCCTCGCTGATGCCCAGCAGCTTGAACACCGTCTGCTGCACGTCGCGGCGGTGGATACGAATGCTGCCGCCGGCCATTTCCGTGCCGTTGAGAACCAGGTCGTACGCTTTGGCCCGGACCTTGTCCGGCTCCGTGCTCAGTCGGTCCACATCCTCATCACGCGGAGCGGTGAACGGGTGGTGCGTGCTGAAGTATCGCTTTTCCGTGTCATCCCACTCGAACATCGGGAAGTCAACCACCCAGAGCAGGTTCCATTCCGTGGAGGGCTTGAGCTCGAGAATCTCGATCAGCCGGGTCCGCGCGTGGTGCAGGTGCTTGCAGACGTCGCCGTATTTGCCCGCCCCGAAAAACAGGAAATCGCCCGGGCCGGCGCCTGCCTGTCGGCAAAGCGGCTCGCACACCGGCTGGACGAACTTGGCCACGCCCGTGGAGAACTCCAGGCCGTTGGTGCCGGAGACGACCTTCGTGACCGGCATCCCGCCGGCCCCGATTCCCTTGAGTTCCTCCGTCAGGCCGTCGGTGATCTTGCGGGTCAGCCGGTCGGCGCCCTCCGACGTCTTGACCACGAGGCATTTCACCACGCCGCCGGACTGGACGGCGTTCGAGAACACCTGGAAGCCGCAGTCACGGACGACGTCGGTCACGTCGCGCAGCTCCAGCCCGAACCGCATGTCCGGCCGGTCGATGCCGAACCGATCCATCGATTCCGAGTAACTGATTCGCGGGAACGGCCGCGGCACGTCGATGCCCTTGGCGACGCGGAACATGCCGGCCACGCAGCCCTCGACGGCCTCCATCACGTCTTCCATCTGGACGAAGGCCATTTCCACGTCGATCTGGGTGAACTCCGGCTGGCGGTCCGCTCGCAGGTCCTCGTCGCGGAAGCACCGCACGATCTGGGCGTACCGATCGCAGCCGCCGATCATGAACAACTGCTTGAACAACTGCGGCGACTGCGGCAGCGCGAAGAAGCTGCCGGGCTGCACGCGCGAGGGCACCAGGTAGTCCCGGGCCCCTTCCGGCGTGGACTTCGTCAGCACCGGCGTCTCGATCTCCAGGAAACCCTGGGCGTCAAAGTAGTCACGCACGGCCTTCGCGATGTCGTGCCGCAGCCGCAGCACCTTCTGAATGGCCGGCCGCCGCAGGTCGAGGAAGCGGTACTGGAGCCGCAGGTCCTCGTTGGCCTTGGTGAAGTCGTCGATTTCAAACGGCGTGGGGTCGGACTTGCTGAGCAGATCCACCGCCCGACCTTCCACCTCGATCTCGCCGGTGGGCAGTTTGGGGTTGATGTTGGTCCCGCGGAGGGCCACCTGCCCCTCCACGGCGATGCAATCCTCGTTGCGGAGCGTGCGGGCCAGGGCGTGGGCCTGGGGGTCGGTCTCCGGATTGAACTTGACCTGGGTGATGCCCTCGCGGTCGCGCAGGTCGATGAACACCATGCCGCCGTGATCGCGGTACGACGCGACCCAGCCGACGAGCCGGACCGTCTGCCCCGCATTTTCCGCCCTCAATTCGCCGTTACGGTGCGTGCGCTTGTTGTAGGGAATCGCCACGGACGTTTACTCCTGCCCAGGGTCGCTACAGAACCCCGTCACTCTACCCGCGACCTGCGGAAATGCAACGCCGCTCCGGCAAAGGCTTTGTGGTGCCTATGAACTGGTGGGACCGGGCTTGTGTGATGACGGTCTTATGTGGGACCGGCTTTCCAGCCGGTCTTGTAGTCTTGTGTGGGACCGCCTTTCCAGCCGGTCTTGCTCCCTGTCCTGGGTCCTTGCGAGCCGCGATCCGGCGTTCCCATGTCGTCAGTCAGGCGTTTCGGGAGGATGCTTCTCTTCCGCCTTCCGGAGTTGTGCCATCAAGTGTGCCAGCTCCAGCACCTCACGAGGCGTGTTTCCCGCCAGCGCTTCCGCCTCCTGAACACGCGCATGCTCGGCCGCGAGGTGCAGAAGCTCGGGATTCACAGCGTTCGCCAGGTCGCACGCCGCCCGGATAATCGTGTCGGCCATGTCGCCGCGCGTCTGCCGGATGTCCTTTTCCAACTCCGATACGCACAATCGCATTGCCCGGACTTCCACGTGCATTCGCGTCCCTCCATCTGGGTGCCAGTGAGGACCTTTCCGACCGGTGATTCAACTGTGGTCGATTCGGTAGTTGATGCAACGCCGCGCATGGTCTTACCGGGGACGCTCGTTGTTCGATCCGTGCTCCGCGTCTTCGTGGACTGCTGACCTGGCGTGATTGCCCCGCGCCGGGGCACCCAGCGCATCGCCCTCCTTTCTGCAACCGCCGGCTGCCCCGCGCGTACCATGTTCCGGCAGGGGTCGCTGAGGGTGCGCCCGGGCACGCCTCCGGAGGCCCCAGAAGCGCGGACCGTGCGGTCCCCAATCCGTCCCAGCGTCCCAAAACCGCGTTGACCCCTTTGCCGCTGGCGGGCAAGATGAGGGCAGACGTGAGGAATCCGATGGCCGACTCTCCGTACCGGCCACCCGTCGGGAACCCGGCGGGGGGGCCGGGCGTCCAATCCAGCAGAAGGGCAGGCGTGGAGCCGCCGGCCCGCACGATTCCGTTCGAGGACGCCGCCGTTGTTCGGCAGGTCCAGGCGGGGGACGTTCAGGCGTACGCGCAGCTTGTCCTGAAGTACCAGGACAGGGTCCACAACACGTGCTGCCGGCTGTGCGGCAACGTTGAGGACGCACGCGATGTGACGCAAGATGCGTTCCTCAAAGCGTTTGAGTCCATCGAGTCGTTTCGCGGGGCCAGCAGCTTCTACACGTGGCTGTTTCGCATCGCCGTCAACCTGGCCATCAGCCACCGGCGGCGGTCCGCCCGGACCCGCCATGCGAGCGTCAACGGGGACGGCGAAGGATCGTCGGCTGCGTCGGGCCTGGCGGACCCGGGCGTGCCAGACCCGGCCGTACGGGTGGCGACCGGGGAAATGTGCGGCCACGTGTCGCGTGCTCTGCGGGAGCTGGATGAAACGTACCGCGTGGCCCTTGTGCTTCGCGATATTGAGGGGTTCGACTATGCGGAGATTGCGGAGATTCTGGACGTGCCGAAGGGAACGGTAAAGTCTCGGATCGCCCGCGGGCGGGTGGCGCTGCGGGAAGCGCTGCTCCCGTACATGAGCCCGGACGGATAGGGCATTGACGAGGTGACGCCCGAATTGCCATGAGCCCTGTGAATCGCGACAACCTGGATGAGCTTCTGTCGGCCTACCTCGACGGCGAGTTGACGGAGCCCGAGCGGGCGGAAGTTGACGCCCTGCTGAAGCAGGACGTCTCCGTTCGGCGCCGGCTGGAAGCGTTGCAGGGCACCCTGGAACTCATTTCAGCACTGCCACGGCGGTCCGCTCCGCCGAGCCTGATGGAAGACGTGATGTCGCGGCTGGAGCGTGACGAGCTTCTGGAAGACCTGAACACGTCTCGCCCGCGCCGCGGGTGGCAACGTCCGTGGCTGTCGGTGCTGGCGTCGGCAGCGCTCGTGGCGATCTGCGTGAGTGGAGCGTGGTACATCTTTCAGGCTCCCGCAAGGAGCAGAGAGCAATCCAGCCCCGCTGTTGCGGTTCACACGTCGCCGGCAACGCCGGGCCCGGAGAGAGCTTCTTCCAAGGCCGAGGCACCGATGGCGCGTGAAGGCGTCGTAGCCGATGGACTCACGGCAGAACCAAAGTCGTTCTCCACAGACGGCGGCTCCAAATCACCCCGTCGGCCGGCGGCAAGACCGGACACCGCCGTTATGGATCGGAGTCACGTATCCTGGGCCGAGAAACGCGGCGAGAAGGATGCGGACAAACGGGGAGCGGTCGATGGTCAGATTGCCGAAACCGTCGACCGAACCGCCAGGAGAAGCGAATCCGATCGGGCGGCTGGTGCCACGCCTTCCCGGGAGAGGAGAGACGAAAACCTGGCGGCCGAGTTGCGATTGGAATCCATTGGGTATGCCAGTGGGGCGACGACGGCCACGGCCGAGGCGCCGGTGCCGGCCGTGCCCGCTTCGTCTGCGGGTATTCCCGAATCCACGTTTGCTGACGCCGTGGCGGACATGTGGGAGCGAGGCATGTCTGAGTTGCGTCACCTGTCGGACGACAGCCGCGCGACGGTCGACCAGAAGCTGGCTGACGGCGCCTCGCCCACGGATGTCGTTCATCATCCGTTCGCCAATGAGAAGGCGCAGGTTCAGGTGGCGTTTGCCACCGAGGCGGCGCGGCAGGCCGCCGCCGAGCGACTCGCACGCATTCTCGATGAGCAGGCGGTTCCCGAGGTGCGGCAAACGGCGTTTCTGAACTTCCTGGGGCTGGCACCGGCGCTGGGGCGGACTTCGCCATTCTTCATTCTCGGGCAGCCGACGGTGAACTTCTCCGATGCGCGAGAGCAGCAGATTCTGGTCCGTATGGCACCGCAGCACGTGGGGCAACTCTTCGATGCGTTGGTGGCGTCGGCCGATGCGGAGCGAGACGTGACGGTTCGCGTGGGGTCGGCTGCCGCACGCGGCCGCGCGGCGGGTTTCGATCTGCTGACGCTGGGCCTGCCCGTCTTTGAAGCGAGGGCGACGGCGGTATCGGAACCGGCGCGTGCCGATGGGAGACCTCTGGGGTCGCGGGCGGTTGAACCGCAACGCGCCCTTGAGTCTGCGGAACGGACCGACCTTCAGGCAGAGGAAGACGACTACTCGGTGTCGCGGGCGGAGACGGTTGTAGACGCAACGGCACCCGACGAAACAGTTCTGCCGGGATCCGAGTTCCGTCAGGGACGCTCGACCAACCGCGACGAACTCCGGGCAGAGCCGGTAACTTCGCCGGAAACGGCACGCGCGGCCACTCCGGTCGACGCCGCATCATTGCCTGTGAAGGGGGCGGAGACCTACGGTCTGTCTGGCGTAGCGACTCCGGCGCCGCAGGAATGGGGCCCGTTCCTGACTCCGGATTACACCCTATCCGCAAGCGGAACAGGTCCGCTGGTCACCGTGGTGATTCGACTGTTGCCCCCCGGGGGTACTGAAGCGCAACCTGCTGTCACACCGGAGGCTCCGGTGTCGCAGCCGCCGATATCGACGCCCACGACACGTCCATCTTCTCAGGCACGCCAACGGCCGCGATCAACCCGCGCCGATTCACCCAGGTAACGTTCGTTTGCCATGCAGGTTGTCGCCTGCGCCTGCGATTCTGTATGGTAGCCTCGGGTGCGGGACAGGCTTTGCAGTTGGTCTGCTTCAACGGCGCGTACGTGGATTCCCCAGCCCCAAAGGCGGGCCCTCGCGACAACACCGTGTCCACAAAACACTTGTGAAAGGCAGTAACAGCCTGCGGCGACAAGCCGAAATGCGCTAACGGCTGGCCGCCGCGCTCGGCGGATCGAGCGGCATACCGGTCGCTTCGTCGAACCGGTGCGCGGCGTCGGAGAGACGTAGCTTCATGACCCGGCCCACTTTGAACTTCACGGTGCGCTTGGCCGGCACCGGAACGCGCTCCAGCGTCTTGGGGTTCTGCGCGACTCTCGCGGCGCGCACCTTGCACTCAAACACTCCGAAGTCGCGAAACTCCAATCGGTTACCGCGACCCAACTCTTCGATGACCTCGTCCAGGAAGTTCTGGACAATACGCTTGACAAGCACACGCTTCGTGCCAGTGCCATCCGCAATCCGGTCGATCAGCTCTTTCTTGGTGATGGTGGACATCAACTGCTCCCCACAGCGCCGAAAGAAAAATGACCTGACTCTCCAGAACTCGAGTAGCTCGAACCTCCTGTTCGACTCCGTTGCCTGACCAACGGCCGGACCCCTCCGATTCAGTCCATGCCCCCTGCCGAAGTAACCCGTTCAGGCAACATAAGTTATCCTACAGCAATAGGTTTCCGCCATCAAGCCCCGAATTTGCCCAACGGCCTGGGACGGCAGGGTGAGCCTGGAGTCACGGGAAGGGGGGATCGGCTCCATCGGGACGATGGGCAGACTGGGGGACACGGGCACCGGCCTCAGCGCCGTTCGTAGCCGACTCGGTATGCGTCAAACCGCCGGTATGTGAAGTCTCGACCGCGCGCGCCAGGCCCTTGCCAGTCGATGAACCGCTCCCGGACCAGGACCGTCTCGCCCGGCGAGGTGGGGGACAGAATTCCAGGCCACACGGATCGCTGGGCATACTGGCTGGCGGGCGGGAGCGTCACATCGCGGTTGAACAATAAAGTGTTGCTGTATCCCGTGTCCCGTGGGCAACTTGGCAAGGAGAGCGCGTGCGAGCGTGTGGTCTGACAGCCCGCGAGGGCGAGGATCAGTGGCAGCGCGAGGGCGATCATTTGTCGCATCTTCCCGTCCTCCAGAGGGCAATGTGCTCCTCCCGGTACACCGGAAAGCTGTCGTGCCCTTCCGCCCTCCGTCTGACGGTCCTTCAGGGTGTGTGCCGTTGTCGGTTGCGATGTCGGGGGATTGCACACGTCCGGAAAGCGTGAGCCGTTCGAGCTCGAAACGGCGGTCGTGGGGATCGTTCAGACTGGGTGGCCCGTTACGATTGGGGGGATGCGTTGGCCGGAGACAACGCGTCGGCAAAGACGTGTGTGGCGGTTGCGACGGGGGTATTCAGGACGTGGCGGCTCGTGCAGTGAGGATGGCCTCGGCGAGGTAGAGGTCGATCTGTTCGTCAATATCAACCGTATCGTGAGGGGCGACGATGATGGCTCGCCGATCGTGGCCGAGAAACGCATGAGGTTCCTCGGAGTCGTCGAGGGCATTGAACAGGGCCGATCGGGTCATCACCGTCAGGCCGCCGTCGAGCAGGTAGAGGGGCTCGAGATCCTGTCTGCGGTAGTGACGATTCCGGTGGACCGGGTCCATCCGGTCGCGGTTGAGGCGGAACATCCAATCGGGATGGTGTTTGCCCACCGGGGCAACGGTCTGCACGGAATCGGCGCCTGTTTCGAGGATGTGTTGGATTCCCTCGTCGATGATTCCGGGTCGCCGGACGGGGACGTTGCCGTAGAGCATGACAACGAGGTCCGTTTCGCGTGCGCATCGCGATTCGTATTCGCATACCGCGTGGCGGAGGGCGTCGTCCAGGCGAGCGGTGTCATCGGCGAGGTGAGTGGGGCGTTCGATGCAGACGAGGCCCTTTTCCCGGGCCAGGTGGATTGCCTCCGCAGAGTCTGTGCTCAGGACGACTCCGTCGACGCGCCGGGCTTCCAGCGCGTGATCGAAGGTGTACTCGATGACCGCTCGGCCCCGCAGGCGCCGAACGCATTTGTTCGGCAGCCCTTTGCTGCCTGCCCGGGCCAGAATGACCGCCAGTGTGAACACCGCGCGTGGATCGGCGATTCGCCTGCCCGGACTTGAACCGACCTGGTGACGGGCAGGTCCGCCGGAGCTCCTCGGTAAAAGGACTCAGGCCCGGTCGCCAAGGGCGACCGGGCCTCGTGGTGCAGGTCGTTCTGTCGATGGATCAGCCGGCAAGGTCTGCCAGGAGCCGGTTGACCGTTATGGCAATCTTATCCGGCGTCTCGTAAGTGCCGGCCTGTATCTGTTCTCGAGCGGCGATGACCTTTTCGATGCGAATGTCGGGCAGGTCGCGAGCCGCTGCCAGCAGTGTGCCAAGCTCGGAGAGCTCTACTCGGTCTTGGGGTGTGCTCTGATCTCCCGCGACTCTTCGCGTCTCCGGCACGGCCGTCGTGGCATGGCTCGATGCGCGGGGCGCGGAACTCCGGAGCCCGTCAATATTGGTGATCTCGCTCATCTAGGTCTCCACTCACCCGGTGGTCGCAACAGGCTGTTGCTCCGGCCCGTCGCTCTCCGGCCTCGACACCTTCCCAGTCCCTGGCGAGCCGGATTGCTTGAACAACATCCCCCGCAGGCATCACATGCCCGACCCGTTTGCCTTTCCTCCTTGAAAATGC
>JAFGJQ010000247.1 GCA_016929015.1 Phycisphaerae bacterium | reverse complement strand
TCGGTGGCGGCGCCTCCCGCAATCGGCGGGCCGCGCGTTCCAGCCGGTCGCCCAGCGGAGGCCGGTACAAACCACCGGTTCCGTCCCAATCCACCCCGCCGACGTACCAGCTCTGCGAGTTGTGGTCGTAGATGACCACCGTGTCGTACAGCGCGAACCGGGCGAGCGGCAGCACGCGGGCCGGGCGCCGTCGACGCGCGATCGAATCCATCCCCAGGCCCGCCTCGTAGCCGAAATACCCCACCCAGCCGCCGAAGAACGGGATGGTCGACTCCTCGCACGGGCCGGCCGGAGTCTCCGCCATGCGGCTCAGCAGAGCCGCGGCATCGGCGTCCGTATCCGCCTCAAGCGTAAGGACCGGCTCGCAGCCGAGGATTGTGAATTGTCGGGCGGGCGCGTCGGGCGTGGGCCGTTGGAGGGCGAATCCACCGGGGCCCTCGCAGAACGCGACCATCGCCCACTCCAGGGGCGTGTCGCACGGCACCTGGGTGACCACGCCGTGAATCCCGTTGCCGGAGGGCTGCACACGCATGACGGCGAGAGTATACCCTGGGGCCGCCGGAGGGTCGAAAGGGCCTCTTGCGTTGACATTTGCCACACGTGAGACTAAGAATGGCAACCGAACGAACGGAGCACAACCACGCGTCAGGCTTTTCGATTCATCAAGGATGGTGTGCCATGTCTGCTCGGCAAATCGTGACGATTGCAGCGTTGTTGGGAATGTGCGGATGGTGCTCGGCGCAGCCGGCCGGGCCTGCCCCCGCGGCGGAACCCGCCCCACCGGTGGCCGCCTTCGTGCCCTACGTGGGCGAGGTGACCGGAGACAGCGTGTACATCCGCAGCGGGCCCAGCACGAACTACTACACGGTGGGCAAAGCAAGCGCCGGCCAGCGTGTGACCGTGCTGGCCGAGAAGGAAGGCTGGATCGGCATCGCCCCGCCGCCCGACTGCTTCAGCCTGATCGACGCTCGCTACGTCGACCGCGACCGCGACCCCACCATCGGCATCGTCAACGGAGAACGGGTGAACGTGCGGGCGGGCGCAGAGAACGTGCGCGATCCGTACGCCGTGCAGGCCCAGTTGGACCGCGGCGCAAAGGTCCGCATCCTCGGAGACTTCCCCAACGGGTTCCTGCGTATCTCGCCGCCGGAAGACGCAAAGCTCTGGATTTTCGGGCAGTACGTGCAGCGAGTGGAGGGGGCTGCCGCACCGGTCACGGCGGCCGGGGATGCCCCACCGGGCGTTCCCACGACGCAGCCTGCCGGCGAGACGGTAACGGCATCCGGTGACGTGACGCGGATCACGGTCCCCGCCGCGCCCGCCGGAACGAAGACGGCCGAGGGCGACCGGGCCGTTCTTGCGAACCTGGAGGCCGCGGTGAAGGCGGAGATGACCAAGCCTCTCTTTGAGCGAAACGTCCGCCCCCTGGCGGAGAAGTTCCAGACCCTGGCCAACCAGACGAAAGACGAATACACGGCTCACTATGCCAAGACGCGAGTGGCCCAACTGGAAGACCTGGCCGCCACGATCGAATCCGTCAAGAAGGCGTACGACGTACACGACGGAATTGCGGGGGAACGCGAACAGTTTGCCCGCGAGCGTGAACGGGTCAAGACGGTCCGCATCCGCGAGCCGGAAGGCTTCGCCGCCGAGGGCGAGCTGCGGGAAAGCGCGGTGTACGCCTCTCCCACAGGGCCGCGACGGTACCGGCTGCTCGATCCAGGCAAGGACGTGACGCGGACGCTGGCCTACGTGGAGATCCCGCCGGACAGCCCGATTGACGTGACGAAGTATCTCGGTCGGCGGGTAGGCGTGCGGGCGCAATCAAAGCAGTTGAAGGTGGACAGCGTCGACCCGGTCCCGATCATCGTGGCCGAAGAGCTGGTGCTGCTGGAGGACGCTCCGCCGAAAGTCGAATAGGCATCGGCGGGCGAGTGACGCTCAAAGGCATCGGCACGCGGCCGGTGATCCGGAGGTTCTGGTCAACGCCATACGGTTGCATGCCGGGGATACGCCCGGCACGTGGAGACAAGAGGCTTATGAAAAACAGGTGGAATCGATTCGTGCGGGCGGCGGCCGGCGTGACGGCGGCGGGTGTGCTTCTGCAGACGACCGGCTGCGATCCGAGCGGCCTGCTGACCCAGTGGGCGGTCAGCATCGCCAGCAATCTGTTCACGAGCTACTTCTACGACCTTCTGAACGTGCAGCAGACGTTCGTCTTCTGACGGGCCCCCTCGTCCTGTGCCGCGGCGGGCCGGTCGCTGTCGCTGCGAAAAACGGTTCCACCGGTTCGCCCGGCCGGACGGGCGGACCGGCAAACGGCGGTCATGGCAACACCGGTTGAAATCGCAACCATCATCGGCGACGGGGCGATGGGCACCGTATGCGGGCTGATCCTCGCCAGCCGCGGGCTGAACGTCCGGCTCTGGGGCCCGTTCGAGGAACAGATTCGGCAGATCGCGGCCGACCGCGAGAACCGCCGATTCCTGCCCGGCCACCCGTTGCCCGACAACCTCCACCCCATGGCAGACAAAGGCGAGGCGCTGACGGACACGGAGCTGATCATCTCCGCCGTTCCGTGCCAGTACATGCGCAGCGTGTGGGAGTGCATCCGCAGCCGCTATCCGCGCGGCGTGCCCGTCTGCTCCGTGACCAAGGGGCTGGAGATCGACCACCTGATGTGGCCGACGCAAATCATTCGCGACGTGCTCGGCGACGTACCCGTGGTGGCCCTGTCGGGCCCGAGCATCGCCCCGGAAGTGGCCCGCGGACTGCCCGCCACGGTCGTGGCCGCCGCGGACGACCTGGACCTCGCGGAATTGGTGCAGCGTTCGTTCTCCACGGAGACGTT
>JAFGJQ010000021.1 GCA_016929015.1 Phycisphaerae bacterium | reverse complement strand
AGGGCCAATCGCCGTCTACGGATGCGTTCCATCCAATCGATGGCCCTGCGCGTCGTACAGACTCAAGTCGACGTTTCGCATCGCCTTGGTCATGTGCACGATCTGGCCAACGTGCCACGAGAAGTGCTCCACGACGTGTGCTACCGCCGCCGCCCCGGACACTTCGTATTCCTGAATGACGTATTTACGTGCCAGGGCAGTCGCGTCCAGGCCGGCCAGCACCGCACAGGAAGCCTCGACCGTGCCCCGCAAACCGTCAACACATTCCATCGTCGGGCGCGGGCCGCACGCGGCGAACTCCGCGGGTCGATCGCGTTCGATCACCTGCCCGCCAAGGCCGCCCAGCACCCACTGACGCACGTTGCCCGTCAGGTGCAGGATCAGGTTGCCCACGCTGTTGGTGTGTTCGTTATGCCGCCGCCACACTTCGTCATCACGCAGCAATCCGGCGCACCGCTCGATCTGCCCCATCTCCAGCCGCAGCTTCTGCTCGGCGAAGGTGAGCAGTTCTCTTGCCACGTACTCCGCGGACATCGTCGAAACCCTCCTGCCGGCGGCGTTGGCATGGAGCATGCTCCAGACTGGTGGAGCCACGTCTTGCATTCAGCCGAGACTCTCCATTTGCTGCTTCCGAGGCCGCGATACTACCGGAATGTCGACCGTATTCTCAAGAGAAGACGACGGCTGTGTGGTACGTTCAGTGGGACGCGTCAAGGATCTGCAGTCTCCCCGCGAATCTCAATGTCAGTGATGTCCGGTTTCGTCGCCCCTTGACAGTACGCCGGTCCGCCCGCTGCGAACCATCCACGTACGACTGTTGCGTGATCTCGTTTACCCCAACGCCTCGCCTCCCGCTTTGGAGTCCGACCGTTCGATGCGTTCCAGATGGTAGTCCCATTCGTGCGAGCCGAATGGAACAGCAAGATACCCAACACTTCCATCGGGCCAAGACTCGCGAATGAGCACACCCCCTGGTTCACATACATACCATTCGGCTTCGTCAGTGCCGGGCTCGATGATCAATTCAATCACGCCCTGGTTGCCCGTGCCTGTACGGACCCGATCCCCCAGTTGCACCGGCTCGCCCGTCGAGTAATGAAACAGCATAAGAGTCCCAACCTCTATTCGGGTCCCCCGCCTCCGACCGATTCCGGCGGAATCTCGCCTGGATATGCCGATGCCTGGATCTCGCGACAGTCACTGGTCTTCAAAATAGTGTTGTTGTTCTGTCACCAGGGTTTCCCATTGCATCCAGTCGAGCGTCTGGCCCATCCTCTTCGTGCCAGAGTTCCCGCGCCGACCATCGCCGTCCGGCCGCGCGTGATCTCACGGCACCATCTTATCTGGGAACGGTCGGCGCGGCGACCTGGATCGCAAAAACGGAAACAGAGGCACGGACGGAAGGGCACCAGCAAGACCGCCCGGCACTACCCCCTCGGAACCCCAAAACCACTGCTCCAGGAGCAGTGGCACACGGCGGGATACGCGTGGGGTGCCTCAACCACTCCTAAAAGCAAACCCGGCCTTGAAAGGCCGGTCTATCCTCGCGCAGGCCCTCGGCCTAGAGCCGGTGAACGGTGGCTCTGGAAAACGTGCCGCCTTCCCGGCGGCTCCACCCCTTCGTGCCTCCGTGCCTTCGTGCCTACGTGCCTTTCTCTCCGTTTCTGCATTGCCCTTCGTCGCTACGTCGCTCCGTGACTTCGTCGCTCCCGCAGCGGCCGCTGGCCGTCAGGGGGCGTATGCCTTTCGGCGCGGGATCGTCTTGCGGTCGAAGGGGCGGTATTCGCTGATTGGGCCCACGCGGGCCAGGCGGGTCCATTCGCGGAGCAGTTTGCCGCCGGAGTCGCTGAAGTATTCGGTGAGATAGCCCACGCCGCTCTTGTTGGACGAGAAGTACTTCATCCCGGTGATCTTCCCGTCCGCGTCACGTACCCAGTCGACAAAGATCACCGAGTGGCCGCTGCCCGTGCTGCGCGAAAAGTCGCAGAAGTCGCCCGGCCGGGCGTCCTCGAGATTGTCAATGGCCCGGCCCAGTCCGTAGGCCACGATCCCTCGCTGCGGGCTGTCTCCCTGCCCCTCGATGTACCAGAACTGGAGCAGGTTGAAGAGGTCGTAGAAGTCCATGCCGTTGAAGTCGTCAATGGGCAGCCCGGCCTGCTCGTTGCGGAGCTTCATGGCCCGGACGAACACCTCGAACGTCAGGCCGCAGCAGTAGCTGCACCGCGAGCCGTCCGGGTAGGCCTTGGCCACCACTCGGCCCTGGTACCACATGTCCTGCGTCACGCCGTTGTAGATGTCGTACTCCTTGAGCTTGAAATCGCAGTGGTAGGGGTAGATCCCCGTCTCCGGCGGCGGGTACGCCTTGATGACGTGCAGAACGTAGGGGTTCAGGTTGCCCTCCGCGTCGTCAATGACCGGACCGGACTCCGCCAGCCACTTGTCCACGGGGGAGAAGTTGCGGAAGTCCACCGGATACGGCCGGCGGATCTCACGCCGGGGCACCGGGGTCGGCTCCGGTGCGGCGGTCACGGACTTGTGCGCCGATGGCACGCAACCGGCCAGCGTCAGAATGACTGAGATCACCGCCCCAAACGATGCCACACGTACTCGACAGTCCATGCTCAGGTTCCTCATCGTCGAAAATGCTAACGCCGCCACTGTACTGCCCGCTGAGGACATCATATTCGCCGCCTCCCGGCCGCGGTAGTCACCCGGGGAAGACCCCGTCTTGTGGACGGTATCCCGGCCGGGTAAAAGCATGGGATTCGGTATTTTGTGGGAGATGCAACATGGCCCAGACGCTGATCGAGAAGATTGCCACCGCGTACGCCACCGGCCTGCAGCCGGCCGAGCAGGTTCACGCCCGCGACTACGTGTCCATCCGTCCGAAGCACGTCATGACGCACGACAACACGTCGGCCGTCATGGCGAAGTTCAAGAGCATCGGGGCGACCCGCATCGCCGACCCGAAGCAGCCGGTGTTCGCGATCGACCACGACATCCAGAACCGAACGCCCGACAACCTGGCCAAGTACGCCAAGATCGAGGCGTTTGCCAAGGAGCACGGCATCCGGTTCTTCCCGCCGGGCACGGGTATCGGCCACCAGATCATGGTGGAGGAGGGATTCGTCACGCCGGGCAGCCTGGTGGTGGCGTCCGATTCGCACTCGAACCTGTACGGGGCGCTGGCCGCCTTGGGAACGCCGGTCGTCCGCACCGACGCCGCGTCCATCTGGGCGACGGGCGAGACGTGGTGGGAAGTGCCGGACATCGTGAGGGTGAACCTCGCCGGCCGGCTTCGGCCCGGCGTGGTGGGCAAAGACGTGATCATCGCGTTGTGCGGCGTGTACAACCAGGACGAGGTGCTGAACTGCTGCGTGGAGTTCGCCGGCGATCACCTTGCCGATCTCACCATGGACCAGCGGCTGGCCATCGCGAATATGACCACCGAGTGGGGCGCCTTGGCCGGTGTGTTTCCGTTTGACGAGGTTCTGCGTGATTGGCTGCGTGAGCGGGCCGACTTCTTCGCCCGCCGCAGCGACGGGCCTCCCCCGTATACGAGGCAAACGGTCGATCAATGGTACGCTGAACGGCTCGCCGCGGACCCGGACGCCTATTACGCCAAGGAGCTGGAGCTCGATCTGTCGCAGGTCACGCCGCACGTCTCCGGCCCGAACGACGTCAAGACCATGGTGTCGCTGCCGGAGATCGAGAAACGCAAGGTGAAGGTGAACAAGGCGTACCTGCTAAGCTGCGTCAACGCCCGATTTGAGGACCTCGCGGAGGCGGCACGCATTCTGAAAGGCCGGCGCGTGGCCGACCACGTGAAGCTGTACGTGGCTGCAGCCTCGGCCGCCATTGAGCGGCGGTCGAAGGAGGCCGGCGATTGGCAGATCTTGCTGGATGCCGGCGCGAAAACGCTGCCGCCGAGCTGCGGGCCGTGCATCGGCCTGGGCGAAGGCACGCTGGAAGCGGGTGAAGTAGGCATCAGCGCCACGAACCGCAACTTCAAGGGCCGAATGGGCTCCCGTGACGCCCAGGTGTACCTCGCCAGCCCGGCCGTGGTGGCGGCGTCGGCCGTCGCGGGGTACATCGCCGCGCCGCAGGCGGTCGCAGCCGGCCGCATGGCCCCGGCCATTCGGATCAACAAGCGAACCGCCGGCCCGCCGGCGCAGGTCGAGATTCTTCCCGGGTTCCCGCGATCCTTCACCGGCCGGCTGCTTTTTTTGCCGCAGGACAACCTCAACACGGACGGCATCTACGGCAAGGAGTACACCTACCGGGAGGACCTGTCGCGGGAGGAGATGGGCAAGGTTGCCATGCTGAACTACGATCCGAAGTTCCAGTCCATCGCTCGGGAGGGTGACATGATCGTGGGCGGGCGAAACTTCGGCACAGGTTCATCGCGCGAGCAGGCGGCCACGGCTCTGGCCGCGCGGGGCATTCGCCTCGTGATCGTGGCCTCCGCGTCCCAGACCTACAAGCGGAACGCGTTCAACAACGGCTTCATCGTGCTGGAATGCCCGGAGCTGGTCGACGATCTGGCGGCAAGTCTCAAATCGCAGGTCGCGGCCGGCGAGTTGACAATCCACACGCCGGCGGACGCCACGGTGGATTTCGCGTCCGGCGTGATCCAGTACGCAGGTACGAAGTACGACTTCGCCCCGCTGGGCCGGGTGCCGCAGTCGCTGGTATCCGCCGGCGGCAGCGAGGCCCTGATCAAGCAACGTCTGGGCGAAGCTCGATAGGCTTCCGCCGCGTGCCGCCTCCAATCGGCGGGTTGTGAGGAAGGCGTCGACGCCAACGCGAATAGCCATCCAGTAGCACCAACCAAGTGGATCGCGGTATGCTGGGCGCGTGGCCAGGAGGAACCGAAGCAGCAGGATCACGGGGCTGGGAGGCGATCTCCACGCTCCAGCGCAGCCCCGCGGACCGGTACGATGGGCCGTCGCCGCCGTTGTCGGCGTGGCCGTCGTGGTGGGCGCGGTGCATTGGCCGGGCGTCGGGGCAAGGGCGTTCTTCACGGACGACTCGCAGTACCTGCTGAACAACCCGCTCGTGAAAGACCCTGGGTGGAAGTCAGCGGTCCGCTTTCTCACGGAGGTTGATCGGCCTTCGAGCATGGAGGGCTACTACCACCCGCTCACCATGCTGTCGTTGATGGCGGATTACGCGGCGGCCGGCCGATCGCTCGAGCCGGCCCGATACCGCGTCACCAACGTCGTGCTGCACGGGCTGAACGCCGGCCTGCTGACTCTGCTGGCCTGGATGCTCTGCCGCCGCATCGCGCCGGCCATCGGGGCCGGGCTGCTGTTCGGCGTGCATCCCACAACGGTGGAGGCGGTCATCTGGATCGCCGAGCGAAAGACGATGCTGGCAAGCCTGTTCGGGCTGCTCAGCCTGATCGCATACGTGGCCCACACGCAGCGTTCCCGTGCCTGGGCGCTTCCGGCCTGTTTCATCGCTTTCCTGCTTGCTCTGCTGGCCAAGCCGATCGTTGTCTCCCTGCCGCTGTTAATGATTCTGCTCGATTGGTGGCCGATGGGACGGCTCCATTCGGTGCGGGACTGGGCACGCTCGGCCGCCGCGAAGTGGCCGCTGCTCGTGATGTCCGTCGTGTTCGCCGTGGTTACCTTTGTATCGCAGTCCCGCGCATGCACGGCAGAGCTGCCGACGGACTGGACCGCCGTGCGGGCGCCGCTGGTCGCGTGCTACAACCTGTGGTTCCACGCCCGCAACTTCGTTTGGCCGGTGAGTCTATATCCGTTTCATCCGTACGTGGAGCCGTTTTCCCTTGCGCAGCCGGCCTACCTGGCGGGGGTGATCGCGGTGGTGGTACTGGGCCTGTCGGCGTGGTTCGCCCGTCGTCGCGTCCGTGGGTGGAGCTTCGCCCTGTTGTTCTTCTCTGTGGCCGTTTTTCCGACCCTTGGGCTGATCGGTTTCGGCCGGTCGATCGTGCAGGAGAAGTATGCATATTTCCCTTCCGTGGGGGCGTATCTCGCAACGGCTGCACTGATCGGATGGCTCTGGGACTGGGCGCGGGCGCGTGCCGGGCCAGTCGTCCTTCCGACCGCCTGCGCCGCGCTGGCCCTCGCCTGGACCGCCGGCACGTGGCGGCAACAGCGATTCTGGCGAGATGACGACACCTTATACGGCCACGTGCTGCGTATGGCTCCGGACGCCGACGTACCTCGGTTGAACTACGGAGTCGTTCTCTACGATCGGAGGGATTATCAGGGCGCGGTCAGGCAGTATCGCGAAGTGATCCAACGGCATCGCCAGAGCCCGGACGCGTACAACAACCTCGGGAACGCGCTCTGGGCGCTCGGGCAACACGAGGAAGCGATGGACGCGTACGCCGCGGCCCTGGAACGCTCGCCGGGCCATGCCGACGCTCACGTGGGACTGGGCTATGCCCTGTCGCAGGTGGGGAGGCTTGACGAGGCGATTGAGCACTACCGCCGGGCCCTGGCCGCCCGTCCCAACCACGTGCGTGCGTGGAACAACCTGGGCAACGCGCTGCTGAACCGATCGGAGGTCCAGCCTGCGATCGAGGCCCTTCAGAAAGCCCTCGCCGTGGATCCGAACTCGCCCGACACGCACACGAACCTGGCCACGGCGCTGGTGACCGCGGGTCGCCTGGAGGAGGCCGTTGCCCACTATCGCCGTGCACTTGCCGTCGACCCGGATTTGGGCGAAGCCCACTACAACCTGGCGCACGTGCTGGTCCGCCTGGGGAAGTCGGCCGAAGCGCGGCGGCACTTCCGCAAGGCCATCGAAGTGTTCGACACGCACGGGCAGACGGCCCACGCGAATCTGGCGCGACAGCAACTCGACGCTCTTCCGTAGTCGAGGACTCGGCAACCGGATGGCTGTTGCCGCCGACAACGTGCGCAGCAAAACGCGAGTGCGGCCCCCCAACCGCCGCACTCGCGATGATGGATGCTTCGTACCCCTCCGGATGCGCCGTTACGGCGGCCTACCTGCCCTGTGGCTTGCCCTGCTGGGGTGCTCCGCCGGGCTTCTGGCCGGGCTGGGCCGGGCCGGGGGTACTCGGCTTCTGCGTGCTGGCAGGCTTCTGTTGCGGCTTGCCCTTGTCGGGTTTCGATGCCATTGTGATATTCCATCCTTTCCTCAAATGCCGCGACCAGGCACTCACGCGGCGCCGATGCGCGGCATGGAATCCACGTCTGTCCGTTTTGCGAAAAGTGGCTTGTCCTACTCCTTTTCCTCTTCCACATCCGCCTCCTCTTCCGCAGGGGCCGGCGGTTCGGCCTTCTTAACGACCGCAAGCACATCCACGTACTTGACTCCACCCTTCTCGTAGAGCTTGCCCTTGACCTCCACCTCCTGCATGGCGAGCGGCTCGAGCATCTTGGCGGCGCCCGTCATGCCGTGACCCAGAATGACCAGCCCGTCCTTCGTCTCCAGAGCGACGGGAACACCGCTCTTGATGCAGGCGGCGGCGCACTTGGCCGGGTCGTCACCTTCGTGCTTGCCCGTCATGTAACACTGGAGGTCGACGATCTTGCCGGTCAGCGTTGCGATGGCCGGCATGTCGGCCGCCCCAGGCACCTTGCCTTCCTGGGCCAAAGCGGAGTCGGTGCTCGCCGCCTGCAGGAACAGGCCCACGGCCACAACCGCCAACAAACACACCAAGAACCCGCGGGCACTCCGCACACCTGTGCTGCCTGTCATGATGAGTAACTCCTGTACGTTTTCTCTACTTCCACATGCGGCACGGGAAACACTCCGTCCGCCTGCGTTCGAATTCATGCGCACAGACTCCCTGGCGTGCTGCCGCCGGACGGCAGCCGCACTTCGCGATACGCTCTCTGAGCCGCGCACGATTGCGCTCGCGAAACAGGCGCAGAAATCTCGCCGTACGGCCGATTCCTGCACTGATAGCGCGTGCGCTCCGCACCGCTCCTATGGACGTACGCAGAGCCTGGAACTCTTCAGACCGCTGAGAATCGAATCAGGATTACAGGTCCGGCTTTTGGCCGAATCCCATTGGGAAAAACCTCGGGAGGGGTGTGTTAAGCAGCCGGGTCCACGCTCCACGGGCAGACACCCACCGCTTTCCCATGAGCGTATTATACACCAGAAATTTGAAAAGGAAGCAACTTCTTCGGGTGATTTTTGCCCGGCCGCCGCAAGTGGGTTGCACTCCAATCGCCAACCCTGAAACGCGGCAACGGGGTTGCCCCAAGCCCCGGCCATCGTGCCGTTCGGCACAAACCTGCCGTCGTTCCAGGAACGCCGGGCTGGAAAGCACCCCCGGCGCTGCTACAATCTGCGTGGATCGGAGCTGTTGCACTCGGCGAGTTCAGTTCAATGCCGCCCTGCCGGAAACGACGAGTCGCGTTGTTTGCAGTACTGCTGGTCGTCTGCCCCTGGAGATTGGCCGGCGGCGTTCCCTATGCCGGCACGCACCAGCGAACGACGGACCAACCCGTCTCTCACCGCCTGGAAGCCCTCGTCTCCGAAACACTGCCGGTCTTCTCCGCGGATCGCTCTGCGCGTCTCAGGAACGCCACGGCCGGCGTGAACGCGATGGGGTCGGCAGATGCCGGCGTTCTGCCATGGCACAACGCGATGGGAATCGCCGCGATTCTGGAGACTCCGGGCAAGCTCGACAGAACTGCCGATCGTTCCCTGTTTTCCCTGCATTGCCTCCTCACACTCTAGCCGACCTCCGGTATCCCGGCTCTCTGGCTGTATCGTACCCTGCATGTGTCACCGCCCGGCATCCGCGGCGCAGACACAGACTCCGGCCACGCGATGGCCCGAGTGTCTGCCGCGTGCGAGCCGGCGTATGACTCCGCCAATGCTCCTGAAACCGAGAGGATTGTCATGACTGAGAACGCACAGAATCCCGCGGTCCTGCTGGACCGCGTACGGCAACTGCTGGACGAGGGAAACCCGGAGAAGGCCATGGACGTTCTGCGGCGGATCGGATCCGACTCGCCCGTCATCCGGAATGCCTACGCCGTGTGCCTGATGCGTATGGGCGAAACCGAGAAAGCCGTCGGCGTGTACCGGCGTCTTCTGCTGCCCGACGGAGGCGTGGTCCTGCGCGGTGACGCACCCGCGCTCTTCAAGACGAACTATGCGACCGCGCTGCTGATGGAAAACAACATCACCGGCTGCATCGAGATTCTGAACGACATGAAGGATGAGCAGGACCCATCCGTCGAACGCCTGCGTGACGCCATCACCCGATGGAAGAAATCCGTCGCGTGGTGGCGACGGCTGCTGGCCGCTCACTGCGGCATGTCGACATCCAGGCCCGTGACGTTGGATTTCGCGCCGGGAGAGATCTGACGCGGAAGGCCGTTCAGGACTTCTGAGCCTGTTCGTGCTCCAGAACGCGGTGCACGAGGCGACGGTGCGCGCTGACCAGGTCGCGGCAGATCAGGTCGATCCGGTCGTTGAGCGCCTGGCGTTCCGTTGCCGCCTTGCGAGCGACGCGCCGCAGGTGATGATAGCGCCGCTGCCGCCGCTGCCGCCGCAGGTGCGCCCGCAGGGCCTTCTCCGCCACTTCCTCGAGGTATGGAAGCGGGTAGGGCTTCGGCAGGTAGTCGGTGACGCCAAGCCGCATCGCCTCGATCGCCTGGCCCAGGGTCGGCCGGCCGCTCGTCAGGATTACCGGGCGATCGCTGAGTTCCAGCAGGTGCCGTGCCAACTCGATACCGTCGATGCCGGGCAGGTCCACGTCGGCGATGGCCAGATCGTGCGGTTCGACGATCTCCACGTCCAGCGCATCCTCGCCGCGTCCGGCGCACGTGATGCGGGCACTGAACCGTCGGCCCAGGCAGTCCACCAGCATCTCGGTCACCCGAACGTCGGGCTCGATAATCAGGATTTTCAGGGAGCGTGATTCGTCCATGATTCGCCCGGCTCGCGCCTGCCTGACCTCGCATTCCGCGGAATGACGACCCGCACGTCGATCCACACAGTCAGCGGAGAGCGGCGGTCGTCCCGGGAATGACCGACTCGGCAGGCATCCGGTTCACGGCCGGCGCGTGGCCGGCAACTCCACGTAGACCGTCGTGCCCTCGCCTTCCGTCGAGTCCAGCCAGAGTCGCCCGCCGTTGATCTGGGCCAGGCGGGCCGCCCGGGACAGTCCCAACCCTCGTCCGCGTCCGGCGGTTCGATACGAGAAGAACGGATCCAGTGCGTGCTCGCACACTTCGGGGCTCATGCCCCGGCCGTTGTCCCGCACCGCCAGAACGACCGTATCATCGGACGTTGTCGAGGTGGAGTTGATTTCCAGACGTGCATTGACCCCCGCCACCGCCTCGATGGCATTGGCCAGCAGTGCATCGAAGATTTCAGCCAGTTGAGCCTTGTCCACACGCATTTGGAGGCCAGGGTCCGATATGCTCACACCTATCTCATGCGGTTCCAGCGAAGACCGTTCCAGCCAGGTTCGACGGAGCGACGCCGCCCAGCTCGCCACGGGCACCACTTCAGCCCGGGGCGCTTCCGGCTTCGCAAAGGCCATTAACTCGTTGACGATTTGCGTCGCCCGTTCACACTGTTCGTGAACGATCTCCAGCGCACGCCGGTCCGGGTCTTTGGTCGCCGCACGGGCCAGCATCTGCACCCGGCCGGAGATGACGGCCAGGGGATTGTTCAGTTCGTGAGCCGCACCGGCGGCCATCTGGGCGATCATGGCCAGCGATCGCGCCCGCAGCAGTTCGTTTTGCGCGCCGTGCAGTTGCCGATTCACCTCGGCCAGTTCCTCCTGCAGGCGGTGCTCCGCCCGGCGTACGAGCGTCGTGGCGGCGGCAAGCCCGAAGGCGTGACTCAGGGCGGATACTTCCGCACGTGGCTGACCGCGCTCCTCCGCCACGCCGCCTGCCGGAGCCACGACTACGCCACCCAGCACCGTGTTCGCATGGACAAAGGGAACCACCCAGGCCCGCTCGCCGCCCAGGACCGCCTCGAACCGCTCGGCACCCGCTCGCGAAAGATCCGCGACGCGCATCATTCCTGACCCGCCCTCGAATCGCCGCTCACGCAGACGCTCGCTCAACTCGCCCACGTCCATGCCGACGCTGTGCTCCCCTTGCGGCGTCACCGTGACCAGTAGCCCGACCGATTCCGTCTCGTGGGCAACCAGCGCAATCGCCCGATCCACGCCGAACAGCTCGGCGGTGCAGCAGGCGGCCGCCCGGCAGATGTCCGTCAGGCGGTCGTCCATCGACAATCTCGCGTCAAACGCTGCAATCGCGTCGAAGTACCTCGAGCGAAGCTCCAGCCGGCGGTTCGCATCACCCAACGACTGGTTGAGCCGGCCCAGCTCTTCGTTGGCCTCCGCCAGGGCCTGCGCATAGAGGTCCGTCGAGGTCAGCCGGTCCAGACCCACCAACTGGCAATGCTGTTCGATGGTCTGAGGCAGCCGCGCCAGAACGTCGGCCAGGGCCTCTTCACTCAGCCCCAGCAACCGGGCGACCTCATCCACCGAGCCCGCCTCGCCGTATCCGGAGAACCCGATTCGCTGCCGCCGCGCCAGTTGGTCCGCCAGATGCACGACACGAACCAGTTCCGCCGCCTCGATGGAGGACGGCAGCGCCGCGGGCGGCTGGTGGTGAAGCCACGCACACTCGAGGAAGGGCCGCGGCAGCCTCCATCGCCCCAACAGCCGCTTGCCTGCGATGGTGTGGTCCAGCCCCAGCACGTCGCGCTCCACGTCACTGATACACCGATGCCGCTGCTTCACCTCGCGGACGATTCGGGCGTAGCTTTTGGGCAGGCACGCATCCAGCGCCAGCTTGCCGATGTCGTGCAGCAACCCGCACACAAACGCCTCCGCCGCCCGCGTCCGTCCGTTCCTTCGTACCTCGGCGATCAACTGGGCGGCGCAAGCGACGGCCAGGCTGTGCTTCCAGAACTCGGCACGGTCGAAATCCGTCTCGTCGTGCGGCTCCACCGAGGCAAACGTCTCGTAAATCTGCACCGACAGAACCGCGCTGCGAACCGCCTCAAACCCCAGCAGCACCACCACCCGCTCCAGCGTCATCACGTCGCCGCGCACACCCAGGTCCGCCCGACGAACCAGCGAAAGCAGCTTGGCCGTCAGTGCCTGGTCGGTCTCGACCACCTCCACGATGTCACGGGCACTGGTTTCCGAAGAAGTGGTCAGTTCCAGCAGACGAATCGCCACCGCCGGAAGCGTAGGCAGTTCCTCCACCTGCGAGAGGATCAGCTCGACCCGATCCCGGGCAACGCCCGCATCCGGGTTCGTGGTCTCTGGAGGGATGGCCATGGGAATGTCCCCAGGGAGTGAACCGCGCCCGTCACTCACCGGGCCGTCTGCGACGGCCGCCGGCTACACATTCACCAGCTCGGCCATGCGCCCGATCACCGCATCGATCTCGAAGGGTTTCTTGATGAACTCGTCCGCGCCGGCGGCCATCAGTTCCTGCACTTCGTCCGGGTCCGCCACGCCGCTCACGGCAATGATCCGGATGTGCTCAAACTCCGGCATCGAACGGATCCGACGACACACCACGTTGCCGTTGATGTCCGGGAGCTTGAAGTCCAGCAGAATGACGTCCGGGCGAAACTGATGCGTGAGCAGGCCGGCGTCGTAACCCGTGGTGGCCGTGCGAACCTCGAATCGCCCGTCCCGCTCCAGCAACTCCGTGAACATCTCGACGATCGCCTCGTCGTCATCCACGACCAGCACGCGTTTCTTCCCGGATTCGAGCTGGTCCAGCGGAATGTCGTTCTCCTTCATGAAGGAGATCAGGGCGTCCCGCGGAATGCGCCGGAACCGCGAGCCCGGCACGCGGAAGCCCTTGAGGCGACCGTTGTCAAAACAGCGTATGACCGTCTGCTGGCTGATCTTGCAGATGGCGGCCACCTCGCCCGTGGTGTACACGCTCTTCATGTCGATCATGTCCTTGCCGACCCTACCCCATTCCTCGATTTCCTCGCCCACACAAGAGATTCCCTATATCCCCCAGCTTCACTATAACGTACAATGCCCAGCCTATCGGGTCAAACTCAAAATCAGTCGAATTGCCCCAGTAGCCCAGTTTTCAATGCCGGTATTGCTGAAATTTACGGACTATAAGTGCTAGCACTTATTCAGTCTGATCCGCGGGACGCTGCGTTATTGGGGCGCTGGCGAGCGGTGAGGAGGATCCAGAGGGTCGTGATATCGGACGGGCTGATTCCGCTGATGCGGGATGCTTGCCCAAGAGTTCTCGGGCAGGCGCGTGCGAAGGACTCGCGCGCCTCGCGCCGGAGGCCGACCAGGTCGGCGAGGTTCACGTCCGGCGGGATGACCATGTCTTCCATGCGGCGAAAACGCTCGATCTCACGCTGCTGGCGGGCGAGGTAGCCTTCGTATTTGCCGTTCAGGGCGACGGCCTCCACCACATCGGGCAGAAAGCCGTCGCTGTGGCGGTCCGCCAGAATGCGGGCCAGGTCCGCAGGGCCGAAGGAAGGGCCGCGCAAGTGCTCTCGCAGGGGACGACCTGCGTGAGAGATGCCGTTCACGATTGCCTGAAGGCGTTCCATATCGCGTCGTTTCCGCTCGAACTGAGACCAGCGATCGTCCCCGACGAGTCCGATTTGTCGGCCGATCGGCGTCATGCGATGGTCCGCATTGTCGATACGGAGTTGCAGCCGGTATTCCGCCCGTGACGTGAACATGCGGTACGGCTCGACCGGTGGACGAGTGATCAGGTCGTCGATCATCACGCCGATGTACGCCTGGTCTCTGCCGAGGATGAGCGGATCACTGCCCCGCAGCCGGGACGCCGCATTGATGCCGGCCACGATGCCCTGCCCGGCAGCCTCTTCGTAGCCGCTCGTGCCGTTGATCTGGCCGGCCAGAAACAGCCCGTCGACGGCCCGGGTTTCGAGCGACGGTGCGATCTGGTGCGTCGGCACGAAGTCATACTCCACTGCGTAGCCGTACTGGAGAATGCGGGCGTCTTCCAGGCCGCGGATGCTGTGGACCATTCCCTCCTGCACATCGCGAGGCAGAGAGGTCGAGATGCCGTTGCAGTACACGCGCTCGTTGTCGCGGCCCTCCGGCTCCAGGAAGACCTGGTGGCGCGGCTTGTCCGCGAACCGCACCACCTTGTCCTCGATGCTCGGGCAGTAACGCGGCCCCACGGACTGGATCTGACCGGAGAACAGCGGGGCGCGGTGCAGGTTCGCCCGGATCCGTTCGTGGGTCTGCTCGTTGGTGTACGTGATCCAGCAGGGCACCTGCTGCCGGCTGAGCTCGTTCGTCAGAAACGAAAACGGCACGGGAGGATCATCACCCGGCTGCATGTCCAGCACGTCGTAGCGAACCGAATCGCGATGTACACGCGGCGGCGTGCCCGTCTTGAGCCGGCCCAGTTTCAGACCGAGAGCTTGCAGCGCATCGCTCAGTCCGGTGGCCGCAGGCTCGCCCACTCGCCCGCCCTCCGTCCGATGCTCGCCCGTGTGCATGAGCCCGCGAAGGAACGTGCCTGTGGTAACGATCACCGCGTCGCCTTTGAGTCGTCGGCCGTCGGCGAGGGTCACACCGCTCACCCGGCCGGCGTTCGCCTCAATGGAGTCGACGATGCCCTCAACCAACGCCAGGTTGGGGGCCTCCTCCAGGCGGCGGCGAAGCTCGGCCGTGTAGGTTTTGCCGTCTACCTGGGCTCGAGGCGCCCAGACGGCCGGCCCCTTGGTCTTGTTCAACATGCGGAACTGGATGCCCGCGGCGTCCGTGACCAGGCCCATGAGCCCACCCAGCGCGTCGACCTCGCGGACCATGTGTCCCTTGCCGAGTCCACCGACGGCCGGGTTGCACGACATGCGTCCGAGGGCGTCGAGCCGCATCGTGACGAGAACGGTAGCTGCTCCGAGGCGTGACGCCGCCCAGGCTGCTTCTGCGCCGGCGTGACCTCCACCGATGACAATAACGTCGTAGCTTGCCGTCACCTGACTGTCAGTCTCCCGGCCGGGGCCCTCCCATGGGCCATTGGTCCACAGACACACGCGAGATTATAAGCGGCCGCCCTTCAGAGACCTCCTGCCCCGGCGCCTACAACTTCCCTGGGAAACGTCCGGTCGGGCACAGGCCACGCTAACCGGCTGCAATGTATGTTGTTACGGATCGGCACCGGCGTGCGGAGAGGGTGCCACAACCGCGCGGTTCCCTGCCTACCCAGGGTTTGAGACCGGCTGGAAAGCCGGTCCCACAAAGACAAGCCGGTCCCACACCAAAAGCCGGTGCCACTGATGCCAGGATCCAGCGCTTCCCGGCCTCCGCGACGGCAATAAACGGGGCCAGTCAAGCGTTACGCTCGTATGAGGACAGGGACGGTGTCTCCAGGGGGAGCCGGGCGTCTTGGAGCAGCGCTCGATCCGTTCGTCGTGGGGAGCCGGTGGAGATGAGGGGCAGTATGGGCAAACGAAACGCGTTCACACTGATCGAACTTCTGGTTGTGGTGTCGATCATCGGGCTGCTCATCGCGATCATCGTGCCCGGGGTGAGCAAGGCCCGCACGCAGGCCAGTCGGGCGGCTTGTGCGACACGGCTGCGGCAGATCGGCGTCGGGCTTCAGGCATATTTGGCTGACTCGAGCGATCGTATGCCGGCTGTTTCCTTCATGCCGTCAGTCGGACCGGCGCCGCTGGGTCTGGAGGAGCCGGTCTACCTCGCCGACGTGCTGAATCCGTACGTCGGCAAGCAGAGCGATCTGTTCCGCTGTCCGCAGGACCGCTCGGGCGTGAACCGAGCGGATGCCAACGAAGGCAAGTCGTACTTCCAGTCCGAGCGTTCCAGCTACGAGTTCCGCATTCAACTCAATGGGCGGATTCTCGAACAGCACGTGAAGGAGCTCCAGGGTCGGTTGAATCGCCCGATTCCTGTAAACGGGTTCTGGCTCATGCGCGACTACAACAACTTTCACGGCAAAAGCGGAACGACGGGCTCCCGGCGTTATCTGTACATCGACAACCACGTGACGGACTTCGAGCAGTTCTAGGAGTCACAGCCATGGCAAAGTCATCCCTGCGGTCGCGCAAGTTCCGGATTGTCGGCGTGCTGGTCGCATTGGCTGTCACGGGCACAAGTTGGGGCCTGTGGCGGCACTCCACAGCGCAGCGGGAATCCACGCTGCCGCCGGAGCTCTCGGCGGACGCGCTGAGGAAAGAGCCCATGGATCCCGCGCGCATGCGATCGCTGATGGAGGGAGACACCCTCTCCGAAGAGCAGCGGCGTGAGTTGTGGCACAACATGGCGGAGGCCAGACAGGCCCAGTTCTCCGAACGCATGCAGGAGTATTTCAAAGCGCCGAAGGACCAACGGGCGGCCGTGCTCGACAGACACATTGACGAAATGCTCGAACGTATGCGGCAGCGCGCCGCCAACCGCCCGCCGGCCGGCGGTGCTCCGGGAGCGGGTCAGCGCGAGCCGGAACAGGCGGAGCGCCGGCGTGAAGGCATGCGATCGTCGACTCCTGCCCAACGCAAGTCGCGATCCGAGTCACGCAACCCGGACGACCAAGCCCAGCGCATGGCCTACATGGCGGCGATGCGTGAACGCATGAAGGAACGCGGCATCCAGCCTCCCGCCGGCGGCCGGGGCGGCGTCGGCGGGGGTTTCGGCGGCGGCGGCTTCGGTGGCGGACCCGGTGGGGCCCCGCCGGAGGGCCCGCGGCCGGGTGGACGCGGATAGCGAACGCCCCACCCGCGTCGTGCGGCGTCCGCCCTTGTCTCTCCCGGCTTTTCGTGAGGCTGTTCATCATTTTGCAGACCCGATCCATTCGATCGCGATAGATTTCCGCCGGCGGCAAACCTGCCATCGGCCACTCTGAGCGGAGCACGGGCCGGACGGCTTGGCGTACGCACGGCACGCAACCCGCAATCGCAACGGAGTTTGCCAGACTGCTGCGCGAGATATCACATCCTGGCTTTCCTGGTCGGGTGGTCGTCAGATGACCTTGTGACATGGCCGGCCTCCGGGCTGGCGATGTCGGAGGAGTGGTTTCGTCTGCCGGTTCATGCTGTTATCCTCGCCGTTTTGAGAAGGACAGACACGAGCGGATGACTGAGGCTCATTCGATTCCCAGTCGACGCGGGCGCAGGCCGGCGTGCCGGGAACTCGCAGAGGATGACAGGAGAGAAGGCGATGGTGCAGGCGGACTCGAAGCCGCGGGAGTTGTCGTTGCGGGATCGGCTGTCGCGCTTGAGTTACACGCAGGCGTGCCGGTTGCTGGGGAAAGACGGCGAACAGCTCATCCGCGCCGGTGCAAAGTATGAGATCGACGTTGCCCGAAGCGTCTATCTGGGCGGCGACCTGTTCCGGCTGACGCTGCCGAACGCGGTGGTGACGGTCACTTTGTCTGCGCTGTCGAAGGGCCGCCTCCTGTTCAACTGCACGTCGTGTGGCACCGCCTGCGAGCACGTGGGGGCGGCGTTCGGCCTGATTCTGGAGGAGAAGACGGCGCTGGGGCTGGCGGCGCCGCCCGCGGAGCGCACACCCGTCGAAAGCCTGGGCGAGGCGGAACTGGTGCGGCGAGCCCTGGAAGAGCGGCAGCAACGAGCCCGGCTGGAGCGGATGCGCATCCGCGCGGTGGAGAGCAACGGGCCGTGGACGGATTACCTGGTGACCAATGCCCTCTCCGGAAAAACGCATCGCGTGGCGCTGCGCGGGTGGGAGCCCGGCGAGTCTTACTGCACATGCCCTGACTTTCGCGTTAACACGCTTGGCACGTGCAAGCACGTTCTGAAGGTGCAGCGGTACGTCCGGTCCAAATACACGGCCGGCGTTCTGGGCCGCCGATACCGGCAGCGGGGCTTGGCCGTTCACGTGCTGTACGGGAATGACTTGCAGTTGCGTCTGCTGGCGCCGGAGCAGGTCCGGCCGGATGTGGCCCGGATCATCCGGCCGCTCCGGGACCGGCCGATCGAGGACGTGCCGGACCTTGTCGGCCGGCTGAGGAAGCTGGAGGCGATCGGGCAGGAGGTCACGGTTTACCCGGACGCGGAGGAGCTCATCCACCGCCAACTGTTTGCGGCGCGGATTGACTCGAAGGTTGCGGAGATTCGCAAGAACCCCCGGCGACATCCGCTTCGGAAGGAACTGCTGAAGATGGAGCTGCTGCCGTACCAGCTTGACGGCGTGGCGTTCGCGGTGGGGGCGGGGCGGGCTGTCCTGGCCGACGACATGGGGCTGGGCAAGACCATCCAGGGCGTGGGCGCCGCGGAGTTGTTGGCGCGGGAGGCCGGGATATCGAAGGTGCTGATTGTCTGCCCGGCCTCGGTGAAGTCGCAATGGCGCAGCGAAATCCTGCGGTTCTCGAACCGGAGTTGCCAGGTCGTGCTCGGCAGTGCCAGGGAGCGGCTCCGGCAGTACGAGAACGATTGCTTCTTCACAGTCTGCAACTATGAGCAGGTGTTGCGGGACATTGGGGCCATCGAGCGGGTTCGCTGGGACCTGATCGTGCTGGATGAGGGCCAGCGGATCAAGAACTGGGAAACGCAGACCAGTCGGGTCATCAAGGGCCTGAGATCGCCGTTCGCCCTCGTGCTGTCCGGCACGCCGCTGGAGAACCGGCTGGAGGAACTGTACTCCGTCGCCCAGTTTGTGGACGACCGCCGGCTGGGCCCCGCCTTCCGGTTTCTGAATCGCTATCGCATCGCCGACGAAGACGGGCGGATTCTCGGGTACAACAACCTGGACGAACTGCGGCGGCGGCTCTCTCCCATTCTGCTGCGCCGCACCCGCGCCTCGGTGATGCAGGAGCTTCCGCCGCGGTCGACGGAGATCATACGGATCACGCCGACGGATGAGCAGTGTGACATTCACGACGGGAGCCTGCGGATCGTCTCGCAGATCGTCAGAAAGCCGTACATCAGCGAGATGGACCTGCTGCGGTTGCGCAAGGCATTGCTGGTCTGCCGCATGGCGGCTGACAGCACGACCCTGGTGGACAAGCGAAAACCGGGGCATTCCAGCAAGTTGGAGCACCTGGACGGGCTGCTGGAGCGGCTGCTGGCCGAAGACGATCGCAAGATGATCATCTTCTCGGAATGGACGAGCATGCTCGATCTGATCGAGCCGCTTCTGTCCGGCCGCGGCGCCCGTTTCGTGCGGCTCGACGGCTCGGTGCCGCAGAAGAAGCGGCAGCAGATTGTGCATGCCTTTCAGCGGGACGCGAGCTGCCGGGCCATTCTCATGACGAACGCCGGGGCCACCGGGCTGAATCTTCAGGCGGCCAACACCGTGGTCAACGTGGACCTGCCCTGGAACCCGGCCGTGCTGGAACAGCGCATCGGCCGGGCGCATCGCATGGGCCAGAGCCGGCCGGTCCAGGTCTTCCTGCTGGTGACGGAGCAGACCATCGAGGAAGGGATGCTCAAGACGCTGGCGCTCAAGCACGACCTGGCGTTGGCCGTTTTGGACATGGACTCCGACGTGAACGACGTTCGGCTGGCCGGCAACAGCGAAGAGTTGAAGAGGCGGCTGGAGGTGCTGCTGGGGCGCAAGCCCTACGCGCCCGTGGATGAGAGTGAGAAGGCTCGGCTGGCGGAGGAGGCCGACCGGCTGGCCCGCCGCGACAAAGTGGCCGCCGCCGGCGGGCAGCTTGTGGTGGCCGGCTTCACGCTGTTGGGTGAGTTGCTGGGCGACCGGGCGATCAGCGAGCGATCATCCGCCGTCGCGGAAGAGATCAAGGGCCGGCTGGCCGAGTGTGTGGAACGAGACGAGCAGGGCCGTCAGCGGTTGAGCATTTTCCTGCCGGATGAGACGGCCCTGGACCAGGTTGCGGGGATTCTATCCCGCCTGTTGAAGTGACGATGGGGCCGTGTCGCCTGCGGGCGACGAGCACGGCGGACAACGAGCGGCGTTGGAATGCTCCTCCGGGGAGAAACGAGCTGCGTCCCTGTTTCCATTCGGGATTTCCACACCGGGAGCGGCGCCCCGGCCGATGACGACCATTCGGGCGACGGACAACCCATGCTGACTTGACGACTTGCGACTTCCGGTCGACACTTTTCGCGGGCGGTGCCGTCACGACTGTGTTCCGGGAACCGTTCGCCTGACGCCGGTACCGCGGCCATCCTGTTGGAGAGATCAAATGCAGAGGCGGTTTGGCTGGATTGTTTTGCTGCCGTTGTTTCTGGCGATGGGGTGTGAGGAGTCGGACACATCGGGCCAGCGATCGGCCGGTCCGGCCGGTCAGCCGCGGGCCCGCGTCTGGGTCAAGCGAGAGTTCCTGGAGCAGGCTGCGGACGAGCAGGTCGAAGCCGTGCTTCTGACGTGCCTCAACAACGCCATTAAGGGAGACTACGAGCACGAGGCCGAGATCGTTCGCTCATGGACGCCGGGCAAGCGCATGCTGTACGCAACCAGCCAGATGGAGGGAGAGGTGAACAACGGGGGCTTCGTGCAGTACTTCTGGAACACGGAGAACGAGTTTTCGCAGATGGCCCTGGAGGGGCTTCAGTTGATTGGGGCTCAGAAGCACGCGGACCTGATGCAACGGGCAATGCAGATCTACAAGGAAGAGGAGAGTCAGTACTTCCAGCACCGGACCGGCGACAGCATCGAATCCCTTGAGCAGGCTGAGAAGAACAGCGCGCTGAACCGCGTAGATGCTGAGTTCTACGAACTGACGGAAGACTTGACGGCCCTGCGCGTCAAGTTCGTCCGGGAACATCTTGACGAGTTTGCCACACCGTCGTGAGCGCGGCAGGGCGGAAGGCGTCCTCCGGAGCCTGAGATGCGGACGTCTCGAAACGGGGACGGGGTTGGTTCGGGGCGGGGTGCACGCACATGGCTGCAGGCACTCGGCACGGGAAGTGAGGAATGTGTCGTGCGAAGCGGTATCCAGAGCGTCGTGACGTCGGTGATTGGTGTGTCCGTGGTCGTTTCCGCAGGGGGCTGTGCGGTGACGGGAGGGGCCGGACGTCCTGCGCGTTCGGTTGCGGACAGAGAGAAACTCATCAAGCCGGGCGATCTGGGCGGCGCCGCTGACAGCCATCGGTGGATATTCGATTATTGGAACCAGCAGGTGATTCGCCAGGACGTGCCCGTGGGCACCGTTTTCATGGGCGACTCGATCACGGAGTTCTGGAACCTTCCCGTGTACTGGGCCTCGACCGATGGGATCATGCAGAACCGCGGCATCGGCGGAGACGTGGCCTCGGTGATGGCGAAGCGCTTCCAGGCGGACGTGGTTCAGCTTCTGCCGCGCAACGTCGTTATCCTGGCGGGCGCGAATGACGTGACGTTCATGCTCATGGAAAAGCGAGCGGAAGCCGACATTGTGCAGGACGTGACGGCCTCGATCGAGTCTATGATGGACCAGGCCCGCGCGGCCGGGCTGAACACGCTGGTCTGCTCTCTTCTGCCGACGAATGCGGGTCACATCACGCACGCCGCGGGCAAACCGATTCTGGCGGCCGTCAATGAGCGAATCCGGGCCGCCTGTGCCGCGAAGGGCTGCATCTACGTGGACTATGCCTCGCTGCTGAGTGATCCGGCCGGGGACCTTCGCAAGGACCTGGCGTACGACAGCGTGCATCCGAACTATGCCGGCTACGAGGTCATGGCGCGGACGCTCAACGAGACGGCCGTCCGACACGGCCTGCGGCTCTGGCGGGGCCGGACGGAGCGACGGCGTCGCAACGCTCTCATGGGGGCGCGAGGCCGTGGATTCTGATAGAGTGTAGCGGCGGCGGGCGGTTCAGACGCTGCCGGCAGAGACGTGCTTGTTCGCTCTTGTTCTCTTCCCGGCCTTCCGTTGGCGTCTACGGTTGGGACGCGGAGCCGGGGTCGGCGGCGGTAAGGTAGCGGGAGGCGAGGCTGACCAGGCTGGCGTCGGTGGCATGATCGACGACCCAGCGGAAGTCGGCGAGGGCGTCGTCGACCTTGCCGCTGTCCCAGCGAGCCTGGCCGCGGCTGTAGTAGGCATAGCTGTATTCGGGGTTGGTCTTCAGGGCGAGGTCGTAGTCTTCCAGGGCGCTCTTCAGGTCGCCCATTTGGCGGCGGATGTCGCCGCGCGTGCAGAAAGCGAAGGCGTTCTTCGGATCGAGTTTCAGCACCTGGTTCAGGTCGGCGATGGCGCCGTCCCAGTCGCTGGAGCGTTCGCGGGCATCGGCCCGGGCGACATACGCATTGATGTTGTCCGGCTGCATGGCGATCACGCGGTTGAAGTCGGCGATGGCGCCGGGGAGCTTGCCCCACGCCGCACGCGTCGTGCCGCGATGGTAGTAGGCCTCGGCGCTGT
>JAFGJQ010000246.1 GCA_016929015.1 Phycisphaerae bacterium | reverse complement strand
GCGAACCAGATCCGGTCCGTCGAGACCATTCGCGTGCAGTTGCTGGGCGAGCCGGACAGGGAGACGCCATCGCTGTATCGCGTCGCGTGGAACGGCGGCGGCGAGCATCCGTCCGGCGGCGTGACTCTCGTCGATCTCCAGTCCCTGGCCCTGGTTGACGCAGGCGGGGGAATTCCCTGGATCTCCCTGGAGGCGGCCATGGTCACTCTGGCCCCGCATGTTCCCGGCGCAGTCGCCTACTGCGATCTGCTCGGGCTCCAGGGGCAGGTTCGGGCGCAGCACTACAACCTCTCGGCCGGCACGCCCCCGGGCGGAGAAATGGGCACCATCCAACTGCGCAACGGGGCAATGTCCGTCCCCGTCGACGCCGAGGAACGATCCCTGCCCGTCGACCAGCGATTCCTGCAATTCCGGAACGTGGAGGGATCGCTCGACTTCCTCCCCGGCCGCGTGGCCGGTTCGCTCACAGGCTCCCTGGGCCACAGCCCGGTTCGAATCGACGTGGAGCTCAACGGGCCGGCCGAACACGGCGGGCTGGCCAATGTCGGTTTTGACATCACGTTTTCCGGCACGGACCTGACGCTGCCCCGCAAGGATTCCGCCGACGCGCCAGCAGAGGCCCGCTTCGTCCAGCGTTGGAAGAAGATCCGCGATCTGTACCGTGACTTCGATCCACACGGGCAGGTCTCGATCGAGTTCTCCGTCTCCAAGAACCCGGGCGAAGACCAGCCACTTCAGGTGCGGTACGGGCGTCTGGAAGCCCGCGGTTGCGACGCCGCATACCGATTCTTCCCCTATCGTGTCAGCGAAATCACCGGTACGGTCGAGTTCTCTCCGGAAGGGGTCTTCCTGCGGGACCTGCGCGGAAACCACGGCGGCGCCCCGATTGTCGTCAACGGCTGGATCAGCGAGCCGCGCTGGCACGCCGCGGTGAAGCTCGACATGACGGGCGAAAAAGTGCCCCTGGACCCCGACCTCCACGACGCCATGAACCCCCGATACCAGGCGATCTGGGACCGGTTCGCCCTGGGAGGCGCCGCCGACATCACAGTGCACATGGAACGGCCGGAAGGCGTGCCCGGACACACCGAGCCCTGGTCCACCACCATTGCCGCCGAGCTTCGCGACGCCAACGTGTGTTTCTCCGGGTTTCCCTACCCCATCCGGCAGATCACCGGCCGGGTGGACGTGGTTCCCCAGGGCATCCGCGTCACCGGGCTGAAAGGCCGTGCGGGTTCGGGCATCGTCAGCGCCAACGGCTTCGCACAAATGCCCGGCGGCACGCTCGCAGACCTTCACCTGAGCCTGGAGGCCCGACAGATTGCATTTGACGATTCGCTGCTGGCCGCGCTCACGCCGCAGGCCCGCAGCCTGGTCGAATCGCTGAACCCCCGGGGCGCCTTCGACGTCGCCGGCCGCATAGGATCCTCTCCCGAAGCAGGCCGCATCGACTACGATCTGGAAGCACACGTGCAGGACGCCGATGCGAGCTATCGGGACGTTCCCGTTCCACTGAGCGATCTGACCGGCAACATCCGGCTCCAGCCGAACCGGATTCGCATCCTCCAGATGACCGGCCGATATCGCGACGCAACCGTGTCCGTGGCCGGGACGCACGAAACCAGCGAAGACGCTTCCCAGACCAGCCTGACGATCCGGTGTCACGATCTCCCCTTCGACGACGAACTCAGGGCCAGACTCCCCGCGCAAGTCGCCGAGAGCGTAAAGAGCCTGGACATCCGCGGCGTCATTCACACGTCCACGCTCCTGGAACGCTCCACACGGCAGGATCAAGTGACCTCCTGGCAGCGTACCGACGTGGAACTGCCGGGCGTCGACCTGTGCCACGCCGCCTTCCCCCTCGTCTTCACCGAAGTCACCGGCCGCGTGGTGGCCGCCGGGAACCGGCTCACTCTCGAAGGTCTGACCGCTCGGCACAATGACACCGTCTTGTCGCTTCGGGGCGAATTCGTCCGAGACGGCGACCACACCACCGGCTCCGCGTCCCTCCGCGCCGACGGCATGGCGTTCGACGAGGACCTGCGGCAGGCAGTCCCCTGGCGATTGCGCAAACTCTGGAACGACGTTCAACCGACGGGCACGGCAGACGTCGACATTCCAGACATTCGCTACGAGAAGACCGGCCTCTCCCCCGCCCGTTGGGGCCTTGAGGGGACCCTGCACCTGCATGACGCCGGGATGGAAGTCGGCGCGGCCCTTTCGCACGCCGCCGGATGGCTCCGCGGCCGGGCGGAATGGCACTCCGGGAACGCCGCACCCGATTTCGACGGTGATCTCGAGCTGCAAACCGTGGCCGTTGAGGACCGCATCCTGACGGACGTGACCGGTCAGCTCTTGTACGACGCGAACACCGGCAGCCTGTCCCTGCCCGACCTGCGCGGTCGCACGTACGGGGGCAACGCGACGGGCACGGTGGAGACCTTCCGCGACGACTTCGGCACCACCTATAACGCCACCGCGCTGCTGGTGGATGTCTCGCTGCCGGGCTTCCTCGCCGCCGGACGCCCGCAGGACGCTCCGGCACTGGACGCCGCGGGCATTCTGAATGCACGCCTGTATCTGTCCGGCACACTGGGCGAATCGGAAACCCGGCATGGAGGTGGCCGGTTGCAGGTGCAGAACGGACGATTCTTCCGGATGCCCCTGCCGCACGCCATCGCCCAGGTCCTGGGGCTTCGCGATTTCGACGACAGCGCGTTCCATGACCTTTCGGCCGAGTTCTTTCTCCAGGGTTCACACGTGCAGATCAAGGACTTCCTGCTCCAGGGACACTCCCTCGCGATGATGGGCTCCGGATCGTTTGAAACGCCGGACAAAACGCTTGACCTGACGCTGATCAGCACGGGGCCACAAGCCTGGGGACGCGTTCCCGTGCTCAGCGAACTGCTCGAAGGAACCTCGCGTGAATTGATGGAGGTACGGGTCCGCGGTCCCCTTGGACAGCCGACCGTTGAGGCCGTTCCCTTCCGCGGCGTCAGCCAGGGGATCGAAACCCTGATTCAACCGAAGCCCCCCCGTGCCATGCACTCGGACCGCCCCGTCGAGCCGCACCCCTGACGAGAGAGACGTAAAGTAATACTTGGACGAATGGTGCGCGTTCGGGGCCGGTCCGCCGCCATGACGTCCGATCGAAGCGTGCTCGCGTTTTGCCGCCCGGTGTCGTGAAGTCACGTGCGGATAACCGATAAGCAGGGTGACCGGGGTGCCGGCCTGGACGTACCGCTGCTTGCGGTTACGGCGTGCGATCCGGGCCGCGCGGGACCCCCAGCCTTCGGCGTGTAAGGGACTTACGCCCCACCCGTTGCGACACGGGGGCGGCTCGGGTAGCCTACGCCCCTGGCATGGCAGGCGGGGGCCCGGCCAGTGGTGCCGGAAGACCCGCCCTGCCCGCGTGAGGAGTACATTCATGGCCGATGAGGACGTAACGGTCGATACGCAGGACGAGCAACTCGATACCGAGGACCAGGAGCTGTCAGACGAGGAACGCGCCCTGGAGGAACTGAAGCAGGCCGTCGAGGTGGCGTCCGAGGAGATCGGAACGCTGCGCCGGCGTCTGACCATTACGGTACCCCGCTCGATCATCGACGACCGGATGAAAGACCAGTTGGACGAGGTCCGGCGGGAGCAGACGGTTCCCGGTTTCCGCCGGGGCCGGGCCCCCCTGCGGCTGGTGGAAAAGCGGTTCGGCCGGGAGATCGGGACGGAGTTGTCGTCGCGAATGGTGCTCAGCTCGTACGTGGCGGTCACCGAGCGGGACAACATCAAGACGGTGGGCGACCCGATGCTGCTGGTCACGGTGCCGCCAGCGAAGGGTCATCCGGGCGAGTCGTCGGAGCGGCTCCTGCCGCCCCAGGAGGCGATGGAGCACATCCGCCTGCCCGACGACGGGCCGCTGGTGTACCGTTGCGAGGTGGACGTGCAGCCGGAGTTTGAGCTGCCGCCGCTGGAAGGCATTGCACTGAAACGGCCGGACGTCCGGATCACCGATGAGGATGTGGACAAGGAACTCCGTCGGTTGCTCATGATCCGCGGTCACTACGCCCCGATGGAGGAGGGCCAGGCGATCCAGGAGGACGACCTGCTGGTCGTGGACCTGAAGATCACGGCAGGCAACCAGACGATCAAGACGGAGGACAACGCGCAGCTTGCCGCCCGTGACATGGTGTACGACGGCATTCCGCTCACCGGGTTGGGCCGGGCCGCCGTCGGCAGAAAGGCCGGTGACACCGTCACCCTGGATACAAAGATCCCCGAGGAATACGCCGAACCGGAACTGCGGAACCGCGAGGCCCGGGCCGAAATCCTCATTCACGACGTGAAGCGGCTGGTGGTTCCCGAACTGGACGAGGCGTTCATTCAGAGCGTCGGCTGTGAGTCGGAAGAGGAACTGCGCGGACTGCTCCAGAACCAGATGGAAGCGTACCTGGACAACACCATCCACCGCGGACTGCGGGCACAGGTCGACCATTACCTGCTCGAACACACGAAGCTGGACATTCCGTCCGGCATTTCCTCGCGGCTCACGGAGCGGGCGGTGGTCAGCCGCATGATCGAGAAGATGCAGCAGGGCGTCTCGCAGGCGGAAATCTCCAAGGAAATGGACGTCATGCGGACCAGCGCCGCCGAGGAGACCGCCGATGAACTGAAGCTCGCGTTCATCTACGAGAAGATCGCCGAGGAGCGCGACGTCGTCGTCTCCGAGGAAGAGATCAACGGCGTCATCAACGAGATTGCCCGCCGCCAGAACATGCGGTTTGACCGGGTACGCGACGAACTCGCCCGGGCCGACCGACTGAACACCCTGCACGTCAACCTGCGCAACGACAAGATCCGTGACCTGCTCGTCGAGCAGGCCAATATCTCCGAGGTATCGGCCGAAGACAAGCCGTCCGACAAACCCAGGAAAGGCGGCCGGAAGTCGAGCAAGAGCAAGTAGAAGCAGGATCCCCGTGTCCGGCCGCCCGACGTCTCGGACGGCCGGACAAGGACAGAGGAAACACCCCGATGCATGAAATCATCCGTCCCGACATCCCGATCACCCAGCAGTTCTCCCGGCGCGATCGCGACCATCGCGAGACCCTCGGGGAACGCCTGCTGGAAAACCGGATTCTGTTTCTGTCCGGCGTGATCAACGAATACGTCGCCAGCGAGGCGATCATGGCCCTGCTGTACCTTCAATCCATCAAGAAGGACCAGGACGTCAACCTCTACATCAACTCCCCCGGCGGCGTGGTGGACCAGACCCTGGCCATCTACGACACCATCCAGTTCATGGGCTGCGACGTGGCGACGTACTGCATCGGGCAGGCGGCCAGCGGCGCCGCCCTGCTGCTGATGGCCGGCACCAAGGGCAAGCGGTACATTCTGCCCAACGCCAAGGTCATGCTCCACCAACCCAGCGGGGGCATCACGGGGCAGGCAGAGGACATCCGCATCCAGGCCGAGGAAATCCTCAAGGACAAGAAACGGCTGAACCAGATTATCGCCCAGCACACCGGCCAGTCCCCGGAAAAGATCGAAGAAGAAACCGAACGCGATCGGTACATGACGGCGGAGCAGGCCCTGGAATACGGCGTGGTCGACGAAATCCTCAAAGTCGACAAGTCGGACAAGGACAAGAAGAAGAAGTAGCCCGGGCCGGGCCTCTGACGAACTCGCGCGGCCACGCCCGGCCGCTCGCGACGGCGGCCCCCTACGGAGACGATAATACTCATGGCGACCCAGATGCAGATTCCCTTCGTGATTGAGACCAGTCAGCACGGCGAGCGGGCCTACGACATCTACTCCCGCCTGCTCAAGGACCGCATCATCTTCATGGGCGGCCCCGTCGACGACGACGTCGCAGGCGTCATCAACGCCCAACTGCTGTTTCTGGCCAACGAGGACCCGAAGAAGGACATCACCTTCTACGTGAACTCGCCCGGCGGATCGGTGTCCGCCGGCATGGCCATCTACGATGTGATGCAGACTGTCACCTGCGACGTTGCCACCTATTGCGTCGGCATGGCCGCCAGCATGGGCGCGATCCTCATGTGCGGCGGGGCTTCGGGCAAGCGATACATGCTTCCCAACTCCCGCATGTTGCTTCATCAGCCGCTCATCGGCGGCGTCATGTTCGGTGTCGCGACCGACCTGGCCATCGAAGCCGAGGAGATCATCCGAATCCGTAAGCGGCTGTACGCCATCCTCGCCGAACGAACCGGCAAGCCCGAGGCGCAGATCGAACGCGACTGCGACCGCAACAAGTGGCTCGACGCGGAAGAGGCCGTCACCTACGGACTGGCCGACAAGGTGGTCGACCGCCTGCCCGCCGGCTGATCCGCCTCCTCGCGGCCACGAATCACCAGAGACGGAACCTGCGGCGGCCCTACTTCCACGGTCGGGCCGCCGCTGCGCTTTCCCCGCTCCATACGCCGGCTACAATGGCAAGGGGCGGTCCACGCCGCGCCGACGAATCCGCCCCCATCAACGGCCTGCGAACCCGGGAGCGACTCAGCCATGTGCAAACGCTTCGGACACAACGCCCCTCGACCTGTCAGCATCCAGACGCTCGTGCTCTGTGTGGTGGGCTGCGCCTGTCAGGCCGCGCACGGACAGCCCGCCGCCGCGCCTCTCACCACGGCGCCGGCCCCGTCCAACGGCGACTCCACGGCTCGCCCGACCTTCTCCCCCGAAGCCTATCTTGCCCACGTGGCGTACCTGGCCAGTGACGAGCTGGGCGGCCGCGGAATCGGCACAGACGGAATCCGAAAAACGACGGAGTACATCGCCGGGACGTTCCAACGTCTGGGTCTCAAACCCGCCGGCGCAGACGGTTCATACTTCCACGCCTTTGACATGAAGGCCGGTGCCACGCTGGGCGACGACACCACCCTCAGAATCACCGGCATCGAAGCGCAACCCACACTCCTCCACGATTACGTCCCCTTCCCGTTCTCGTCCGACAAGGCGTTCGCCGGTGAAGTCGTCTTCTGCGGATACGGCCTGGTGAACGCGGAACGTCAACACGATGATTTCATCCACCTCGACCTGGCGGGCAAGGTGGTCCTGGTTCTCCGCGGAGAGCCGCCCGGCTGGCAGGAGGAAGGGCACTTCACGACCTTCGCGTCTTTTCAGAGCAAGGTATCCAGCGCCCGCAACCGCGATGCCGCCGCCATTCTGATCGTCAACCCGAAGCCGGAGGCCGACCAGACGGATGAACTGATGCCCTTTCAGCCCGGATCGAATTCGAGCGATTTCGGCCTGCCCGCCCTGCACATCCGCCGCACGCTGGCCGATGCCATGCTCACCGCGGGTGGGCTGAAAACGCTGGACGGGCTCCAGACGAAGCTCGACGCGGGTCAGAGCTGCTCCGCCGCGCTCAAGAGCATTCGGGCGGAAGGCAGACCGGCCATCCGATGGGACCGGACCGAGGTGCGAAACGTCGTGGCCGTCCTGCCCGGCCGCGGGCCGAACGCAGATGAGTGCATCATCATCGGGGCGCATCACGACCACCTCGGCACACAACTCCCCGGCCAGGGACCGGCCCGGGGCGAGCCGTCCGACACACCCGCCATCTTCAACGGCGCGGACGACAACGCATCGGGAGTCGCCGGCGTGCTGGAACTCGCAGCGGCCTTCGCCCGGCGCGGCCCGACCCGCCGCACCCTGGTGTTCATGACGTTCACGGCCGAGGAATCCGGCCTGATCGGGAGCCAGCGTTTCGTGGCGGACCCCACCATTCCGCTGGACAAGACGATCGCCATGCTGAACCTGGACATGATCGGCCGCATGCCGGAAGGCCGGGACCGCGTGCAGGTTTTCGGCGTCAAGTCAGCGGACGAGTTTGACGAAATCCTCATCGAATGCGCCGAACAGGTCGGAATCGAACTGAACAGTGCCGCCGCCGCCCTGGGCGGCAGCGATCACGCATCCTTCTATGTCAAGGGCATTCCCGCCCTCCATTTCTACACCGGCGTGCACGACGACTATCACACGCCCGAAGACGACACGGAGCGCATCAACGAACAAGGCGCGGCGCGGATTCTCGAGTTCGTGTATGCGGTGACCGAAGAACTGGCCGACCGCGACGCGAAGCCGACGTACAGCACGGGGGGCGGGGCGTCGCACCCACGCAGCGGATTCAAGGTGGTCATGGGGCTCATGCCGGGCTTCGGAGAGTCGGACGCGCCCGGCATGGAGGTGGCGGCCGTTTCACCCGGCCGCCCGGCCGACCAGGCCGGCATCAGACGCGGCGACCGCATCATCCGCGTCAACGACGCGAAGGTGAACAACGTGGAAGACTACATGGCGGCCCTCCGCGGCAAGCGGCCGGGAGACAAGCTGACGATTGTCGTTCAGCGAGGTGAAGAGCAAATGACCCTGGAGGTCATCCTGGCTTCCGGTCACTGATGAAACGGCAGCGCATCAACATGAGCGAGCATCCCGATTCCTTCGAACTCCAAGTACGAGTCCGCTACGTCGAGTGCGACTCCTTCGGCCTGCTGCACCACGCGAGGTACTTCGAGTACTTCGAGATGGCCCGCACCGAACTGCTGCGCAGCCGGGGCATCCGTTATCGCGACCTGGAGGCCCAGGGCGTCTTCTTCGTGATGTCGCACATCGAGTGTCGCTACCGCGCTCCCGTCCGATACGACGACGTCGTGACGATCCGCACGCGTGTGGTCCGCCAGACACGAGCCCGCGTTGACCACACATATGAGATGCTGGTCGACGGCCGCCTCGTCACGGAGGCGGCTTCCACGCTGGCCTGCGTCGGCCGTGACGGCCGCCCGCGGCTGATGCCCGACGCCATGTGGCCGGCGAAATGACGCCCCCGCGCCGCAACACCACGCCCTACCGCCCACACCCGGAATCGAGTATGCTTGCTGGCTTGCGGCGTCCGAGATCGAGCCGTTCGTTTCGGCCGGTTGCCTTCCGCCGTCGGAGACGCAATGTGACCGCCCTGAATGGTCCGCAGGAACGCATCAGCCGCCTGCATGGCGAGGGGCCCGAGGTCACCGAGTGGGACCAGCAGACCTTTCTGCGATTGGTGTCCACGCAACTGACCCCCGCGCAGAAGGACCAGGTGCGTCATCCGCTGCAGTCGTATCCGCAGCAGGATGCGGTGCTCGCAGTCCACTGGCACCCCGAGTTCATACCGCTGGAGCTGATTCTGGAACGCGTGAACGCCACGTTCCCGAACCACCGCTCGCAACTGATCATCCCGACGCAGCACAACGAGCTGATGACGCTCGGTCCGTACGCCGGCGTCGAGATTGACTGCTACTCCCCCGAGTTCGACCTGAAGGTCCAGTTGCTGGCGCACTTCGCGGCCCCGAGGATCGAGCGGGCGGCCGCGTTCAGAGCCATGCTCGCCCGCACGTTCCAGTACCGGGCCACGCAGCTTCACGAGTTGATCGACTCCATCCTGGAACCCGCCATGGAGGATCGCGTGCAAAAGGCCGCCGACCGGACCGGGGCCTCGCCCGAACTGGTGCATTTCGTCCGGGTCCAGGTCGGCAAGATCCGACAACTCATCGAGCGGAACGCCTCCGTCACGCGGCCGGACATGCTCAAGAACAAACTGCTCCGCAATTTCTTCAACGCCCTGTACGACCGCTACGATCCCGCCGTCCTCCACCACGCCCAGCTCTTCCTTTTGGCCGTAAAGAAGATCGTGAAGGCGGAGTTCAACCCTTCGCACTTCCACCGCACGCACGAAGTCATCGAAGAGGTTCGGGGGCTGGGCGGGTGCCTGGTGGTTCCTCACCCGGAGCAGTTCTGGCCCATCTTGCTCGCCGATTATGACGTCGACGGCATCGAAGTGTGGAACCCGCAGTCGCAGCAGTACACGGAGTTCTTGATTCACGTCGTGGTCCGCCAGAATCAGGCCCGGCGAAACGGCGACCGCCCCCTGCTCATCTTCATGGGCGACGACACGCATTTCGGCGAAAAGGTCGTTGAGCCGGACCGGCAGGACCCGGAGAAGGCCGGGCGCGAGCTGGGGGTCCAGCCGGCGTGGGACCATATCTCCATTGCACCGAAGCTCCGCCTGGCGAAGGCGGACCGGAGCAGCCTGATCGACGAGTACAAACAACGGCTGGGATAGGAAAGGGCGCCATGCATATGTCCGACGGAACGGCCAAAAACAAGAAAACCTTCAAACACGAGTCGCTGCAGGACGGCAAGTCGATCGAGGCGTACCTGCACGCGATCGCCGAAGGCCTGGCGGCCGGACGGCTGTGCCTCGCCGCCGACGATCGCGAACTCGAGCTCGAACCGCACGACCTGCTGCGCTTCCGCGTGGACGCCCGGCGCGGCTCATACCGTAGCGGGCTGGTCATCCGCGTCAGTTGGCGCGAAGACTCGCCGACGGACGATCTTCAACACGGCGCCCTGCGCGTCCGGCCCGGATCGAAGTAGGAAGCTCGTATGGCCAGCTTTGAAGGAATTCTGCGCAACTTCCGCTTCATGGCCGTCCAGACCACGAAACAGCTCGAGAGCACGCGCCGACTTCTCGGCGCCCCGGACCCGCGCCTCGTGGACGCCATTCGCAAGAGCGACGACTACATCGACACGCAGAAAAGCATGATCGAGAACGAGTGCTTCCGGTTCATCCGGGGCAATCCCCAGGCGGACGAGCGGGTGGTGGACACGGTGCGGGCCCTCAGCATCATCACCGCCAATCTGGAGCGGATCGCGGATCTCTCCGTGAACATCGCCCGGCAGACCCAGTACCTGGGCGACCCCGCCTTGCTCGCGTCCTTCAATTACGGAGCGTACTTCGAGTCACTCTTTGAGAGCGTGGCCCTGATTGCCGAAGCCCTCCAGCAGCGGGATTCCTCGCTCGCCCTGCGCATCTGCCATGCGGAGCACGTCACCGACCGGCTGTACCGCGCCGATTTCCAGGAGGTCATCGCGGCCCTGCGCACCTCCCGGGAGCCCGAGCGGCTCATCACGGTTCTGTTCATCCTGCACTACCTGGAGCGGATGGGCGACTCCCTTCTCAACGTCGGTGAGGCCGTGCTCTTCGCCGTGCTGGGCGAGCGCCTCAAAGTGCACCAGTACCGCATGCTCGATCAGGCCGTCGCCGCGACCGCCGAAAACGAGCCGTCGCTCGACAAGATGGAACTCGGCTCCATCTGGGGCACGCGGTCCGGCGTCCGAGTCGGAACGGTCGGCCCCACCCAGGAAGCGGACAGCCTTCGAAAAGTCCTGTTTAAGGAGGGCCGACCGGACAAGCTTCAGGCCGAAAAGGAAAGCCTGCAACGCTGGAGCCAGGTCGCCCCGGGACTGGTGCCGGCCGTCGTCGAGTTCGAGCAGCGGGAGGCCGGGGCCGCCCTGCTTCTGCAGTATCTCGACGGCGCCACGTTTCAGGAAATCATCCTCAACGGCGACCCCAAGCCCGCCCGGCAGGCCCAGGACTGCCTCGCCGAGACGCTGAATCGGCTCTGGTCGGCCACCCGCAAGCCCGAGCCGGTCAACGGGCAGTACATCCGCCAGCTCGCCGTACGGATTGACGACGTGTACCGCATGCACCCCTGGTTTCGCCGTGGCGGCGGGTGCATCGGAAACCGCTCAATCCCCGCGTTCCAGAAGCTGCTGGAGCAGGCCGCCGAGTTGGATACCACGTTGAACGCCCCGTTCTCCGTGCTGATCCACGGCGATTTCAACCTCGACAACATCATATACAACCGTGACGCGAACAGCCTTCACTTCGTCGATGTGTACCGCTCCTGCGACATGGACTACGTGCAGGACATATCCGTGTTTCTCGTCTCGTGCTTCCGCCTGCCCGTGTTCGTGCGGAATGTGCGACGGAATATCGAGGACGTAGCCTGCCGGTTCCTGGCGTTTGCCCGTCGGTTCGCTCGCGACGCCGGCGATGAGACGTTCGAGGCCCGACTGGCGCTCGGCCTGATCCGATCCTTTGCCACTTCCACCCGGTTCGAGCTTAACCGGGTGTTCGCCCGCGCCATGCACGAACGGGCCGTCTGGCTCTTGACACGCTTGCTGTCGCATCGCGGACGCCCCTGGACGGACTTCCGCGTGTCCGACAGCGTCCTGGTATACTGACCACTCGGCGGGACGCACGCGTCAGATTGCCCCGCCCGCATTCGCTGCTCCAATGGAGGATCCAGTGGCCCCGACGAGGCAGAATCCGAAAATCGGTGTGGTGGGTGTCAGGAATGGATGGTCGTCCGGACACCTGGCGGACAGGGTCGCCGCCCGGACCGGGCATCGCCTGCTCATCGAAATGCGAACCCTGGAATTCGATCTGGCCTCCAACCACGTGAACTGGGAGGGTACCGATCTGGGCACCCTGGACGCCCTGATCATCAAGAAGCTCGGCGCTCGATACCGCCCGGAACTGCTGGACCGGCTGGAAATCCTCCATTTCCTGCACGCCCAGGGCGTGGCGGTCTTCTCCAAACCCGCCTCCATCATGCGGCTGCTCGACCGGCTGAGCGGCACGGTGACCCTCCGCATCGGCGGGATCCCCATGCCCGAGACCGTGGTCACGGAAAACATCGAACACGCGGCCGATGCCGTCGCCCGCTTCAAGAAGGCCGTTCTCAAACCGCTGTACACCTCCAAGGCCCGGGGAATGGAAGTCGTCGAAGACGGCCCCGACCTGCGCGACCGCATCGAGGCGTTCCGGTCCGCGGGCAACAGCATCCTCTACGTGCAGCGGCTCATGTCCCTGCCCGGCCAGGACATGGGCATCGTCTTCCTGGGCGGTCAGTATCTCGCCAGCTACGCCCGCGTGGCCGGCAAGCTCGCCTGGAACACCACGACCGCCGCAGGCGGCGGGTACCGCCCGTGTGCGCCATCGGACGCCGTGATCGACCTGGCCTATCGCGCCCAGGCCCTGTTTGATCTCGACTTCACCTGTGTGGACGTGGGAGAAACGCCGGACGGCCCGATGGTGTTTGAGGTGTCGGCCTTCGGCGGCTTCCGGGGATTGAAAGAAGCAACGGGCATCGACGCAGCCGAACGATACGTAGATTACGTTCTTCAATCGCTCCGCCGCGAATAGGCCGCGAAACCTCGTGCTCGTGGGGCCGGCGTATGCGGATCTCTTCCGCGAACGAGCCCGAGCGCGGTGTCCGCACTAGCCCAACTTTCGCAGATCGGGACGTCGGGCGGGGCTGGCGAGGGCGCCAGCCGCGTTTCGGGGGCCAAGGTCTGCACTACATT
>JAFGJQ010000245.1 GCA_016929015.1 Phycisphaerae bacterium | reverse complement strand
CCGGGTGGCCATTTCGGCCACCCTTTATTTATGCCAACACAGTTCGCAGGGTGAGTGGGGCGGCGATGCTCGTTGATCGCGCGGAAATCTATGTACGGGCCGGCAAAGGCGGGCACGGAGCGGTCAGCTTCCGACGCGAGAAGTTCATTCCCAAAGGCGGTCCGGACGGCGGCAACGGCGGCAACGGCGGGGACGTGATCCTCGAGGCGGTGGCCGGCGTGGACACGCTGCTGGACTTCGCCGGGCGGCACCACTGGATCGCTCAAAACGGCCGGCCGGGCGAGGGCAAGCAAATGACCGGCCGCTGTGGCGAGGATCTGGTCATCAAGCTGCCGCCGGGCACGCTGGTGTACGACAAGGACACGGGCATTCTGATCAAGGACCTGGCCGCGCCGGGCGAGCGGGCATGTGTCGCCCGCGGCGGCAAGGGGGGGCGGGGGAACAAATCCTTCGCGACGGCCACAGACCAGACGCCGCGGATCGCGGAGCCGGGCGGCGAGCCGGAAGAGCGGTGGCTTCGGCTGGAACTCAAGCTGATCGCGGACGTGGGCGTGGTGGGGCTGCCCAATGCCGGCAAAAGCACGCTGCTTTCGCGGCTGTCACGGGCGCGGCCGAAGATCGCGGACTACCCGTTCACCACGCTGGAGCCGCAGCTTGGCATCGTGGAGCTGCCGGGCGGGCGGCGGTTCGTGATGGCGGACATCCCCGGTTTGATCGAAGGGGCGCACACGGGGGCGGGGTTGGGGCACGAGTTTCTGCGTCACATCGAGCGGACGCACGTGCTGCTGCACCTGATCGACGTGGGTACGGAGGATGACGCGGAGGCTGCGGCCCAGGCGTACCACACGATTCGTGAGGAGTTGCGGCAGTACAGCGACGTGCTGGCGCAGAAGCCGGAGCTGGTGGTCGCGAACAAGATCGACCTGACGGGCGGGCCGGAGTCGGCGCAAGAGCTTTCGCAGGCGCTGGGGTGCGAGGTTTTGGCCGTCAGTGCGGCCACGGGCGCGGGGCTTCGCGAGATGCAGGAGCGTCTGTGGACGTTGGTGGCGGCCGCTCGGGCGCCGCAGGCGGCGGCTGAGGAGCCCGGACCTGCATTGCCGGAGCCGCCGCATAGGAGGAACGTGTCATGATCGCGGACCCGGACGCGGGCGGGCCGTCGCCGCAATTGATCGTGATCGACATCGGCAATACGCGGACGGCGCTGGGGTCGTGGGCGGACGGCGAGGTCTCGCGCGTGTCGCGTGTGCCGACGGAGGATACGGAGGGGTTTGCGGCGGCGCTGGCGAGCCTCGGGGCCTTCTTTACAGGCGGGCGGGCGCCGGCGGTGGCCATCGGGTCGGTTGTGCCGCAAGCCCTGGCGCGGGCGGTGGAGCAGATCGGAACGGCGCTGCACCTGGAGGCGAGCGTCGTGGGGCAGGGTCTGCCGCTGCCGATGGAGGTGGACCTTCCGGCGCCGCAGGCGGTGGGAGTGGACCGCGTGTGTTGCGCGGCAGCGGCGTTCGAGCGGATTCAGAGTGCGTGCATGGTCGTGGATTTCGGGACGGCCATCACCGCGGACGTGGTGGGCGACGACGGGCACTTTCTGGGCGGGGCGATTCTGCCGGGAGCGCGCCTGCAGTCGCGGGCGCTGCACGCATACACGGCCAAGCTGCCGGAAGTGGAGATCGCGTTTCCGAGCGAGCCCATCGGGCGCGACACGGTCACGGCGATCCAGACCGGCGTGTGCCGGGGGATCGCCGGCGCGGTGCGGGGGATTGTGGAGGACATCGCAACGCACCTGGGCAAGTGGCCGCAGGTGGTGGGCACCGGCGGCGACCTGGACCTGTTTCTACCGCACTGCGACTTTCTGGACTCGGCCGTGGCGAACCTGAGCTTGATGGGCATCGGGCTGGCGTGGGCGAAGGGCCGGAAGTAGCGACGAATCGATCCCGGCGCGGGGTCTGCTGATTTAATCGAAGCGCGAACGAAGACAATGAAGTTGTGAACGCGCCGGTCGCTGTAACCTCCTATTCCTCGTTCACACGCGAATGTTTTCCCGAGTGAATCGACAAGCCCATCAACGCGGTCCTGTGCGCCGATCCATTGGTCGGCTTCAGCCGACCGGCCAGCGCCGTCACCTTCAGGTGGGCGTGGCCGGAACCCTCACCACTCCTGTTCTTCTTCCTCTTTCCGCGCGAGCCGGCTTCTCGGGCGCTCTCCGTGGGTCGCGTTCGCCGCAGAAAGCCGGCTGAGAGAGAGAAGAAGAGAAGAGGAACCTGCCTTCCCTCGGCTGAAGCCGGCCGCGCCTCCCATCCCAGGACCGTTCGACCCCCAAACGTTAGTGCCATAATTCTGGCACTTGCTCTCGCAATGGGTGACTGTCCTGAACGCCGTCATACTTCTCTTGTGTCGGAACTGGCATCCAGCCGGTTCATTCCGCCCCCGACCGGGGGCGGCGGATTGTGGCCACGGGCAGAGTGAAGCAGGGCGCAGCCCTGCGCTGGAGTTTGGCGATTAACTAGCCCAACTTTCGCAGATCGGGACGTCGGGCGGGGCTGGCGAGGGCGCCAGCCGCGTTTCGGGGGCCAAGGTCTGCACTACATT
>JAFGJQ010000020.1 GCA_016929015.1 Phycisphaerae bacterium | reverse complement strand
CGACACGGGCGGGACGCCCGTGCCACTTCCCCCCCGTCCCCCCCGCCCGTGGCCCGCGCGGCCCGCGCGTGTCCCTCGAGGCCGTCTGGACACGGTTCGAGAAAGGAGGGGTTGGTGCTTGCGCACAAGGTGGTCCGACGCGGGCCAGACCCTGTAAGGGTCGAATTCGAGTTGCACCCCTTCAGGGTGCACGAGCAAGGGTCAAGACGTTGTCGTCCCGGGGCGTTGCCCCGGGCTTTCGAATGGCACGCCTTCGGCGTGCTCTTTGTGCCGACTCAAGGGAATGGGACACTTTCCAAACCTCGAAAAACCGCAAATCCAAGAAGAAGATCGATCGCGGATTACGCGAATTTCGCGGATAGTGTTGGGAGCGAAGTTTTGTTCACCGCGCAATCCGCGGTGTTCTTCTTGCTTTGCGCCTTCGCAATCTTCTGTTCAATCCTCTTGGTCGCGGCCGAAAGGCTGCACCAAGTCCTGCGTGGTCTTCTTGCTCCACATTCGCGCCCGCCGGCGCACGGCGGCCAGGACACGCCGCACGATCCACAACCGCATCCAGACCAGACCTGTCACGCGGCGCCAGGCGCGGCTCACCTGGATCGTGCGTTCGCCGCGCTGGATCACGACGACGCGTCCGATGACCTGGCTCATGGGAACCGGTTCGTCGGTGAGCAGTGAGCCGTCGCCTCGGGTGATGACGCGGTCCGCGGCGCGGCGCACGACCCGGTGCACGAGGATGTTGCCCGTTGCGGATTTCAGGAACACGATGTCGCCCGGTCGGGGGGCGGCGGTGGTGACGGGCTCGACCGTCAGCGTGTCGCCGTCGCGGACGAAGGGCTGCATGCTGGCGCCGCGCGCCACGAACCTGAGCGCCGTTCCCTCGCCGAGAAGGTCGAAGGAAAGCGCCGCGAACGGGGTTCGCGTGGCGGGGTTGGCCTCTGCCCCGTTGGATCTCATAGTCACAGCTGATAGTCAGAGTGGCGCCGGCCGGGTGTCAAGTGTGCCGCGGAAGAGAGTTCAGGATGCGGAAGTTGTTCAAGTTGAGGCGTTTGGTGTTGGCAGTCTGAGACCGATGGTGTATGTAGTGCAGAGTCATTTTCCTTGACGTGTGCTCGGATACGCCGTGGAGCGAATGGTGAGGTGGAGGTTCACAATATGGCTTGCCGTCGTGGTCCTGTTGGGGGCCGCGGTGCGGTCTGCCGTGGCGCAGGAACAGTCAGTCGCGTCCACCAATGAGTACTCTGCGATCATGGTCAGGCACGCGGATCTCATGGGCAAGGTTTTCATCCTGAGCCAGAAGGAAGAGGCCAGGGGGGCGCCCGCGCAAGGTGTGTTCATACAGGTTCGCGACGTCGAGACGAACGAGCTCCTGGCGGAGACCCGGACGGACCGCGAGGGCGCCTACGAGTTCCCTCGTTTCGATGTGGGCATCTACCATCTCATGGTCGGAGCACTGCGGCTCCGGATGGAGGTGGTGCCCGAATCCGAGGATGTGAACGAGCTGGCCAAGGTCGTGATCCTGATCCTTCCCGAGGAGATGGCCCGCGGCGGCCGCCCGTCGCGCAGGCGCTGACAAGGGTTTCGGGTGTCGGGTTTCCCGCCTTCGCCCGCAGGCTGCGGCGAGCAAGCAGGTGTCAGCGGCTTTCGGACTCAGCCATCTCTTCCCTGACACCTGAACAGTGAAACGTGACGCCTCCGGGATGCTACAGCCTCCCGCGGATACCGAACTGAACGGTCAGACCTTCCATGTCGATCTCGCCGCCACTGCCCTCCCACGGCGCGGAGACGACCACGTCAAACGGATCCGCGAACAGGTAGTCCAGGCTGACGACGAACAGAACGTCATAGCCGATGGAAATCTGCAGGCCGCCCAGCAGGCCCCAGGTGGCGTCCATGTCCACGGGGGCGTCGCCCGTCCATTCCGGGTCCGCGAAGTAGGCGTACCCGAGATGAGGGCCCATGGCGACGTTCTTGCGGAACCTGTACTCCCAGCTCACGTCGGCGCCCACCATGATGGCGCGGAAGCGCTCGTTGACGAGCACGCCGAGATCGGCGGTCAGATCAAGGAAATGGTTGGGCTGACTCCAGCCGACGCCGAGCTTGAGGTTGGGGATGGTGGACAGCGTCCCGGCTTCCTCCACTTCCCGGAGGGGCAGGGTGGGGTGAGGCCCGAGGACCTCGAAGTCGGCGGTCTCCTGGCTCAGGATGAGCGTGCCCGGGCGGGCATCGATGATGAAGTCGACTTCGCCGCGGGCCGTCGGGGCAAGCGTCTGCGACAGCAGGACGCAAAGGGTGACAAAAAGGGCTTTTTTCATAGTTACCTCTCGTTGCAGGGCGACATCCTTGAGACTTGCCGGTTGCCGAAAACATACCATAGCCAAGCACAATAGCTGAAGCGGGCCCGGCATTCAAGCGGCCGGTGGTCAAAAAGCCGCAGACTTCCGGGCCTATGCGGGTGCAAAAAGACGCGTGCCCGCTTGATGGCGGTCGTACATTGGGGTATTACTAATAGATTAGCTCAGGTTGCCGATGAAGAAACTGGTGATCGAATGAAGCGACGCGCGGCAGGATACGGATGGGCGGCGGTCCTGGCCATCGGCCTGCTTCTGTGCGCGGCGGTCCGGGTGATGGCCGCGCGTCCGGCCACGTCCGAGATGTACTCGCAGTTGATCGAAGCGGAAGTCAAGGGGTTCGTGTTCTACACGGACGGCAGGACGCCCGCGGCCAAGGTGCCGGTGCGGGTTTGGGATGTCAGGCGGCGGGAGTTCATCATCGAAACGGAAACGAACGAATACGGTTTCTACAGCCTGCCCAGGCTTGAGCCGGGCGAGTACTACCTGACCTATGACTGGACGCGGCTGAGAATCCAGATTATCGGTGAGCACGACGGGGATGTGCAGCAGCCGCACCATGTGGTCGTTGTGATCCCGCGCGATGTGGGGTTCGTGGCCATCCCCCAGATGAGTGCGGCGCTGTTTGCCACGACCTTGAGCGAGATGTCCCGGCAGTACGAAGAGGAACGGGACCGGCCCGTCAGTCCTTGATGCGCGCCTTCGGCGACGCGGGGGGTTGCATGGAACACGGCAGAACACGTCGAATTGCTTTTGTTCGGGCACAGGCGGGCGCCTTGCTCGCATGCGTTCTGGCGCTGGCGGCCGGCTGCAGCCGGCTGGACTTCACGCGCGAGACCGTGCACAACCCGCTGACCGACGTGCTCGATTCGGGCGAACCGTATGTGAGGTCGGCTTCCGACGAGCAGGCCCGCCAGGAGCGGCTGGAGGCGATGCTCAGCCGGGTGCAGGCCGGCAAGACGGGGCAGGAGAAGGACTACCGGATATGTCCGGGCGACACGGTCCACATCACCGTATTCGCCCTGGAGAAACCCGACCAGAATTCCGAGTTCGATCGAGTAGTCCCCCAGGACGGGACGATTTCACTGCCCTGGCTAGACCATTTGCAGGCCGCCGGTTTGTCGGTCAGACAGTTCGAAGACAGCGTACGCAAGGCCTATGACGGACGTTATCTCAAGAACCCGCAGGTCACCGTGGCGGTCAGCGAGTACCGCGGAGTCGCTGTGGTGGTTACGGGCGCCGTGCGCAATCCCGGCGTGTACTACCAGAAGGAGAATACCAGCACGGTTCTGGAGATGATTGTCCAGGCGGGGGGCTTGAGCGACGAAGCGGGAGACGAGGTGCTGATTGTGCGTCCGCAGCCGGCAACTCCGAGGATCGCCTTGAAGGACGGAGTGACCGGCGCGGCCACGAACGCGGTAGACGGGCAGGAGGATCTGCTCGCTGACGGGGAAGCCATCATCCCGATCGACTTGCGCCAGCTTGTCGACGAGGGCGATCTCCGCCTTAACATGGAAATCCAGGCCGGTGATATCGTGACGGTCCGGTCCGGGGCGCGGCGGTTCTTCTATGTGTTGGGCTATGTCAGGGCCCCGGGCGCGTTTGAGATCAGGGGCGGTCAGCGCCTGGATGCCCTCAGGGCTATTGCGCGGGCCGGGGGGCTTGCTCAGCTGGGCCGGGCTGAGAACTCCGTACTGCTGAGGGAAGCCGACGGTCGTCAAGAGGCGGTCACCGTGGACGTGATCAAGATGGCAAAGGGTGTGCGGCCCCTGGTCTACTTGGAGGCGGGTGACACGCTGATTGTGGGCACGAGTTTCTTGGGGCGGCTGTCTGAGATCGTGAGGCCCACCGTGGGTCTTGGGGCCAGTGCGGCCTATTCGACCGTTCCATAGGACGCTTTGGGACTGCGACGAGTGGAATTCGCAGTCAGGGGACAAGGCACTTTACATCGCGCTCTTTTCGGGTATTGATACAATGTGTCACAGTTGTTCATTCGGTAAGATCGGGTTGCAGAAGCCACAGCTCTCCGCAAAGGCTGTGGTTTCACAGTAAAAAGGGCGGGAGACTGTTGAACGATATGGTGCCAGGCTCAGAAGTCTACGAAGGGGGCGAACACCAGCCCCTTTCGGACAGTATCGTCATCCGCAATCTCGGGATTCTGCGGCGCCACATGTGGCTCACGCTCGCCGTCTTTGTGGTGATTGCCACCATAGGCCTGATCAGGGCCTACCGAGCTCAACCGGTTTACGAGAGCGTGGCCAAGATCATGATCGAGCGTCAGGGCCCGCGCTTCACCAAGTTCGAAGATGTCGTTGAGTCCAGCGTCCCATGGTGGGGCAAGGATTACTATCGCACCCAGGAGGAACTTGTCCGGAGCAGAGCGGTGTTGGACGTGGCCCTGGAAGAGCCGGGGGTTGCTGCGATTGTCGGCGGGGGAGGCACGGGCGACGACGGCAAGCGATCTGTCTCGGCATCCTGGCGTCAGAGCATCGCGGCCCTGTTGGGCATTCCGCCTTCCAGCCCGGCCGAGCCGTGGGAACGCTTGCGCGGCATGGTGTCGGGCGCGCACGTGCGCGACAGCCATTTTCTGCTGATCAGGGCGCGCAGCGGCAACGCGGAGCGGTCTGCACTGCTGGCGAACGCCGTGGCCCAGTCGTTCGTTCGCTATCACATGCGGCGGCGTCTTGAGATCAGCAATGACGTGTTCCTTTATCTTCAGGACCAGAAGGAACGCGAGGAGGCGGCCCTGCGCGAGGCGGAGCGCACCCTGCAGGAATACCGGGAACAGATCGATATGTCTTCCCTCAACGCCGGTGATTCCGATCACCCCGTGCTCAAGAGGCTGGCGTTGCTTAATGAACAGCTTACGGGCACGGAAATGGACCGGATTTCCGTCGAATCGGAGTTCTGGGTGGTCAAACAGGCGCTGGGCGGAGAGAAGGTCGAACTGCAGGATGAACAGCTCTTCTCCTTGCCCTCGGTGCGGGAAGACGGGACGGTGTCGGAGGTGCGCAAAGCCCTCGTGGCGGCCCAGGGTGAGTACGCGGATCTCTCCGAAACGTATGGCGAACAGCACCCCCGCCTGCAGGCCGCCGCGTCGCGTGTCACCTGGCTCCAGGGCCGGTTGAGGGACGCATTCAACGAAATCATCGGTTCGCTCGGCGCCCGGCTGAAGATGCTCTCCGAGAAGGAGCGCAAACTGCGCGAGGAATATGTGCGGCAGAAGGAAGAGGCGATCGACCTTGCCAAGCAGGCCCTGGCGTTTCAGCACCTGCAGAATGAGGTGACTCGACACCAGAAACTTTTTGAGATGCTCATCCAGCGCATGAGCGAAGTGGAGTTGACGGCCGATTACACCCGGACGAACGTGGAGGTGATCGAGACGGCCGGCAAGCCCAAGGCGCCCGCCGGACCCAACAAGCGCCGCATGGCGGCGACGTCCCTGGTGTTTGCGCTGATCGCCGGTGTCGGGCTGGCGTTCGTGCTCGAACGGGTGGACGACACGGTGCGGACGCCGGAGGACCTCGAACGGCGCGTCGGCATTTCCGTGTTGGGATTTGTCCCCGAGATTCGCGTGCGCAAGGGGGTCGAGAGCCGCACGGCCTACCGGGCGCTCGTCTGCGCCGCAGAGCCCACATCGTCGGCCATCGAGGCCTATCGCAACATCCGCACGGCGCTCTTCTTCTCGCTCCCGGCCGAGGAGGCCCGGGTGCTGGTCATCAGCTCGGCCGGGCCGGGTGACGGGAAGACCACCACGGCCACGAACCTGGCGCTGATCATCGCGCAGAGCGGAAAGCGCGTACTGCTGATCGATGCGGATTTCCGGCGACCGATGGTGCACCGGATCTACGGACTGAACGGCGACGTGGGTTTGAGCAGTGTGCTGGTCGGTGAAGTCAAGCTCGAGGAGGCCGTGCAGAAGACGGCGTACGACCTGGAGGTCCTCGACAACCTGGACATCCTGACGGCCGGGCCGAAGCCGGCGAACCCGACCGAACTACTTGAATCGCAGTCCATGAAGAACCTTCTCGCCGAGGCGCGCAAGAAATACGACCGCATCATCATCGATACCGCGCCCGTGCTGTTCGTTTCAGACACCGCCGTGCTGAGCGCGACCGCCGATGGCGTGATCATGGTGGTCCGCGCCGAGAAGCGGCGGGGGGCGCATGCCGCCCGGGCGCGGAAGCAGATTGAGAAGGTGAAGGGACGTGTCATCGGCGGGATCCTGAACCGCGTGCAGGTGACGCGGTTTGGACATTACTATTCGGACTACTACTACCACGGCTATGCCCGGTACTACGGCGATTACTACAAATCGTATTACTCCAGGGATGAGGACGAGGTGAGCAAGCAGGCTGGAGTGTAACGGACCGGGCTTACGGGCCGCGCGGGCAGGCTTCGATATCTTTGCATGCACGGCATCACAAGGCGAGAAGACGTGATCGGTTGATCGTGGTTGACCGTCGGCGGGCCTTCAGGAGCCGGCTGGGCTCGTTCGCGCTCTGGCTCGCGGTCGCGGCCGTGCTCCTTTCGCCCTGGCTCTTCGGGAGTTCCGATCCCTGGGCATACCTCTTTCTGTGCCTGGTCATCCTGGCCGCCGTTCTCCTGTGGCTCCTGTCGATCGGCCATGCGCCGCCCCTGCATTTCGGTGTCGGACCGGTGCTGTGGTCGTGTGTCGCGCTCGGCGTTCTGTTTATTCTGCAGGTTGCGCCCTGGCCCGGCGCGCTGGTCCGCGCCGTGAGCCCGCTTGCCCACGAGGCGCAGACGGTTCGCGACGCGGTGCTCGTGCGGGCGGGTATGGCGGAGGCCGCGGAGGCCGCCGGCTGGATGCCGCTGTCGCTCTGCGTGCCCGGGACCGTGCACGAGCTGTGCCGTTTCGCCGCGTGCGTCGCGGTCTTCGTCATGGTCGTGCACGGATTTGAGGGGTGGCAGCAGCTTCGGAGAGTGGCCGGTGTTGTCGCGGTGGCCGGCTTCGTCCTGGCGCTCTTCGCCATCGTGCGCAGGACATCCGGCGTCTCCGAATTGTACTGGTACCACAGGGATTCGGCCCAGGGCGCAGTGACGTCTTTCGGCACGTTTGCCAACCGCAACCATTTCGCGGCCCACATGAACATGCTCTTCGGCATAACGATCGGGCTCCTGCTGGCTGAGAACACCCTTGTGGACTGGGGCAGGCTGAAGGGCTGGAGGGCGCGCGCGGCGTGGCTCGCCACGCCGGAGGGCGGCGTCATGGCCCTGCTGACCTTTGCGGCGGCGGTGATGGCCCTGTCGATGTGCCTGTCGCTCTCGCGCGCCGGCGTCGCCAGTCTCCTGGCCGGCCTGGCCGTTGCGACATGGCTTTGGCCGAGGGCCGTGTTCACTTCGCGGCGGGCATGGGTGGTCATTGCCGTGGTGATCGTGCTGGTCGCGGCAGGCCTGGTGTGGTTGGGGTGGGGCGCCATGGCCCGGCGGCTGGGCGCCCTGGCCGGCATGGCGGGCGACCCCTTCAGCAACAGCCGCACGGTGGCCTACCGCGACGCGTGGCGGATGTATCTTTCCTTTCCCCTGCTGGGGTGCGGCTTCGGCAGTTTTCAGCATGTCTTCCCAACATTTCAGAGCCAGCGGCTTCTCGGCTGGCGGTGGACCCACCTGCACAATGACTACCTGGAGATCCTTGCGGAAGGCGGCCTCGTCGGTTTTGCGCTGTGGGCCGGGATCGGCATCATGTGCTGGCGTCTGATCGCAGGCTGGCACGGCCGCATGGAGCCGGAACGGGCGGCGTTTGTCCGCGGACTGGCCGTGGGCGTCATAGCGGTCGCGCTTCACAGTGTTGTGGACTTCAGCCTGCACCGGTTTGCCAACGCACTCCTGCTGACGGTTGTGGGCGGACTGGCGGCGGGCGCCGTGACACGCCCGGACGAGACCGAGCGCCTGCCGTATGCGACGCCGGCCGCGTGGGGGCCGTTGCGCCCGCAGCTGCTGACGGTCGCGGCCGCCGTGTTCCTGTGTGTTCTCATGGCCCGCATGGTGAACGACCTCAAGGGCGAACTGGCGTATGCGCGCTTTCGCCAGTGGGATGTCCTGCGCGAGAAGCAGGTTGACGTTGCTGACGCGGTCTCCTTTGCGGAGGATGTCGAGGCCGAGGCGCAGAACGTGATTCGCGCCGGGCGGCACAATCCGGACAACCTGATTGAAGTGGCCGTGCGACTCATCCGCTGGCTTCCGAATGAGCAGATTGATCCAGCATTGCGAATTCGGTTCGCCCGGCAGGCCGAACGTGCGGCGGCCGGCGCGGTCCATGCGGCGCCGTCAAACTACGAGTACTGGTTGTGGCTCGCACGGGTGAAAGCCCTGCTTGGCGAGGAAGACAAGGCGCAGGTTCTTCTGCAGAGGGCCCGGGAGCTTGCGCCCCGGGACAAAGTGTTGAAGTTGACCAGGTAGCAGCAGGTATTTTGTGGTCGCGGGTGTTCTGTGGACATGGCACATTCCTCATGGTTTTGTCAGTGTCCGGGCGGCGTAAAGGGCCCATGGGTGGCGATTTACATGGCGGTTGCCGCGGATTGACCGCGGGAACTGACGGGCACGAAGTGTCGGAACCTGCCTGCCCGTGAAGCGCCGAAGCGGAGTGCAAGTCGCATGACAACGATCTGGGTAGCCTTCATGCTGGCCTTCTTCGTGAGCGTGGGGGCGACGTTCATCGTGATCCGCCTGGCGTGGAGCCTGGGTGTGGTGGATGAGCCGGACGGTTTTCGCAAGGTCCATCAGCGTGCCACGCCGCGGCTCGGCGGCCTGGCCATCTACGTCGGCTTTGCCGTGCCCATCGCGGCCCTGATGGCGTTCCGCGGGCTCAGCCAGGTTTCCTTCGTCGTGCTCCATTCCACGCGCCAGCTGACGTGGCTATTCGTCGGGTCCACGCTGACCCTGGCCCTCGGGGTGATGGATGATGTTTACGACTTGAAGGCCGGTTGGAAACTCGTATGGCAGATCCTGATCGGCACGGTCATGTACTTCTGCGGCTTCTCGATCAACAGCATCAGCAATCCTTTTGGAGTGCCCTTCAGCCTGGGCATCTTCTCTCTGCCGGTGTCCGTGTTCTGGTTCGTCGGCTGTATGAACGCCGTGAACCTGCTCGACGGACTGGACGGTCTGGCGGCGGGCATGACGCTGTTCGTGGGCCTGACGATGTTCCTGGTCAGCCTGCATTTCAAGAGCGTGCTCGGCATGCTCCTCATGGCGTGCCTCAGCGGGGCGACGCTGGGCTTCCTGGTGTTCAACTTCCCGCCGGCCCGGATCTTCCTGGGCGACTCGGGCAGTATGCTGCTCGGGTTCAGCATCGCGGCGCTCTCGCTCGTCGGGGCCTCGCGCAAGGCGGAGGCGGGGGTGGCGCTGTTCATCCCCGTCGTGGCGCTGGGCCTGCCCATCCTGGACACGTTCCTGGCCATTGTCCGCCGCTGGTACAAGCGCCTGCCGATCGCGACACCGGATCGCGAGCATATCCATCATGCGTTGATCGCGATGGGTTACAGCCAGCGCCGGGTCGTGCTGACGCTCTACGTGATCTGCGTCGTGCTGGGCCTGGCGGCCCTGCTGATCACGTTCGGCCGGAACGAGATGGTGCTGTTCGTCATCGGCGCACTGGTCGTCACCGGCTTCGTGTGCGTGCGCATCTTCAGCGGCGTGCGCTTCTCGGACGTCCTGGTGAAGCTCTCGGAAGACAAGGAGCGCCGCGACCGGGCCGCGGAAGCGCGTTTCGCGGTGGACCGGGCCGTGCACCAGATGCCGAACGCCGAGACCCTGGAGGGCCTGTGGGACCTATGTTCCGGCGTCTTCGAAGCCTTGGAACTGGACTACGCCCATCTGGCGCTGTACGCGGCGGACGGCCGCGAGATGAGCGCCAAGACATGGCACGGTGCGAACCACGGCCTTGCCGCGGCGGAGGATGTCGAGATCGACGGCTGGTCCTGCCGGCTCGGGCTGCGCGAGAGCGACCGCGCCCATGGCGAACTGGTTGTCGGCCAGAGGCTGGAACGCTACCTGGTCCTGCCCGAACTTCCGGACCTGCTGGATCGCGTGCGCGAGGCCATGGCGGGACAGATTGCGCGGCTGGAGCCTCTCAAACAGTCAGCCGATGAGTCTAGATAAGCCGGCGCCGTCGGACGGCCGGATGGCCCATGGATACCCTTTCGAACAGTGAACCCATGAGCGGGGCGGTGGACGTTCCGGTCAGGGTGATTGACCCGCCGCACGGCTGGATTCCGGTGAACTGGCGGGAACTGTGGTACTACCGCGAGTTGCTGTATTTCCTGACGTGGCGCGACGTGGCGGTGCGGTACAAGCAAACCGTGCTCGGTGTGCTGTGGGCCATCCTCCAGCCTTTCGTCAAGCTCGTGGTGTTCAGCGTCGTGTTCGGGCGAATGGCCCGGATGGACTCGGAAGGCTTTCCGTACCCGATCTTTCTCTACGCCGGGCTTCTGCCGTGGCAGTTTTTCTCCGAGGCGCTGACACGCAGCAGCCAGAGCGTGGTGGTCGGGGCCCACATGGTCCAGAAGGTGTACTTCCCCCGGCTGATCATTCCCGTCGCGTCCGTGGGGGGGTGCCTGGTCGACTTTGCCATATCCTTTGTTCTCCTCGTCGGACTGATGTTCTACTACGGCGTCACGCCCGGCTTGGGATTCTTCATGGTCGTGCCGCTCGTCGCGCTGACCGTTATCGCGGCGCTCGGTGCCGGGATTTTGCTGAGCGCATTGAGCGTTGCCTACCGCGACGTGCGCTACGTGGTGCCGTTTGTCACGCAGGTCTGGATGTTCCTCACCCCCGTGATCTATCCGGTCCGCCTCGTGCCGTCCCGCTGGCAGTGGCTGTTGAGCCTGAATCCCATGTCGGGCATCGTGGATGCGTACCGGTCGGCCGTGCTCGGAAAGCCGTTCGCGTGGGTCAATCTCGCCGTCTCGGCCGGGGTGGCGGTGGTGGTCTTCGCCATAGCCTTGCGATACTTCCGGAAGCTCGAGGTGCGGTTTGCGGATGTGGTTTAGGAGGTTCTTGGTTCTTCGTTGAGAGAGGGAAGGCATGAGGTTTGAGGAAATCGACGCGTGGCAACTGGCCCGGCGGTTGGCGGCTGACGTTTGGTTGTGACGAACCAGGGACCCTTTGCGCAGGACTGTGGGCTGAAAAGCCAGAATCCATTCCAAGACAGGCGCTTTTATCAAGTACCTCCAATCAACGTACCGCCAGATGCGCGAAGATGACGCAGATGTGCAATGGGCCGCCGCCTCGCTCCCCGCAGACACGGCAGGCCAAGACAAGTCCTGACGAGCGCGCAACGAAGAACGAAGGACGAACACTCCAATGCCCCCCGCCATCCAGGTTCAAGGCCTCTCTAAACAGTACCGCATCGGCCACCGTCTTCAGCCGTACCGGCGGCTCGGCGATGTCCTGCGCGACGCCGTGATGGGGCCGATCCGCCGGCTGAGGAGCTTCGGCGAGCCGTCGCACCTTGAGGAGGACGTCATCTGGGCCCTCAAGGACGTTTCGCTCGAGATCCAGCCCGGCGAGGCCGTCGGCGTCATCGGGGCCAACGGCGCCGGCAAGTCCACCCTGCTCAAGATCCTCTCGCAGATCACCTATCCGACGGAGGGCCGCGTTATCCTGCGCGGGCGTGTTTCGAGCCTCCTCGAGGTCGGCACAGGTTTCCACCGAGAACTTACGGGGCGCGAAAACATCTTCATGAGCGGGGCGATCCTGGGCATGCGCAGGGCGGAGATCACGCGCAAGTTCGACGACATCGTCGAATTCGCCGGGGTCGAGAAGTTCGTCGACACGCCTGTTAAACGTTACTCCAGCGGCATGCAGTTGCGCCTGGCCTTCGCCGTGGCGGCGCACCTGGAGCCCGAGGTCCTGCTGGTGGACGAGGTGCTCGCCGTGGGCGACATGCAGTTTCAGCGCAAGTGCCTCGGCCGGATGAACGAGGTGGCGGCCCACGAGGGGCGGACGATCGTCTTCGTCAGCCACAACATGGCGGCGATCCAGAGCCTGTGCGAACGCGTGGTGGTGCTCGACGGCGGCCGCATCCACTACGTGGGTGAGGCGTCTGCCGGATGCGAGGCCTATACGCGGCTTCTTTACGGCGGGGAGGTCGAACGCGAGGCGGGCGTGGTGAAGGTCGGGACGTTCGAACTGCGCGGCGTTCGGGTGGAAGGCGATGGCGGGTGCCTGCCGAGACCGTTCCAGCCGGCCACGTTCACGATACCTGTTCACTTTGCGTCGCCGTGCAGTGATCCGAACGTTCACCTGTTCGTCCAGACACCGGACGGTGAGACCATCTTCGGATTGAACGCGGACGAGTTGATCGAGAGGCGCGCGCGCCCGCTGGGGCAGGATTTCCAGTTCACCTTCAGAGTGCGCAGGCTCCCCCTGGTCCCCGGGACACACCGGATTGCCGTCAAGGTGAGGAGCTGGCAGCTCAAGATCAACGACATCCTGCCGCTCGACTACGAGTTCGAAGTCGCGGAAGGCTTGGCTTACGGAACAGCCCCGCTGACCAAGCGCTGGCATGGCCTGGTTGTCGTTGACGCAGAACTGGACGTGAAGGACGGCATCTGAGCCCGCGCGGGACAGACATGCCATGCTGTTCCCCCGCCGCATTCACGGGCGCTTGATCGGCCGGCTGTGGGCCGTGGCGGGACGCCGGGCCAGAAAGCCAAAATGAATCCCCCCCTCGTCAGCATCATCATGCCGTGTTTCAACGCCGAAGCGCATGTCCGCGAGGCGATCCAGAGCGCCGTGGATCAGACGTATCCGCAAACAGAAGTCATCGTAGTGGACGACGGCTCCACCGACAGCAGCTTGGGGATTGTGCAATCCTTCGGGGATCGGGTTCGCTGGACGTCCGGTCCGAACCGGGGCGCGGCGGCCGCGCGCAACACGGGATTGGCCATGGCGACCGGGGATCTGGTCCAGTTTCACGATTGTGACGATCTGTTGCTCCCGGGGAAACTCGAAAGACAGGTGGAGGCGATGATCGCAGGCCGGGCAGATATCGTCTTCTGCGATTGGGAGATGTCCCGGGAAGGCGACGGACGGGCGAAGATACATCGTCCGCCCTATGACGGCAGCGACCCCGTGGTCTTTCTCCTGAAGCATACGCTGTCCGGAATCGCGCCGCTGCATTGGAGGCGGAACCTGGTGGCCGTCGGGGGTTGGCGCGAGGATCTGCCGTGCTCGCAGGAATTCGACCTTCATATGCGCCTTGCGTGCTGCGGCTTGACGTTTGCAAAGATTCCGGAGGTCCTGTTCCGGGCCCGCCTGAGGCGCGGCAGTATTTCCGGCGACTACAACCGCGTGATGCGCCAGTATGAGAAGATTCTGCCGGACTTGTATGTTGTGCTGCAGGCCGGCGGGAAGATGGACGACGCCCGCGCCCGGGCCTTCGCCGGCAGAATGGCGCGCGCGGCGCGGCATCTTCTTCAGCGCGGGGATCGCACAAGGGCTGACGAATACTTCCGGGTGGCGCGCAGTATGCACCGCGAAGGCGGGCTTGCGGCCGCCTACAGTCCATTCATGCGTTGCCTCTGCCGCATTCTTGGGCCCGTGCTTGCGGAGAGACTCGTCCAGTTGAGGCGGAAGCCGGTGGGCTGGCCGACGGCCGGTTGAAATCCGGATAACGGGACATGTCAGACGAAAGTCAGGGCAGGTCGGGCGGGCAGAAGTTGCAGACACGGGTGCCGATTTCTCACGTGAGCTATCGTTACCCGCACCACGCCGCATGGTCCGGGCATGACCGTCTCAGCGATTTCATCATGGAACTGCAGGCCAGCCTGCACATGCTGCGCCATCGCCGGTCGATCTACCACGTGTTGTACGGGGAGAAGAGCTACAGGTATCTCGGCTGCATGGCGGGGTGGAACGGCAATGCACTGATCGCCACGTTTCACCAGCCGCCCGAGGTCTTTCCGGAACACGTTGCCAACCCCGCGCCGCTCGGGCGTCTTCCCGTCCGGCTGGCCGCCCACCTGCGGGCCGCGCGCCACCATCAGTCCGGACCCCGGCAGACGCGTTGAGAACCACGAGAGCACTGTTTGTTGTCCACGGGTTCCCGCCGGCGCAGCATAGCGGAACGTTCCGTAGCCAGGCCTTTGCGCGGTACCTGCCCGAGTATGGAGTTCTGCCGACGGTGGTCTGCGCTTCGGACAAGGCGCCGGTCCTGCCCTATGTTGAACTGTCGGAACCCGGGCCGGACGCGCAAGGGATGCCCGTTCGTCGCGTTGCGTGGGGACTGGGACACAGCGATGGGATGTCCGCCCGCTCCATGCAGCGGTTGCATCGGTTCCCGCTGACGGACACCCTGGCCCGGAGTCGCGCGCGCAAGTCCGTCATGAACCGCGTCCTGCCGGTTGCCAGGGAGGCCATCCGGTCGGACGGCGCGGACGTCATTTACGCCAGCGCACCGCCGCCGGAAGCCCTCCTCATCGCGGAGCGGCTGGGCAGGGAATTCAGCCGGCCGGTTGTGGCGGATCTCAGAGACCCGTGGACCTATTACCCCTGGTCAAGGTACCGGCACCTGCTGGACTTTCTGCTCGAGCGGCGTGTCGAGCGGCTCGCGCTCGCGCGGGCGAGCCGCGTGATCGTCACGACGGAGGCTCTGCGGCAACTGCTCATCGGCAGGCTTGGCATCCCGGGTAAGAACGTCATCGTGATTCCGAACGGCTACGATGAAGAAGACTTCGGATCGGCGGATGCCGCACCGGCGGCCACCGGCGGGAAATTCACGATCGCCTACACCGGGCTTCTGAATACTCCTGCCGCGCCGCAGCCGCGGCTGAAGGGTCTGGCCAAGCGGCTGACGTGGCTTGATTACAGGCCGGTCGAACTGGATACCAGCACGCGGAGCCCGCAGTGGTTCTTCGCGGCGGTGGAGGCCATGCTGCGGCGCGAGCCGGAACTGGCCGACCAGATCACGATCGTCTTCGTGGGCTCCTACGGCCGCCGCGTCATGGACGTCCTCGATGCATTCCCGTGGCGCCAGTGCATCGAGGTCCGTTCTGCTGTTTCACACGAGGAAGCCTTGCGGGTCTGCAGGTCGGCCGACCTGTGCCTGCTCCTGCAGATCCATTGCCGGATTGCCGGCGAGGACTGCGCACTGCAGGTGCCGGGCAAGCTGTATGACTACTTGAGGAGCGGCACACGAATCCTGGCGCTCGTTCAGCCGGGCGACGCACAGGAGATCATTGAGAAGCTGGAGGCGGGGACCGTCGTGGCGCCGAGGGACGTGGCGGGCATCGAAGCGGCTCTTCGAGCCGAGATGGACGGGTGGCGGCGCGGCGAAACGAGGCGAGAGGTGCCTGCCGCGGCGGATCTCGCGCGCTACGATCGCCGGAACCTCGCCGGCGAACTTGCCGCGGTCCTGCGCGGGGTGCAGTAGAATGAGCGCATCACCACAGTCGCGACTGGCGACCATCCTGCCGGTCTATCACGTGAGCTACCGTTACCCGCACCACGCCCGACGATCCGGGCACGACCGTCTCAGCGAGTTTATTGGGGAGCCCCTCGTCCTTTCGCCTGTCATGCGGGTGGTGGGCAATACGCTGTTGCGTTTGCCCGCCATCGCGGCCGCAAGGCGTTCCGGGAACACGGCCTACTCGCGGAACGATTTCATCATGGAACTGCAGGCCGGCCTGCACATGCTGCGCCATCGCCGGTCGATCTACCACGTGTTGTACGGGGAGAAGAGCTACAGGTACCTTGGCCACATGGTGGGGCGGAACGGCAATGCGCTGATCGCCACGTTTCACCAGCCGCCCGAGGTCTTTCCGGAACACGTTGCCAACCCCGCGCCGCTCAGGCGTCTTACGGCCGCGGTGGCCGTGGCCGGCAACCAGGTGGAGATGCTGGAGCAGTATGTGGGGAAGGGCCGCGTGTTCGTGGCGCCCCATGGCGTGGATACGGACTTCTTCGTGCCGGCCGCGACGCCGAAGGCCGACGGGCCCATGCGCCTGTTATGCGTGGGACACCACCTGAGGGATTTCGATATGCTCGCGACCGTGATGGGGGAAGTGCTGAAGAACCGCCGCGACGCCGAGTTCACGCTCATCTGCTTCAAGCGGTTCGTGGGGGAGATGCACTGGGGCGAGCGTGTGCGGTGGATCCGGCGCCTGACCGACGCGGAATACGTGCGGCATCTGCAGGAGGCCGACCTGCTCGTGCTCCCGCTGAGGACGAGCACGGCGGTCACCGTAGTGCTGGAGAGCATGGCCTGCGGACTGCCCGTTGTGACGACGCGCGGCGGCATCGCGGATTACCTGGATGAGAATTCGGGCGTCATGGTGAACGTCGATGATGCGCCGGCGATGATCTCCGCCGTCCTGGATCTTCTTTCGGACGATGCGGGCAGGGCGCGCATGGGCGAAGCGGCGCGCCGCAGGGCATTGCGGTTCTCCTGGCCCGGCGTGGCGCGGGAAATGCAGGCCGTTTACGAGCGTGTGGCGGAAGGGCTGAACGGGAGCGGTGCATGACCGGGGACGGGAACGACGGCGTGAACGCGGGCCCGGTGCGCGTGCTTTACGTGGTCCAGCGGTTCGGCCGGGCCGTCGCCCTGTCGGGCAGTCCGCGGCTGATCGGCAACGTGGCGGAAGGGGTGGGTGCGGTACCGGGCTTCGCGACGCTTCTTTGTGTTCTGAGCGGCGAGGACCCCGTAGGCGGGCGGCACGGGTACGGGGGCGCCGTGACGTACCTCAGCCTGTGGAGCGACGAACGCGGACCGGCACGTTTCGTGCGAAGCGCCCGCGGTCTACGCCGCGTCATCGCCGAGTGGAAGCCCCACATCGTCCATAGCGCGCTCTGGCCGGCCGACATGGTCTGTGCCATGGCGCTCCCGCGCGGGCAGGCCAGACACGTGGTGCACATCCTGGACACGCGCCCGTGGTTGGAGGACAGCGCCTGGCGCAACCGGCTCCGCCGGTTCAACTACAAGACCCTCCTGGCGCGGTCGCACGCAACGTTCGTGGCATGTTCCGAGGGCGCCAGGGCGTACGCCGGCGAACATCTGCGCATCGACGCCAGCCGCATACACCTCATGCCCAATGCCATCCCGTGGTTGCCGGAGTACGAGGCAGCCGGTCGCGCGGTCGGGGCGGCTCGTGGGGACCTGCCGATCGTGGGCGCGGCCGGGCGTTTGCGGCCCGAGAAAGATCACCGAACGCTGATCGAAGCCGTCGCACGCCTCAGTGACCGCGGCGTGAAGTGCCGCTTGCAGATTGCCGGAGGCGGTTCTCTTCTGGAAGAGTACAAGCTCCTGGCCCGACAACGCGGCATTGCCGACCGCGTGGGGTTTCTGGGGAGGCTGGGGGACATGACGCCCTTCTACCGCGCGATCGACGTGTTCGCGATGCCGTCGCGGTGCGCCGAGGGTCTGCCGCTGGCTCTTCTCGAAGCTATGGCTGCGGGGCTTCCCGTGGTGGCAACAGATGTCGTTGGCACTCGGGATGCGGTCACGGACGGGCGTGAAGGCTTTCTCGTGCCACCCGGCGACGCTGATGCCATGGCTGATGCACTGGGCTGTCTGCTGGGAGATCCCGGCTTGAGGCGTCGCATGGGCGAGGCCGGTCGGGAGACCGTGCGCGCGAGGTTCACCATGAAGACGCTGGTGCAGAGCATGACGGTTCTGTATCGGCAGATCCTGACAGGGAGATGAAACGAGACATGAGCACAACATTGACACGGAAGATCATGCGGACTCCTCCGCGCCTGGTTCTTCAACGGCTTGCCGCGCTGTTGCGGGGCCAAGCGAAAGAACCCGTGCTGGATCCCGGCATGTCTTGCTTCTTCATCCTTTCCACCGGCCGGACCGGCACCAAGACCGTGGCGGAACTGCTCGACGCGGCTTCGGAGGCAACCGTGCATCATGAGCCGCATCCCTATCTGTCCGCGCTGAGCAAGCTTGCCTACGATACCGAATACAACCAGATGGGCAATCTGATCGAGACCTTCATGGCGTCCCGCGAAGTCCTTCTGCGGAACGCGGCAGCTTCGAGCCTGGTGTACGGCGAGACGGGCCCCTACGTCACCTTTCTCGCCCCGGTCATCGCGCAGGCCTTGCCCAACGCGAAGTTCATCCACCTTGTCCGCGACCCGATATCCGTGGTGCGTTCGGGATTGAACCGGAACTGGTACCAGGGCAGCCGCTACGATGCGCGGCGGATCGTGCCGCGGCAGGGGGATCCCGCCGCCCGCCTGTGGAAGGAGTGGTCGCCGCTGGAGAAGGTCGTCTGGCTCTGGGCCGAAACAAATACCTTCGTGCGGGATTTCTTCGAATCGCTGGATGCCTCGCGCCGCATGTGTCTGAAGGCCGAACATATCTTTTCGCGTGAGGGTGATTCCATCTCCGGGATGTTCCGGTTTCTCGGGCTGACACAGCCGTCCGCGCGAGCTGTTTCGGGCATCCTGGCACAGCGGCTTAACCGCCAGCGCGGTCCGATGCAGCCTCTGGAATCGTGGTTGCCGGACTGGCGGACGCGGTTCCTGGAACTGGCGGGGGATGAGATGAGCCGGCTCGGCTATGAGCTTCCGCCCGGCGGTTCCGCAGACGCCTGACAGCGCCGGACGTGAAAAGCGACAGCATGCGAGAAACGACAGAGGCCGCGGCGCCGCTTGTGTCTGTTGTGTGTGTGACGCACAACCGGCGCGACCTGGTCCTGCGCTGCCTGGATTCGTGCGCCGCGCAGGATTACCCGCGCATGGAGACCATCGTCGTGGTGAACGGCTGTACGGACGACACGGCGGAGGCCATCGCGAAACAGCATCCCGGTGCGCGCCTGCTCGAAACGGCACAGAATATCGGGTTCTTTCCCGCGCTGAACCTCGCGATCCGGAACGCGCAGGGCGAGTACGTGCTGACCCTCGACGACGATGCGCACCTGCTCGGTACGGATGCCGTCGCGCAGTTTGTCGCGGCCTTCGTTCGTGAGCCGGAACTCGGCGCCGCGACGTGCAACATCGAGGGCCCGGCCGAGGAGCCGCCGGTTGCGGCTGATCGCTACGTGGCCACGTTCAAGACCGGCTTCACCATGATGCCGCGCAAGGTGTTCACCGAGTGGGTGGGCTACTATCCCGACCTCTTCTTCCGGTCCGGGGGCGAGTACTACCTGTGCACGGCCCTGTGGGACGGCGGCCGGAGGGTGAAACAGCTCAGCGGCATTCGCATGCGCCATGATCGGGCGATGACGGGG
>JAFGJQ010000244.1 GCA_016929015.1 Phycisphaerae bacterium | reverse complement strand
TCTGCGGACGGCAGGCCATAGACGGCGACACGGCACAGGTCGGGCCGCAGATGGCGGAAAAGCTGGGCATCCCGCAGGTGACGTATTTCGAGCGGTTCGTGGAGCTGGCCGACTCGGCGGCCCGCGTCCGGCGAAACGTCGGCAACGGCTGGGAGGTGCTGGAAACGCGCCTGCCCGCACTGCTGACCGTGCTGGACATCGCCAACCTGCCGCGGCCGGCCGCCGCCCGGCGCGTCATGCGGAACAAGCGGGCCCGGGCCCGAGACGAGGTGCTGCGGGAAATCAACGCCCAGATGCCCGAAGCCTCGGACAGCCAGAGGGAAGCGGAGCTGGAAAAGCGCACGCTCGCCCTGAAGGTGCGCGGCCTTCTGATCGAAACGTGGAACCTGGACGACCTGGGGGCCGATCTTCAGTGGTGCGGACTGGCCGGCTCGCCGACCAAGGTGCACCGCATCCAATCCATCGTGCTCACCAAAGAGGGCCACACGGAGATTCCGCCGAATGAAGAGGGCGTGCGACGGATGATTCACGAGCTGATCGTGGACCACACGCTGGGATGACGACACCGCGGCAGCCGCCGCCTCAAACGAAAAACGCCAGGAACGCAGAGCGAAATCCATGATTGAACCGAACCGGAAAGGCGATGTCTGGGTCTTTGCCGAACAGGAAGACGAAAGCCTCAGCGACGTTTCGCTGGAGTTGTGCGGCAAGGCCCGCGAGCTGGCCGACCGCCTGGGCGTGAAGGTCGGCGCCGTGCTGCCCGGCTGGAACGTCCGGGAGCTTTCGTATCGACTGATCGCGCACGGCGCGGACAAGGTGTACTTCGTACACGACACGCAGTTGGAGCACTACCGCACGCTGCCCTACGCCCGCGTGATGTGCGAGCTGATCGGCCGTCACAAGCCGCAGATCGTGCTGTACGGAGCGACCCCGCTTGGCCGGGACCTGGCCCCACGGGTCGCGTCGGAAATGCGGGCGGGCATGACGGCGGACTGCACCGACCTGCAGATCGGCGACTATGAAGACACCAAGGCGGGCGTTACGCACAAGGACCTGCTGCTGCAGGTGCGGCCGGCGTTCGGCGGCAACATCATCGCGACGATCATCAACCACGACCGCTGGCCGCAGATGGCCACCGTCCGCGAAGGCGTGATGGCCCTGGGCAACGGCGACCCGCGGCGGAGCGGCGAGATCATCGAAGAGAAGGTGGCGCTGACCGATTTCGACCTGGCGATCCGGCTCATCGAGCGGCATCGCGAGCCGCGCAAGGTGAACCTGAAAGCCGCCCGCACCATCGTCACCGGGGGCGGCGGCGTGGGCAGCAAGGAGAACTTCAAGCTCATCCACGACCTGGCGTCCGCGGTCGGCGGCGTGGTGGGCGCGTCCCGGGCGGCGGTGGACAGCGGTTTCATCGGCAAGGAGCACCAGGTCGGCCAGACCGGCACGACCGTCCGGCCGGCCCTGTACATCGCGTGCGGCGTCAGCGGGGCCGTGCAGCACCGGGCGGGGATGGAGGAGTCCGCGAAAATCATCGCCGTCAACTGGGACCGGGAAGCCCCGATCTTCTCCGTGGCCCACTATGGGATCGTCGGGGACCTCAACAAGGTGATCCCGATGATGATTCGGGCGATCAAGGAGCGGGCGTAACCGCCCGGGGCGAGTCAGAAGAGCCGAGTTCCCTCAGCATCGAGGCCGAGCAAAATCATGCCGAACTTCTTTCGCGATAATGACGACCTGCAGTTCCTGTTTCAGCACCTGGACCTGGCGGGCATCGCCACGATCCAGGAGGACGACTTCCAGGGGGCCGACGGGCCGGGCGCCGAGTACGCCCCGGTGGACGCCGCGGATGCGGTGGACAACTACCGTCGCATTCTGGACATCGTGGGAGACGTGGCGGGCAACCAGATCGCCCCGCGCGCGGAGGACGTGGACCTGGAAGGCAACCACCTGAACGAGGACGGCACGGTCACGCTGGGTGCGGGCGTGCGGGCGAACCTGCGGGCCCTGGCCCAGGCGGACCTGATGGGCTTCACGCTTCCGCGGGCGTTCGGCGGGCTGAACTGCCCGAACGTGGTCTACACCATGGCCAACGAGATCGTCAGCCGGGCCGACGCATCGCTGATGAACATCTTCGGGCTGCAGGGCATCGCGGAAACCATCAACGCGTTCGCCAACCAGGAGATCAAGAAGGAATTCCTGCCCCGTTTCGCCAAGGGCGAGTTGACGGGCGCCATGGCCCTCACGGAGCCCGACGCCGGCTCGGACCTCCAATCCGTCGGGTTGCGGGCCTGGCAGGACACCGACGGCCAGTGGCGGCTGACCGGCGTCAAGCGGTTCATCACCAACGGCTGCGGCGAGGTGCTGCTGACTCTGGCCCGGAGCGAGCCGGACGTGAAGGACGGCCGCGGGCTGAGCCTGTTTGTGAACGAGCGGTCACCCCGCCTGAAGGTGCGGCACCTCGAGACGAAGCTGGGCATTCACGGCTCGCCCACGTGTGAGCTGGTCTATGACGACGTGCCCGCCAAGCTGATCGGCGAGCGGCAGCTCGGCCTCATTTCCTACACCATGAGCCTCATGAATGGCGCCCGCATCGGCATCGCCGCGCAGTCGCTGGGCATTGCCGAGGCGGCGTTCCGCGTGGCCCGGGACTACGGGCACAGCCGCAAGCAGTTCGGCGTGCCCATTGAAAAGCTGCCGGCGGTGGCGGAACTCATCACGGACATGCGGATCGCGATCGAGGCGGCCCGGGCGCTGACGTACGAGGCAAGCTGCAGTTGCGACGTGGAGAACAACAACCTGCGGGTGATGGGGTTCAACCCGCCCGGCGAGCCGGACGAGCTGAAGCGTCGCAAAAACGACGCCCGCGTGCTCAAGCGGCGAAACGGAATGCTCACGCCGATGAGCAAGTACTACGCCTCGGAAATGTGCGTGAAGGTGGCCAACGACGCGATCCAGGTGCTGGGCGGATCGGGATACATGAAGGACTATCCGGTGGAGCGGCACCTGCGCGACGCCCGCATCACCACCATTTACGAGGGCACCAGCCAGCTACAGATCGTCGCCGCGGTGCGCGGCGTCTGCGGCGGCGCGTTCGAGAAACTGGTCACCGAATACGAAGAGCGCGAATACGCGGATGCCCTGCTCTGCGACCTGCGGCAGACCCTCAGCCAGGGCAAAGACCTCGTGCTGGACGGCATCCGCGTGATCAAGGAGAAGGGCGGCCAATACATGGACCTCGCCGGCCGGCGGCTCGTGGACTCGGCCATTGCGGTGATCATCGGACACATCTTCCTACGGCATGCGACGGCCGGCGAGCGCAAGCGGGCCGTCGCGCGGCGATACATCCAGACCACCGCGCCCACTATCCGGCGCGACATCGACCTGATCCGCAGCGGTGACACGTCGCCCCTGGATCAGTTCGAGGTCCTGGCCGGTCCCCCGGTCAAAAAGTGACGCCCGATCGGCATCCGCCGGTCCAAACCAAGTGGGACCGACCGCAGAAGCGGCCGATACAGAGCACGATTACAGAGCGGGGAAAAAGCCGGTCCGCAACGACCGACCCTGCAAGTCCGTCGTTCGCAATTCGCAATTCACCATTCGCAATTCACGAGGCCACCGCCGGCACGGCGATGGCCGGGAGAGCTGATGCCGATGCGTTGTCGGCCAGCACCGACAGACGCTCGACCACTGCGTCCCATGTCTCGTCGGCAACCAGCCGGCTGCGGGCGTGCCGTCGTGCCGGGGCCGCGTCGGCCACCGCTTCGTCGCAGGCCCGGGCGAAGTTCTCCGCGTCGGGAGCGATCCGGACCTCCGGCCAATACCGTTCCGCCTCCGGCAGCGGCGTCGAGACCACCGGCAGGCCGGCGGCGAGGTACTCGCGCAGCTTGATCGGGTTGACGTTCCGCGTCATGCGGGTCCGGGCAAACGGCAGGAGCCCGGCGGAGAACGCCCGGCAATAGGCGGGCAGCGAGCCGTACGGCCGCCGCCCCAGGAAGTGTACGTTCGGGCAGCGTCGCAGCCCGGCGTGGTTCTGCCGGTCCTCTCCGATGAGCACAAAGGAATAGGCCGGTCGAAGCTGGGCCACCGCCTCCAGCAGGTCGCAGTCGATCCAGTGGTGAATGAGTCCGAAGAACCCGAGAATCGGCCCGCGGATGCCCGCCAGCTCGGTGGGCAGGGGCAGTCCCTCCTCCAGCGCCGGAGCGAAGTGCGCCGCGTCCACGCCGTGCCGCACAAGGTGCGTGTTGGCGTTGTGCGACCGTTTCGATTCGTAGAGGGCCTGCGACGTGGTGATAACCACGTCCGCCCGCGCCAACACGCGCTGCTCGGCGGCGGCCACGGCGTCGCGATTGAGATTCTCGAACTCGGTGTACTCGTCCACGCAGTAGTAAAGGAATCGCTCCGGTCGCAGCGCGTCGGCCAGGAATTCGCCGTCCGGGGCGAACGTCCAGACCTGTACCGGCTGGTCCGCCGAATGCCGCACGTGCCGCATCGCCCGCCGCACCTGGAGGACCAGCAGCCGGCGGTTCCAGGCCCGCGCTGCCGGGTGCCGGGCGCCGGGGATCACCAGCGGCGTGAATTGCACCATGCGCGGTGCCACCCGGCGTACGCCGCGCAGGATCTGTCCGACCGTGGATGCCACGGCCCCGGCGTCCGCCGCCGTGGCCCGCGGCCGCCGCGATGCGCGGTAGTTCACCCAGACCACGTCATTCTCGCGAGCCAGGATGCGCATGACCTGGTGCTTGCTGGTGGGGTCGTAGTCCCACCGGCTCGCCAGGCAGACAATGACGCGATCACGGATCATATTCGCCAGTCCGTCGGCCCGAGCTTCGACTCGTCCGACCCTCCTGCCGCCCGCCGCGAACGACCGCCTCCGGCCGGCGCACGCGTCCTACTCCTCCCGCTCGCGGTGGTAGTAGTCGTTGTAGTACCGGTAGTACGGGTAGTAGCCGTAGTAGTAGCCGTAGCGTGTGTTCCGCTCGTTCCGGCCCACCAGCACGCAGCCGGCCACGGGAATGTTGTTCACCTGGAGCATCCGCACGGCCCGCCGCACGACCGGCCCGGGCGTGCGGTTCATGCGGATCACCATGACCACCGCATGACAGAGCTGGCCGATCACTCCCACGTCCGTCACCGTGGTGGCGGGCGGCGTATCGACGATAATGTACTGGTACTGTGTCTGGAGCTTGCGGAGCGTGCGGGCCAGCGTTTCGGACGAAAGGAGGTCGGCCGCGCTGCGATTCCCCATCTTGCCTGCGGGCGCAAACATCAGGTTCGGCATCGCGGTGGGCTGGATGATCGATTCCAGGGTCGCCTGACCGCGAAGCATGTCGGCCAATCCGGGCGCTCCCGGCTGATTCAGCAGCCGAGCCAGAGAGCTGCGGCGGAAGTCGCCGTCGATCACCAGCACGCGCAGGTGCTGAATCTCGGACAGAATCACGGCAAGGTTCAGCGCCGTGACACTCTTGCCCTCTCGGGGGACGGCGCTGGTGACGGCGAGCACCTGGGGTTCGCTGCCGGAATTCATGCTCAGCAGCCGGGTTCGCAGGGAGCGATACTGTTCCGTGATCATTGAGGACGTATCGTAGTAGGCCACCAGCGCTTCAGACATGCCTTCCGAGACGGATCGCACGGGGCGCACGGACTGCACGTCCGTCGAGACGGCCGCCGGATTCGCGGTCGGATCCGGCGGCGCTTCCGGGCGCGGGGCCGTCGGCGTCGACGGCTCGGCCGTCGAGGCGAGTTGCCGTTCCCGTTCCGCTTTCTTCAACGCTTCGGCGATGCGTCCCATGGCATTCTCACGGTGCGACGGATCCTCAGGATCCCCGACTGCGGGTCAGCGGTCCTCGTATTGGTCGTGCGCGCTCAACAGGCCGGCGGGCAGCGAGTAGGCGTTCACCACCGGGCTCAGCGGGAAGAGCACTTCCTGGATGCGCAGGCCCACCCATCCCAGCGGCGTCGGCGGCACGTACACGATGTCACCCGGCTCCAGCAGCACGTTCAGGCTCGTATCGCCCTCGGCGAACATCCTGTCCACGTCCACCGTAATGACGTGTCGCCCGTCGGCTGCCGGGTTCGCTCGGATGACCTTGACTTGGCTGCGCCAGGCAATGAAGCTCAGGCCCGCCTCCGAGAGCGTGTCGAGCAGCGTGTTGCGGCCCGTGTAGGGAATCGCCCGGGCGTTGCCCTGGTTGGCCGTTCCCCCGCCGCCGTATCCGCTGCCGATCTGCCCGAAGGCGTAGACCTTCTTGCTGCGGTACGCGGCGATCCGCACCTGCACCTTCGGGTCTTCGTAGTACTCGTGCAGCAGTCCCGTCAGCTTGGCGGCGATTTCGCGTGCGGTCATTCCGTCCACGCGCACCTCGCCCAGCAGACGAAGAGTCAGCTTGCCGTCGGGTTGGATGGTCTGGGTTTCTCCGTCGATTTCCGGAACGCGCGGGGCCGTGATCTGCAAAGTGTCCGGAATGCCGACTCGGTACTCGAAGGACGAGTTCGGCTGCTCGTACGCCATGAGCCAGTTGTGGATCTCCGGCTGGTTCGACGCGCATCCGCAGACGGACAGCAGCGCGACCGGCAGCAGCGTCCCCATTTGCGTAAGATTCACGGCTCAGCGCTCCGTCTTGCCGGGACCGGGGCGTGCGTCCGACCGCGGGAGGCCGCGGGCATTCCGCAGTCCACCCCGGGGCCGACCCGCGCGGCGGCGGACCGGTCCGGCTATACGTACGCCCGTTTTATCGGGTTTCGAGCCGGCCACCTGAACGAACTTGATGCCGGGAAAATGACCGGACCTTGCGGTTTTCGGACGTTGCCGCACGCCGGCCCCGCCGCGGGACGCACGGCATTATCCGCCGCATACCTCAAGTACCCCCCAGCCGAGCCCGATATCCAGCAGGACAACCGGATGTCCGCGCCCACACTGTGACAAGGACGGGCTGATCCTGTGTACGCCAATCATTTCGGATTGCGTGAACTGCCGTTCAACAACACGCCCGATCCGCGCTTTTTCTACCCGACGCCCGATCATGAGGAAGCGCTGGCGACACTCATCTATGCCGTAGGCGAAGGGAAAGGATACGTCCTGCTGACGGGCGAAGTCGGCACGGGCAAGACGCTGATCTCCCGGCTCATGCTCCGCCACTTCGACGGGCAGGTCGCCTTCGCCACCGTGAATCACGCGGTGGAGTCCGCCCGCGACCTGCTGCACCTGATCTGCACCGAGCTGGAAGTCGACGTCCGTGGCGACGAATCCAACGCCCGGCTCATCCACTCGCTCCAAACGTTTCTGCTGGACCGATTCGCCGCGCGGATGCCGGTGGTTCTCGTGCTGGACGAGGCCCAGAACCTGCCCCGCGATGCATTCGAGCTGCTTCGTACCGTCGGCAACCTGGAATCCGACGAGGCCAAACTGCTCCAGGTCGTGATCCTGGGCCAGCCCGAATTGCGTGCACGCTTTCAGGCGGCGGACATGCGGCAACTGCGACAGCGCCTCTTCCGCACGTTCCACCTGCCCGCCCTGAGCCCCCAGCAGTGCGGCGCGTACATCCGGCACCGACTCCAGGTCGCCGGCGCAACGGCGGACATCTTCGACGAGTCCGCGGTTGCGGCCATTCACCATCACGCCGGCGGGCTGCCGCGGCTGATCAACACCATTTGCGACAACGCCCTGCTCAGCGCCTATTCCGCCGATCGAACCACGGTCGACGGCCCGTTCGTCGAGAGCGTTCTCCGCCAGATGATGCCCATCGACGGCGGAATCCCCGGAACGTCCGCGCCCGCCGGCCGGATCGCCCAGGCCCCGGAGCGGGCGTGCGCGTGGCCGGCCGCCGCCATGCAGGGCACGGAACCTGGGCCGACCGCATCGATCCATGACGCTCGATACGTGCTTGTGCCCGCCGAGGAATGGCAGGCCGCGCTCACCCGCCTGGATGAGATCACTCGACTCCAGGCCGCCCACGCCGATGCCCAGCGGTCGGCGACCACCGCCACCGCCTCCGGGCTTGACGAAGTGGCCAACAAGCTGGCTTCGCTGGAACAGGAAATGGCCGGCGTGCAGGAGCGGGCCGCTCAAGGCACGGCCACGGCCGACGCCGCGGCACGCCAGGTCGGCCACCTCCAGAAGTACGTCGCCGAGGGTGCACGTCGGTATGAGCAAGCCGTTGAAAAGCTCGTGCCGAAGGCGGCCGAACACGACCAGCGAATCTCTCATCTCGAGAACCTGGCCCGGGCACTGCGCGTCGCCCGCCAGGCCGCCGGCGACGCGTTTGCGCAGGCCGTCGGCATACCCGACCTGTCCATTCCGGATGTCATGGATGCCGCGCTGCTCTCGGTGCCCACGGTTGCGGCGTCTTCCGCGCCTGCGCCCGCGCTGAGCCCGGACGAACGCGTGGGTCAGCTCATGCAGCGCATTGCCGAAACCGAGCGACAGATCGACAACATCGAAGCCTGGCTGAGCGGCGCGATTCGCCGCGGCGATGCTCAGGCGGTGGTCATACAGAATCTGCAGGGCGCGACCGGCCGCGCCCGCCGCCTGGCTCGCAAGGCGTTTGAGCGAGCCACGCGAGCGCACCGACGCGTGTCGAGCCTCACCGATGAAATGACTGCCCTCAAGTCCGTTTCGGATCGCATGGCGATGGCGCAGAAGTCGATCCTGGCCCAACTGGGCGTGATGAATCAATCCACCAACCGCGCCCGCCGCGTAGCGGATGAGGCCATGAAGGAAGCCGTCAAAACCGCCGGCCGATCCAAGCGGATCGGCGACGAAGTCGGCAAGGTGGTCCGCCAGATCGAGCAGGTCGGCCCGGCCGACCACGTGCGGACCCGAACAGAGCGGCTTGGCCGTTCCGCCCGCCGCGACACGAACGAGCGCCTCCGGCTGATTCTCGAACGCAGCCGAACGTCTCTGGGTGACATGCGGGAGACCCCGAACGAGTCGGACTCCGCCGCCTCAGCGGCCGTCAACACCACGGCCAGCGAGGCCCTCGCCCGCGACCTGACCCATCTGGCCGGCATGCTCAACGGCTGACGCACTCTCACCGGTCGCCCGAATTCTCACTGCCGTAAAAACGGAAATCGCCAGATCGCGACTTGCGCCCCGATCTGGCGGCTTCCCTCGGAGGAGGAGGAAGAAGGAGGTCTTGGCACTGGAAATGTCGAATTCGCTTCGTCGGGGGGCAAGTCGATTCGCCGTTTTTCGTAACATATTGACTGAAAACAAGTTGTGCCGCCGGCCGCCCTGGTTGCCGGGCGGTGGCGCGACCGATACACTGGGCGTTTTGTCGATACGTCGAGAGACATTATCACCCCGGCAGCATGGGAAAATGAGCATGGCAGACACGCAATCCCCTGCAAAAGCAGGTAGTTACGATTTTCGGGCGATCGAGGCCCGCTGGCAGGCCTACTGGGAAGAGCACAAGTCTTTTGCCGTGGCCAACCCCGGCGATCCCGGCTTCGACGGCACAAAGCCCAAGTGCTACGTCCTCGACATGTTCCCCTATCCCAGCGGCGCGGGGCTCCACGTCGGCCACCCGCTGGGGTACTGCGCGACGGACATCTACTCGCGATACAAACGAATGCGCGGGTTCAACGTCCTGCATCCGATGGGATATGACGCCTTCGGGCTGCCGGCTGAGCAATACGCCATCGAACACGGCGTGCATCCGGCCGTCACCACGCGCCGCAACATCGAGAACATGCGGCGGCAACTCAAGATGTTCGGCTTCTCCTACGACTGGGACCGCGAAATCGCCACCTGCGATCCGGAGTACTACAAGCACACGCAGTGGATCTTCCTGCAGATGTTCAACAGTTGGTTCGACGACGAGTTCGATTGGACCGACCACACCGGACGCCCGTACAGGGGAAAAGCCCGGCCCGTCAGCGACCTGGAAGCAGCCCTGCGAAACGAGAAACTCTTCGTGGACGACGCGCTGAAGCTGGTGCGCGACCGGAAACAGCCGCACCGCAAGTGGAGCGAAATGTCGGCCGCCGAGCAGCAGCAGGCGATCAACAACCAGCGCCTGGCCTTCATCGACGAGGTGCCGGTGAACTGGTGCCCCGCCCTGGGCACCGTGCTGGCCAACGAGGAAGTGACGTCCGACGGTCGCAGCGAACGCGGCAACCACCCGGTGTTCCGCCGACCCCTGCGCCAATGGATGCTGCGCATCACGAAGTACGCGGAGCGACTGCTGAACGATCTGGAACTGCTGGATTGGCCGGAGCCCATCAAGATCATGCAGCGCAACTGGATCGGCCGCAGCACCGGGGCCGAGGTGGACTTCCCGCTGGTTTCCGGCGGGCCCGGAGCACCGGTTGCGCCGGATGCCGAGCGATGGCGGGCCGCGCGTCGTGCCGGCGGCTACCCGGCCCGGCCGGAGCCGTTCACGATCCGCGTATACACCACCCGGCCGGACACGCTGTTCGGCGCCACCTACATGGTGCTGGCCCCCGAGCACCCGCTGGTCG
>JAFGJQ010000243.1 GCA_016929015.1 Phycisphaerae bacterium | reverse complement strand
GGCAAGAGTGGATTGGGTACCGTCGGGAGCGATGAGGTAAACGCTGCCGGTGAGCGGGCCGTCCAGCGTAGCGTAGGCGATCGCGCTATCGGATGGTCGGACCGCGATGGACATGACAGGGCTCATGCTTGTGGCCACGACGCTGATAAGAACGGATACGGCCGCGGGGTCGGTGTTCAGCGCGAGAACGGCGCCGCCGGCCTGGTCCGCAAACCCGACGAGCAGCCGGCCTTGTGCATCGAACGCCAGGGCGGCCGGCGCAGAGGCGCGGAGCGGGTCGGCCGTGGTGTCGGCGACGAAATCGGCGGGCTCAGCGAATCCCCCGGCGTCGGCCGGGTCGGCGACAAAAACGCGGTTGCTTCCGGTGGACGCGATGAAAAGCCGCCCGGTGGACGGTTCCAGGGCGACATCGAAGAAATCGGCCCCGCCGCGGGGGACGAGTGCGTCCGGCCCGGGTGTGCCGTCCGCCGCGTAGAATGACACGCGTTCACGGCCGAAACGCTCGCCGCCTTCACCGACAATCAGGCTTCCGTCGGCTGCGCTGGCGATCGAGAGCGGCCCGATGTCAAACGGGCTGTACGTGCCGATCGTGAACCCATCGATCAGGAGGCTCGCGTTGCCGGCCTCATCCAGAGCGATGATGCGCCCGGCGCCGCTTTCGGCGACCAGAAGCCGACCGTCGGGGGCGAACAGCAGGGCGGTGGGGTTGTTCAGCTCGTCGGCCACCGGCGTGACAACCGTTTGTGTGCCGGTTCCGTCACCGGTGCCCCCGGGCGCGCACCCCCAGAGCGCCAGAAGAATCGGGATGCCGGCGTGCAGGCAGCCATGTCGCAAGCGCTTGCTCATGTTGGTTGGCGTCCGCCTTTTCCGTGTGCCTCAGATGTTCGCGGGCAGACAGCGGCTGAGGCAGTCGGCGATGTCGCGCAGGACAGCCAGAGGATGCTGGTCCGCATTGATGTCCGCCACCAGCGCGGCGGGGTAGCTCTGGAGCACCGGACTGGTTTCCTGTTCATACACGCTGATTCGCTTACGGATGACGGACTCATCCGCGTCGTCCGGCCGGTTGGCCTTTTTCGCTCGCAGGCTCAGCCGGTGGACCAGTCCGTCCACGTTGGTGATGACCAGGTGGAGGATCCTGAGGATGCCGATGCAGTCCCGCAGAAGCTCCGCCTGGGCGGGCGTGCGCGGGATGCCGTCGAGCAGGAGAATGTGATAGTCCGGCCGAATTTCCCCACGCTGCACGAGGGCCTGTACGTGCTGCTTCCATACGCGGACGGTAAGTTCGTCCGGCACGAGGAGCCCTTTCGTGGAGTACGACAGAAACTCCTGGCCGATCGGGCTCTGCTTGTCGAGTCCGCGGAAGATGTCGCCCATGGCCAGGTGGAACAGGTTTGGCATTCCGGCCAGGGTGACCCCCTGTGTGCCCTTACCGGACCCGGGGCACCCAAACAGCAACACCGCTTTGTACTTCTGGTGATGAGGCACTACCGATTCCTTTCGATCCGCAGGGCCGGGCGCGGCCGAGGCTCCCGGGGCTAAGGGCCGCCCGACTGCGGGTTGCTCGTACCCGCGCCGCGTCGCTGCTCCACCGCATCGCGCAGAACGGGATCGTATATGGAGATATCGGCGCCGTCGTACAACTCCCTGTACAGGACTTGCATGGCCGGTGCCGTCAGACGGTCGCGCAATCGTTGCTCCAATTCGGGGCGCAGCGTCTCGAAACTCTCCGTCCGTCCCGGCAGAAGCCGCTCGCGCCGGAGAATGTGGTAGGTGGTATCGATCCGGACGGCATTTGAGGTTTCTCCGTCTTGGAGGGCAAAACCGACCTCGCGGAGCAGGGCGGGAACGTCCGGATCATCCGCCGCGAAGGGTTCCAGGGCCCCGCCGTTCTGTGCGGTCGTTGCGTTTGCGCTGTACAGGCGGGCCAGGTCCGGAAACGGTACGCCGGCATCGAGCAGACGACGGACCCGGGCAACCTGCGCCGGGTCCTTCAACTCGATGTGGCGGATGGAGAGCCGGTCGGCGGCGACGCGATCATACTCGCGGCGCACCTGGTCCGAAGTGATGCGCAGTTCGGCGGTGACGATCTTACGCAGGTATGCGTTTCGCTCGACGGCCAATCGATACTCGCGCTCGGATATGTTCCGTCGTGCCAATATGCCGTCCAGTATGGCCTGGCCGGCCTGTTGGTCAAACGTGTCGGACTCGGAGCGGGTGGCGGTCCCGACCAGTTGCCGAATGGATCGGTCGTATTCGCGGTCGATGTCCGTCTGTGTTACGGCGATCCCGCGATCGGCGGCCAGGCGACGGGCCCCCTCCAGAACGACCATCTGCTCGAGCATTCCCGGACCGTGCCCGGCGAGGAGCAGGTGGACCAGGCTGCCGCGGTAAAGGGGCGTCCCGTTGACTGTGGCGATGACGGAATTCTCGAGAGTGGTGGTTTGTGGAGTCGAAGAAGCCTGCGGGTCCGGTTCGGGCGGCACAGTGGAGGGGGCGACTCGGGGGGCCTGTGCGGCTGTGGGCCAGGCTTCCCCGACTCGGCGGGCGGACGTGTTGCCCGTTGTCTGGCAGCCCAGGAGGTTTGCCAGCAGGGCGATGCAGGTTGCCGCGCCGATCCGGCGCCACGACGTTGGGTGCCTGTCGGACCCTTGTGCCGCGTCCTTGTATGTGCTGCGTATGCCGTCCATGCCGCGTCTGACGGTATCCGCGGGCGTACGGTGCGTCAACGTTTCGTTGTCGCTACAATGGCGGGCCGTCCATGCGGGCGACAGAGAAGGTGAACGTGTCAGGGAGCAGATCGGACAATTGCGTGCGGGTGACCATCCTCGGCAGCGGCACGTCGCATGGCGTGCCCATGATCGGGTGCGATTGCCCGGTTTGTACCTCGACGGACCCCCGGGACCGCCGCACCCGCCCGAGCATTGCGGTCGAGTACGGAGAGCATGTCTTTCTGGTGGACACAAGTCCTGAGCTGCGGTTGCAGTGCATTGCGAACGGGATCCGCAGGGTCGATGCCATCCTGTTCACACATCACCACGCCGATCACATTGCCGGGCTGGACGATCTGCGGCGGTTCAACGTTCTGATGGACCGTACGCTGACGTGCTATGGGCTGCCTCACACCGTGGAGGTGGTTCGACAGTGGTTTCGCTACGCATTCGAGGACGATCCGGACTACCCGTCGCAGAAGCCGTCGCTGCGTCTGGAGTCGCTGGACGGCGGGCCCTTTGAGTTATTCGGCCGGCACATCCTGCCGATTCCCCTGATGCACGGGGCGCTGGCCGTTCTGGGGTATCGGTTCGGAAACGTGGCCTACTGCACGGACTGCAATTTCATCCCTCCGGAGTCGCTGGAGCGGTTGCGAGGGCTGGACGTCTTGATTCTGGACGGGCTTCGTCGGAAGCCCCACCCGACGCACTTCAACCTGGACCAGGCGGTGGAGACGGCCTGCCGGATCGGTGCGCGTCACACCTGGTTCACGCACATCGCTCACGCTCTCAAGCACGCGGAAACGGACGCGGAGCTGCCGGAGGGCATGGCCCTGGCGTACGATGGCCTGGTTATCGGGAGTGGGTAGAGGAACGAGCGGCAGGACGCTTGTGAAACGGACGCCGCTGCGGGTCTGATCTCACTCCCGCCAGCTCTGCCATTTGCACGATGGCGGAATTCCGGCGCGCGCCGGGTCCGTGGATATCCCGGGCGTCGTGCGGGCAACGGGCTTTTGGCGGATTCCGCGGACCTCGGCGGCGAAATCTACTGCGAAAAGCGTACGCGCGGTTTGCCTTTCGGCGATCTGAAATTTACATCCTATGCAGATCGGCAACAGTAGGTGTCGATCGGGTACGCCGACCAGGGAAGGAACCGGCGTGTTGCTCGAGCCCTGTGGAGGTGCGAGTGAATGCAGACAGGTGCCGGCGCAAGGGAGTGGCGCGGGTACGTTTTGTTTCACCAGCGGGTCGCGGAACTTCGACCCGGCACTTTCCGAAGGGAAAGGAGAACAAGATGGATCGGATTCGTGAGTTTCTGAAGTCGGAAGATGGCCCGACCGCAACGGAATACGCGGTCATGCTGGCTTTGATCATCATTGCCGCTCTGACGGCCATCACGAACCTGGGCACCAAGGTGACCGCGGTGTTCGAGAACGTCGAGAGCAAGCTGCCTACTGGCTGATGAGGCGGCGTAGTCGTCCCGCCGCGGGTCTGCGGCCTGCGGCAGGGATTATGTGATAGACCAGGCACGGGGGGATGGGCCTCGTCCGGAAGGGCGAGTGCCCATCTCCGTGTTTGGGGTCGACAAACGGCGGTGGTCTGGAGTCGGGCGGATACGGGGCCGACACCGGCCGCAGGTCGCCGAGACCGGGGATGACCGACGGAAAAACGGAGAGACCGTGATGGACGCGTACTGGGGCGCGACGTGTGCGATTCTGGTGCCCGGCGTGTTGCTCGCTTCCTGGATCGATTATTCGCAACGCCGGGTGCCGAACTGGCTGAACGCGTCACTGATCGTAAGCGGGTTCGTCGTCCAGGGGGTGTTTCACGGCGGGGAGGGGCTGCTCAGCGGCTTATTCGGGCTGCTGCTCGGCTTCGGCGTGCTGATCGTTCCCTGGATGATGCACGGGATGGGGGCCGGCGACGTGAAGCTGATGGCGGCCATCGGGGTCTGGTTCGGCCCATGGATGACCCTGATTGCCTTCTGTGTGGGCGCCGTCATCGGCGGTGTGATTGCGGTGATCATGATCGTAAGCTCGGGGCGCATGCGTTGTGCGTGGGCGAACCTGGGCACGATTGTGGTCAAGATGACCAGCCGCGAGACGATGTTCGGGGAGTTCGGCTCGGCGAAGAGCTTCGGCTCGACGTCCCAGCTTCTTCCCTACGGCGTTCCGCTCACCATCGGTTCGCTGATCGTCCTCGCGGGGCAGGTGTTTGGTTGGTGGGTATTGTGATGAACGCAAAACGGAAGGGAAGGTTGCGAAAGCGGACGCGGGCCGCCGCCCTGGTGGAGTTCGCGGTAGTGGCCCCGCTTCTGTTGACACTGCTTTTTGGAATCATCGAATACGGATACGTATTCCTTGTTCGCCAGACCGTGGTGCACGCGGCCCGCGAAGGGTGCCGGGTGGCCGTGCTCCAGTCCACGACGGAGCCGTACACGGAAGTGACGGAGCGCGTGGCGGAGATCATGAGCACCGTGGGCATGCCAGATTACACGCTCACGATGACGCACGCGACCCTGGACAACCCGGAGGAAACGGTCCGCATCAGTGTTCCCATGTCGGAGGTGTCGCTGGTGGGATGCATCATCCCGCACTCGGCGACTGAGGTCGTTGGCGCTTCTTCCATGCGGAAGGAAGGCGCCGCGGCCGCTCCTTCCGGCGGCTGATGCGACGGACGCGGCCGCGTCTCACGACTCGAGGCGACAGGTGGAGTTGGGGCGTCCCGTGGAGATTGCTTCACGGGAGCGCCCCGTCTTCGGGCCGGGCGGCCGGCGAACCGGCGCCCGGACGGGTGGGTGACCGGCAGGTTATCGGGGCGGGTATTGCGGTTATCGGATTGGCCTTCCTGCAAAACCGCACCACCCAGGCCCGCCCACGCGGAGATTTTGATCGTACAGTCCGACACACCTGGAATCCAACCGATATAGACCATGCCTGCTTCGTCACGGACGGCGAACCTCTGCATTGTGGCAAGCGAAACCGGGCGGATCACCGAACGATGGATGCGACGGGCCGCCACTGTGCCAGAATGAGGGAACCATGAAGAGTCGAGCCATCATACCATTGATCCTGGGCCTTGTGGTGGGCTTTTTCGCCATCAAGATGAGCGTGAATGCCATTCATCGCGCCCAGGGATCCAACGTGCCCGTTGAGCTTGTGGATGCCGTCGTGGCCGGGCAGGACATCAACTCGTCGGTGCGTCTCACGGCGGACATGCTGCTCGTCCGAAAGACGCCCAAGACGCCGCTGTTGCCGTCGGATTCGTTCACCGGCATCGATCCGCTGGTCGGGCGGGTGACGAGCAAGTTTGTGGCGCAGGGCATGCCCGTCACGGCCAGCATGTTGGCGGCCGAAGGCACGCTGCCGGGCATCGAGGAGCGCATCGAGGAAGGGTACCGTGCGGTGGCCGTTCAGATTGATGAGTCCACCGGCGTGGCCTACCTGTTGCGTCCCGGCTGCTTCGTCGACGTTATTGTGGTGATGGATGTGCAGAAGGCCGACCGGAAGAAGGAAACGATCAGCCGCGTGCTGCTTCAGCGAGTCCGGGTGGGAGCGGTCGGCCAGATGTTGAACCAGTCGACGGAAGAAAACGCAAACGCACGGGTACGGTCGGTGACTCTGATCGTACCGGAGATGGAAGTTCCCAAGCTGCACCTGGCCCAGACGAAGGGCCGGCTGACGCTGGCGATGCGATCCGAGCACGACGTGCTGATCACCGACAAGGCCGAGGCGCAGCAGGCGGAGTTGTTCGGCGAGAAAGCGCCGGAATCGACGGATTCATTTGTGGGCCCGCCGTCTCCGCCGCCGGTCATCGCCGTGGCCGAGGAGGCGACCGAGCCGGATTGCGAAAACTCACCGTCCCTGCTGACGGTGATCAACGGCGCCGATGTGTTTCGTTTGTTGTACAAGGGCCCGTGTTCCATGGACCTGCTCGAGGTTCACCGCGGGCTGACCCCGGGTGATTCGGGGGCTACGTTCTCGCCGGCAGCCTATGGGAAAGGGCAGGCCGATGCACGTCGGGGCGGGCTGAGTGAGAACCAACGTCGTCTGCGTCGACTCGGGGCGCCCGGCAATTCGCCGGACCGGACCGACGACGACGGTGCGGACATCGAACCCAGTTATGAGGAGGTTGGCGAATAATGTACCCGCCTGACACGACCGGAAATCGGATGCATGTGCGAGGTCGCCGACTCAGCCGCATGTCGTTTGGCCTGGTCCTGGCACTTGGATGCCTGACGGGTCCTCTCGCGGCACAGGACGCGCCCGAGGCGGAAGAACCCGCGGTGGCCACGCAGGCGGCGTCGGGCATGCGGCCCGGTGTACGCTTCACGGCCACCGTTCGGGACACGTCGGCGGAGACCCAGCGCATCACGGTGCCGATCAACAAGAGCGTCATCATCGAGACCAACGTGGCCATGGAACGGGTGCAGGCGGTGTCCGCCGATATCGCGTACGTCCAGACCATCAGTCCGATGCAGATGCTGATCACGGGTGCGGGCTACGGCACGACGCAGGTGATTGCCTGGTCGGACAGCCAGCAGCACGTTTTCGAGGTGACGGTGGAGCTGGATCTGGTCGCGTTGAACGAGACGCTGCGTCAGATCGATCCGAACTCGACTGCGGAGGCGACTTCGTTTCTGGGGAACATCGTTCTGTCCGGCACGGTGAGCGGTCCGCAGATTGCCCAGCGCATGGAGGAAATGGCGAAGCTGTTCGCCGTCCAGGCGGGCCGGGGCGATCAGACGACCGTCCAGAACCATCTGAACGTGGCCGGCGAGCAGCAGGTGCTATTGCGGTGTACCGTTGCGGAAGTGAACCGATCCGCGGTGCGTGCGCTGGGAATCAACGGCTTCCTGGCCGGTGACGATTTCCGCGACGCCTTCGTGGTGAATAACCTTGGCGGGTTGAATCCGACCGACATTCATCTGCTGGAGGACGTGAATGCCCGGTCCACGATTCCGTTCGTAACGGGCGATAACATCATCAGCGACTCTACGACGCTTGCCCTGGGATTTCCTCGCGTGCAGATGCAGGTTTTCCTGCGGGCGCTGGCGGATAACTCGCTGCTTCGCATCCTGGCAGAGCCGAACCTGACGGCGATCAGCGGGGAATCCGCGTCGTTCCTGGCGGGCGGCGAGTTCCCGTACCCGGTTCCGCAGGCGTTGGGGGCCATCGCGATCGAGTTCCGGGAGTTCGGCATCCGGCTGCACTTTACGCCGGTGGTGTTGGACCACCAGCGAATCCGTCTGAAAGTGGCGCCGGAGGTGAGCGAAACGGACTTCTCCACCGCATTGCAGGTGGAGGGCGTCTCCGTTCCGGGCCTCACCATGCGGCGGGCGGAAACGACCGTGGAGGTCGGCAGCGGGCAGACTATCGCCATCGCCGGCCTGTTGGACGACGAGATCCGCGGCGTGGTAAGCCGCATTCCGGGTGTGGGTGACGTCCCGGTACTCGGCGCCTTGTTCCGGTCCGTGGAATATCGGCGGCGAATCACCGAGCTGGTGATCCTGGTCACTCCGGAGATTATCGCACCGTTGAATCCGGACCAGGTTTCTCCGGTTCCCGGACAATTCGTCACCGCACCGAATGATTTTGAATTGTACACTCTAGGGTTGCTGGAGGGTGCGCCTTCAGAGGACCTCAGTACGCCTTCTGATTCACAACGCACCCTTACGCCGACGCGGGTCGGGGTGAAATCCCGCGCGGACGAGCTTTCGATCCATGGGCCGTGGGGACATGAGACGATGCTGGGGCTGTAGACAGCCGCGGGGCGAACCGGTCGGGCAGACCGTCAGGCGGGTTCGCCAGGACCAATAACCGTTCCCACGCAGTGCACGGGAGGGTGAAAGCAATGAACGCATTGAGAGGAATCCTGACGCGCCGACGTCGGTCGCGCGGTGCAGTGGCCGTTCAGGTCGCCTTGATGATGGCGGTCCTGTTGGGGTTCGCTGCCTTGGCGTTCGACGTTGGTGCCATGTACAACACGAAGGCCGACCTGCAGCGTACGGCGGATGCCGCGGCGCTGGCGGCGGCAGGCATGTTGTCGCAGTTTGAGGCTGGAGACCCGATGGAACTGGCCCGGGCGGCCGCCGAGGAATACACGGCCAAGAACGCGGCGTTCGGCAAAACGTTGACGCTGGCTCCCAGTGACGTGGAATTCGGACGAGCCGTTCTGGATCCCGTCTCGGGGAGTTACGTGTTTTCTCCGACGCAGACGCTGCCGGACGCCGTACGAATTCGCGTTCGTATGACTGCGGATTCGCCGAACGGTCCGATGCCGCTGTATTTTGCGCGGATCTTCGGCAAGGAGGCGACGGAAGTGTGGGCGGAGGCCGTTGCGGTGATGGTGCCGCGAGACATCGCGATCGTGGCGGACCTGTCCGGTTCGCACAACGACGACAGCGTGTACCCGAACGACATGCACCCGGTGTGGGATGCCTTGTCCAAGTATACGCTGGCCGACCCGGTATACGGGGTGGAGCGGCCCCACGCCGGCGCGGATGAGGAGAACGGCGGCATGTGGGGCGCGGACTATGCCTGCGCCGACGGGGACGCGGAGTGCGCGTTCCAGCGCGGCGGTCCGGCCTGGGGTCTCATGAAGGAGCTTCAGTGGGGCGCTGAGATGGGCGACGGGTACTCCATGGCTTCGGACCCGGGACTCGTCTATCTGCCGAAGAACCAGAACTGGAGCAACGCGTTTGTCGCCAATGCCCTTGCGCAGCAGGGATACATTCCCGCCGAGATCGACGCCTTGATGTCGGCGGCGTATGACGGAAGCGGTTGCCACCCGTACCGCACGGCGGTGGCCCTTGGGCTGGCTCGCTGGAATAGCGGAATCCCGGGCGGCCTGTGGGAGCAGATCGGCCTGCCTCCGGAGCAGAGTGGCAACGGAAACGAGGCCGTGGGCAGCAACGAGCTGACCTATACGGAACGGTTCGGCGATCGTTCCATGTCGTCGTCCGGAAGCGTCTGGAAATCGTGGATTTCCGGCAACGGTTCATTCGGCTATCGCTACGGTGTGAAGGGTTTCGTGCAGTATCTGCAGAACAACCGGGCGAGCAACGCCATGACGCCGGAACTGACCGTGGCGCCGGAGCAGCCCATGCAGGCGGTCAAGGACGCCGTGGGTGTGCTGGTCTGGCGTGTGGAGCAGTTGGACACGGACGACCAGATGTCGCTCGAGATCTACGGCAG